>DASQHL010000191.1:0-3220 GCA_035632115.1 Dehalococcoidia bacterium | reverse complement strand
CCGCTGGTGGGCGAGCAGCTTCGTGTAGATCGCTTCCGCTTCGATGACGTGGTGCAGCACGCGCCCGAGCGTCCACCCGCCCGGCCGCCCGCGTCCGAGGTCCTCCGCCGAGAGCGGCGCCACCACCGCGACCAGGCGACGGCGCTCGGCGTCCATGCGCTCCAGCACGCGGGTCAGCTCAGCGTCCATACGCATCAGTCTAAGCGAGCGTGCCCCCGAGCAGCGGCTGGCGGCGGACTGCTGTCACCCCAGCGCCAGCGCGAAGACGCCGGCCACGATCGCCGCCGCCCCTGCCAGCCGCCGCGGCGCGTCCGACTCGCCCAGCAACCGCAGCCCCAGGATCGCCCCGAACAGGATGCTGATCTCGCGTGCGGGCGCCACGTAGCTCACCGGCGCCAGGGTCAGCGCGACCAGCACCAGGATGTAGGCGCCCGGGCTGAGCACGCCGATCACGCCCCCCGCCAGCCGCTGCTCGCGCAGGATGCGGCCGACATCACTCCGCCGCACCGCCGAGCCCAGCACGAACGGCGCGAACAGCGCCAGCTGCATCAGCTCCAGGAAATACGAGTACACGATCGGCGTCGTCATCGTTACGCCCTGGTTGTCCCACAACGTGTACGCGGCGATCATCGCCCCCGTCGCGAGCGCGAACAGGACCGAGCGGCCCAGCTCCGCCGTGCGGCGGCTTCCCGGCGACCACGTCATGACCACGATGCCGGCCACCACCATCGCGGCGCCTGCCAGCGCCACCGCCGACGGCCGCTCCCCGAAGATCACGATCGCACCGACGACTGAGAGCGCCGGCCCCGTCCCGCGGGCGAGAGGGTACACCACCGAGAGGTCACCTATCGCGTACCCCCTGTTGAGCAGCAGGAAGTACGCCGCGTGCAGCGACCCGGAGACCGCGGCGAACGCCAGCACTTCCGGCCCCAGCGCCGGACGCACCCACACGAGCAACGCGATCGTCAGCGGCAGGTAGAGGATCTCCGAGAAGAGCGTGAAGCAGAAGATGAACGGCGCGCTGCCGTTCGCGCCCTTGGCCACGTAGTTCCAGCTCGCGTGCGCGACGGCGGCGGCGAGCAGCAACCCCACGGCGAGCGCGGGCACTTCAGCGGTCGCCCATCAGTAATCAGCTCTCAGCAATCAGCTCTCAGCATTCAGCCATCAGCTCCCAGTCCCGCGCCGCGGGCTGCCCGCATGGAGCGTACCGATCAGCGCGGCGAGCATGCGCTTGACTTCGACGACCTGGGCGTCCAGCTGTTGATAGGTGGCCGCGTCAAGATACCCGAGGTCGCGGCTCATCAGAAGGTGATACTCCAACTCGCTCGCAGAACCCATAGCTATCTGAAGCGACCGCGCAAAGTCGGCTGACGTCCTGCGACCGCACCCTTCGGCGATGTTCGCCGGTATCGATGACGCGCTTCGGCGGATCTGACTTGTCAGTCCGAACAGCTCGTCGCGCGGGAAGGATTTTGTAGCGGGGTAAACGGCCAAGACGAGTCTGTGAGACTTCTCCCAAACCTGAAGATCGCGGAAGTCCTTCAAGCCGGTCCCCCAACTCATTGCCGAATGCTGACCACTGACGGCTGACGGCTGACCGCTACAGCAGCCCGCGCTCGCGCAGGACGCGCTCGGTCGTGGCCCCGATCTCTGCCGGAGACTCGCTGACCGTCACGCCCGCCGCAGCGAGCGCCGCCTTCTTCGACGCGGCGGTGCCCGTGTTCCCGGAGATGATCGCGCCGGCGTGCCCCATCCGCCGCCCGGCCGGCGCCGTCGCCCCGGCGATGAACGCGATCACCGGCTTCGTCACGTGCTTCTTGATGTACTCGGCCGCTTCCTGCTCCGCGCTGCCCCCGATCTCGCCGATCAGCACGATCGCCGCCGTGTCCGGGTCATTGTTCAGCAGTTCCAGCGCCTCGCGCTGTACCGTGCCGATGATCGGGTCGCCGCCCACACCGATGCACGTCGACTGTCCGATGCCGCGCCGCGTGAGCTGATCCACCGCCTCGTACACCAGCGTCCCGCTGCGCGACACGACGCCGACGCTGCCGGGGGAGAACACGTGCCCCGGCATGATGCCGACGCGGCACTCGCCCGCGGTGATCACGCCCGGGCAGTTCGGGCCAATGAGGCGCGTGCGGCCGCCGGTCAGCGCGCGCTTCACCTGCACCATGTCCAGCGTCGGGATGCCCTCCGTGATGCAGACGGCCAGCGGCAGCCCCGCATCGGCCGCCTCCAGGATCGCGTCCGCGGCGAAGGGCGGCGGCACGAAGATCAGCGAGCAGTCGGCGCCTGTCGCGGCCACGGCCTGAGCGACGGTGTTGAACACCGGCACGCCGTGCTCGGTCGTCTCGCCGCCCCGGCCCGGCGTCACCCCTGCCACCACCTTCGTGCCGTAGTCGATGCAGCGCTGCGTCTGCGCGCTGCCTTCCTTGCCCGTGATGCCCTGCACCACGACGCGCGTGTCCCTGTTGACGAGTACGCTCATCGATCCAAGACTCCCTGGAAGCCGGGTGTGGCGGTCACGGCCGCGCCACCCGCCGCGCGATCGTAGCAACCGGCGGCGGTTCGGGCGAGCGCCGGGATCGCGCGAACGGCCTCACGCTTGGAGCGCGGCGACCACGGCAGCCATCTCCCAGTACGCCGACATCGCCGCAATCCGCCCGTCAGCGTCGAAGACGAAGGTGCTGATGCCGTCGAACGTCACGTCGCGGCCCGCTCGCGTGCGCCCTACGGCACTCCAACGCGCCGCCGCCTCTGCGCCACAAACCGCGACGAACGACGGCTCGACGCGAAACGTCTCAAACATGGCGCTGATGCCGGCGTAGCGCTGCCGCCGCTGCTCGGCGTTCTCCGCCGCCGGAGCCCCGACCGGGTCCAGCATCCGCGCGTCCGCCGCGAACATCGCCACCGCCGCCTCGATCTCGCCCGCGCTCACAGCCGCGTAGTACGCGGCCACAGCCGCGCGCACGGCGTCGCCGGAGGGCGCGGGCACGCCTACGCCGCCGCCCGCGCAGCTTCGACGGCCTTCTTCGCCGCGTCGCCCAGCTCGTCCGCCCGGATCACCGGCAGGCCGCTTTCGCGGATCAGGCGCTCGCCCTCCTCCACGTTGGTCCCCGCCAGCCGCGCCACGACCGGGATCGCCGCCGGCATCTGGCGCTGCGCTTCGATGATCCCCTGCGCGATCACGTCCACCCGCGCCATGCCCCCGAAGATGTTG
>DASQHL010000190.1:0-2768 GCA_035632115.1 Dehalococcoidia bacterium | reverse complement strand
CATGCCGCTCTCGATTGCGCGCCCCGCTTCGGCAACGGCTGGGTGCTCGCCGCCCTGCTCGGCGTGGAGGTCACGGACACCTTCGGCGAGTACCACGGCGGCAACTGCGGCGTCATCGGAACGCCGGGCGCGGCGTCGTTCACGGAGCTGATCGCGCGCGCTGCGGCGGCGTTGGGCGTGCAGGTGGAGGCGCACCAGCACGCGAAGACGTGCGCGCGCGTCGCCATCGTCACCGGCGCCGGCGGCGGCACGGCGGAGATGGACGCCGCACGCCGTCTGGGCGCCGATACCTACGTGACCGGCGAGGGCAGCATGTTCACGCGCCTGTTCGCGAAGGAGTGCGGCATGAACCTCGTCCTCGCCACGCACCAGGCGACCGAGGCGCCCGGCATCCGCGCCCTGGGCGAGCGGCTGGGCGACCACGCCGGCATTCCCTGGCAGTTCGTCGCCGAATCGCCGGACGTCTTCTGATGCCCGCCGGCGCCGTGCCGCCGATTCCGCCCGATATGCTCGCGCGCGTCCGCCGGCTCGAGATCCAGGCCCGCCGCCTCGTCGTCAGCGCCTTCCTCGGTGAGTATCACAGCGTCTTCCGCGGGCGCGGCATCGAGTTCTCGGAGGTGCGGCCCTACGACCATGGCGACGACGTGCGCGCGATCGACTGGAACGTCACCGCCCGCATGGGCGCACCCTACGTCAAGAAATACGTCGAGGAGCGCGAGCTGACCGTGCTGCTCGTCGTCGATATCAGCGCCTCGTTGCAGGTTACGACAACGCGCATGAGCAAGCGCCAGCTCGCCGCCGAGGTCGCGGCGACGCTCGCCTTCGCCGCCGTCGCCAACAACGACCGCGTCGGCCTAATCACGTTCAGCGACCGCGTCGAGCGCTTCGTCCCCCCCGGAAAAGGGCGCATGCACGTCCTGCGCCTGCTGCGCGAACTGCTGTACGAGGAGCCGGCCGGCCGCGGCACCGACATCGCCGCAGCGCTTTCCTACGTGATGCGGGTCGCCCGCCGCCGCGCCATCGTGTTCGCGCTGAGCGATTTCTTCGCCCCCGGCTTCGAGCGCTCCCTGCGCGCCGCCGCCGCCCGCCACGACCTGCTGGCCATCACCCTCGGCGACCCCTGTGAGACGGAGCTGCCCGATGTCGGCCTGCTGGAGGTCGCAGACGCGGAGGCCGGCACCCGCGCGTTCGTCGACACGTCGGACGCGCGCGCCCGCGCCGCCTACGCTGCCCACGCGGCGGACCGCCTGACCGCCCGCAGCCGCTCCTTCGCCGCCGCCGGTGTCGACGAGATCGCCCTCACCACCGGCGCCTCGTACGTCGAACCGCTGCATCGTGCCTTCCGTGCCCGCGAGCGGCGCCGGTAGCGGTGCTCCCCGGTCCTCTGTAACCTGAGCTCGGGTTCGCGGTTCTCGCTCCGCGGTTCTAGGTTCTCAGCTCTAGGTTCTAAGTTCTAGGTTCTCGCAACAATGAATATCGTCGTCTCCCCGCGCGTCGCCCGCGAGTACGGCCCGCGCATCCGCAAGATTGCGCCGGGCGCGCGGCTCATCGTGCCATCCGTCCAGCGCGGCGCCCTTCGCTGGAAGGGCGACCCCGCTCGCGCCGATGTTTGCTGCTTCTCCGAGGACCTCTGGCAGGACGAGGAGCTGCGCCGCCTCGCGCTGCCGGCCGTCTTCCGCCTGGAGGGCCTGCGCTGGTTCCACACCTTCAGCGCCGGCACCGATGCGCCCGCCTTCCAGGCCATGGTTGACCGCGGCACGCTGCTCACCAACTCCTCCGGCGCATCGGCCCCCGCCATCGCCCAGTACGTCCTCGCGATGATGCTGCACCGCGCCAAACGCATCGGCGAATGGCGCGACCAGCAGGCCCGCCATGGGTGGGCGCAGTTCCAGACGGCGGAACTGACCGGCCAAACGCTGGGGATCGTCGGCACGGGCGCCATCGGTGGCGAGGTGGCGCGTCTCGCGCACGCCTTTGGCATGACCGTGCTGGGCGTGCGCCGCTCCGGCAAGCCCGCCCGCTACGTCAATGAGATGCTGCCGGCCCGGCGCCTGCGCGCCATGCTCAAGCGCTGCGACTTCGTCGTGCTCGCCTGCCCGCTCACGAAGGAGACCGAGGGGCTCATCGGCGAAGCGGAGCTGCGCGCAATGAAGCCCGCCGCGACGCTGATCAACGTCGCCCGCGGCCGCATCATCGATGAAGCGGCGCTGGTCCGCGCGCTCAAAGGGCGCTGGATCGCCGGCGCCTGCCTGGATGTCTTCACCGTGGAGCCGCTGCCTCGGACGAGCCCGCTCTGGGATCTACCCAACGTCGTCGTCACGCCCCACAACTCCGGCTTCTCGCCCCGCAACATGGAGCGCTCGATGGCCATCTTCCTCGACAACCTCGCCCGCTTCGCGCGGGAGAAGAAGCTCCGGAACCTGGTGACGTTGGTCGGCTGACGACCGCGCTGCCGCGCACCCGGTGGTCGCCGGAGTGCCGCGTGTCGTCACACCGCCGTCGCGCCGGGCATCGGCACCACTGCGCCCGTGACTCGCGCCGCCGCATCCGAGCACAGGAACGCCACCACCTCGGCGATGTCCTGCGGAGTGTTGCCGGCGTCCGCCGTGCGCTCGCCACGCACCGCCGCCAGCGCCTCCGCGGCCGTGAAACGCGCCGTCGGCCCGGGCGCCACCGCATTGATCGTGATCCCGTGCGGCGCCTCCAGCGGCGCCAGCGTGCGTGTCAGCCAGTGTCGCGCCGCTTTGCCCAGCGGGTAGTCCAGCGGC
>DASQHL010000189.1:0-1630 GCA_035632115.1 Dehalococcoidia bacterium | reverse complement strand
ACCGCCGGCACCGCCACCAGGCCGTCGATGCGGACCCGCTCGGCGTAGGCGGCGCGCGCCGCGCCCACCGCGGAGGCGACGAGGGACCCGGGGCTGAAGTGGACGGTCACGATGAGCCCGATCAGCAGCAGCGCGATCAACAACGCCCACGCGCCGACGGGCCCCACGAGTCCGGTCGTCGCGGCGTCGATCGTGCGCCCAACTGAACCGCCGGCATGGGCGGCCAAGCCGAAAAGGCCGACGAGCGACATCACGGCCACCGCGCCCGAGACGATGTCGACGGCGCGGGGACGCGGCGCCTTAGGCCAGAGCAGATAAGCACCCAGCGCGAGCGCAGCTCCGACGGGCACGAACCACGCACGGTCGAAGGTCGCGATGAGACCGTCACGGATCCCCGTGAGGATCGAGCCGGCGTGGCTGGCGATCGCCAGCAGACCGAGGAGCGCGACGAGTATGAGCAGCACGCCGGAGATCTCGCGGACCTGCCGCTGCGTCAGACGAGGACGCGCGGAGCGCTTGTTCCGCGTGGTGCGCGAGCGCGAAGACGATGCGCGTCGAGCGCCATTGGCGGAGTGACGTGTGCCTCGGGATGTGGTGCGACGCATGCTGCGGGCCCTTGAGCCGAACCGATTCTACTACGAGCCTTCCGTGGCCTGGCCCGCAGCGGCAGGCGCGAGCGATACTCTCTCCCCGTGGCTGTGGATCCGTTTTCGGAAGCGGAGATCAAATACAAGACCCTGGTCGACGAGAGGCGCACGGGCGATCTGCCTCCGCGCGCCTTCCGCCTGGCGGTGCGCGACCTCGCGGTGCTGGACAGCGAGGGACGGCGCTGGATGCTCGGGCCCGAGGACGGCATCTGGTATCGCCGCGAGAACGAGCGCTGGCTGCAGGCAGACCCGCCGCGGCGGCTTGTCTGCTCGTCGTGCGGGCATCACAACCTCGGCCGGCACAGCTTCTGCGTTGAGTGCGGCGCCCGCCTCAACCGCCCGTCGTAGCGGCGTCCCCTCCGCGGGATTACTTGTGGACTTGCGCCTGCGCGATCCCGTAGATCAGGCCGGCAACCAGCGGAACCAGCGCGGCAACGAACCACAGGCGCCACCACAGCGGCCGGGTCTCGCCGCGGACCATCTCGTGGCCGCAGAAGCCGCAGAAGCGATCGAACGGTCCGGCGACGCCGCGGCAGTTTCCACACTGGTGCAGCTGGAGCCCGCAGTGCGCACACCGGCCCTCGCCGTCGGTGTGGTCGAGCACCATCGCCGGCTGATCGCAGCGAGGACAAAGACTCGGCGCAACAAGCGCCAGCGGCGGAAGCTTCAAATCAGAGCCAGCGTGGCAGGGGCAGCCGGGTTCAGCCCGGCTGCAACTTTGTTTTGCATTCTCGCCAAACGCCGCCTGGAGTTACCAATTCGGAAAACACTACAGCGGGAAGGAGAGCAGCTACCACTGGGGTCCCCGCGACGTAATCGCGGGAGCGCGTGAGAGGGAATCGTGAGGTTCCCGCTCATATTTCTGTTACCACCGGAATCACCATCGGGCGGCGGCGGGTCTGCTTGTAGACCGTCTTCGACACCGCGTCGTGGAGCAGCTCGTGCAGCAGGTTGAGATCCGGCCTCGTGCCGGCGAAGCGCGC
>DASQHL010000188.1:0-16133 GCA_035632115.1 Dehalococcoidia bacterium | reverse complement strand
GCGATGCCCTCCGCGCCGCCGGCCGCGAAGACGCGGTCGACGCCGGCGATGGCGGCGGCGGCGAGCTTGAGCGGCGCGACGACGCCGTCCGCGCCGGCCGGGGTCATCATGCTCAATTCGTCGACGCCGGCGACCTTTGCTGGGATCGCGGTCATCAGCACCGACGACGGGTAGACGGCGCCGGGGCTGGTGGGGACGTACATGCCAACGCGCTCGATGGCGCACACCTGCATGCCGACGCCACGCTCGCTGAAGGAGCGCGAGGAGTGCTCGCGCTGGAGCTCGTGATAGGCGCGGATGTGTGCCGCGGCCTCGCGCAACGCACCGACGAGTGCTGGGTCGACGGCGGCGACGGCGGCGACGATCTCGGCGCGGGGGATCTCGAACGAGGTGCGCTCGACGCCGGTGAAGGCGCGGGTGTAGCGGGCGAGCGCCGCATCGCCGTCGCGGCGGACGTCGGCGATGATGCGGCGCACCTGCGCCTCGACGGGGAGATCCTCGCCGAAGAGTTCGGCGTTCATGCGGCGGACGGCTTCCGGCAGCTCCGTCTCTCCGAGGGAGCGGCGGCGCAGGAGCGTGCGGCGGCCCTCATCGGCGCCGTGCACGATCCTCACGACAGGTACTCGGTCATCGCGTTGCGGGCGCGCGTGCGCGTGTCGCGCAGGTACTCGCGGACGCGCTCCTCGCCGACGTGCTCCCACGTGCGAGCGAGCAGCTCCGGGATGCGCTCGGCGAAGCGCGCGGCTGCCGCCTCGTCCTCGAAGCGGATCTCCGGCATGCGGCGGGCGAGGAAGCGGACCAGGCGATCGACGCTCGGCTGCGCGGCCAGCGTCTGGGCGGAGATATCGCGCCACTGCGCCAACGTCTCGCGCGCGATGAACTCCACGTTCAACGCCACCGCCGCCTCCGCGAGGGCGGCACGGATCTCGGCCGTCTTCACGGCGTCCTCGCAGTCCGCGCGCTCAATGTCCCACTGCAGCGTCTTGTCCATGACGTCGGCCATCGCATCGCCGGCCAGGGGTGACCGCTCGCCGAACAGGGGGCGGTAGATCTCGCAGATGTAGTCCTCATCGAGCACGAGGTGCGAGATGTAGCCGGCCATGAAGGCGGCGGTTGGCGCATCGAGGGCGGCGGCGTCACGGAGGGCGGGCTGTTGCTCGAAGAGACGGTGAACGCCGCTCTGGTCGCCGAACTCATCGAGCCGGAAGAAGTGCGTGCGCTCGCGGTCCCAGCGCGTGAGGGCGCGGATGTCCGGCGTCGTAGCGCCGAGGTAGTAGGCGCCGCGCTGGTCGTCGACGACGGGCGAGCGCAGGTCGATGGCGAGGTCGCGGGCGATGGTGAGGTGGAGACGGAGGCCGGGCATGGTCAGGCCCCTCCGGCGGCGACAGGCTCGGCGGCACCTGCGGCGAGGCGCTCGAGCAGGGCGTCGAACAGCGGCCTCAGAGCGCCAGCAGGGCGCTGCTTGTTGGCGATGACGCAGTTCGTCGATTCGAAGAAGCGCTCCAGCACGGTGAGTTTATTCGCACGGACGCTCGATCCTGTGTCGATGCCCTCGATGAGAATCTCGGCGTCATCGGGCACGAAGCCTTCGGAGGCGCCGGCGATGGGGATGACGCTGTAGCGGCCGAGGTGGCGTTCACGGGCGAAGTGGTCGGCGATGTTGGGGTATTCGCTCGCAACGCGGATCGGCGCGTCGGAGCGGGCACGCCATTCAGCGACGGCACCGGCGACGGTCTCGGCGCGCACGCCCTTGACGATCGCGGCGAGTCCGTAGCGGGACCGGCGCAGATCCGCCACCTCCTCGACCGGGCTGGAAGGGAACTGCACCAGGTGATCGAAGAGCCAGTCGCGGCCGGTGACGGCGAGGTCGAACTGGCCAAGCGCGACCTGTTGTGGCATGTCCTGGGGGCGGACCACCTTCACGTCCACGCCAGTGGCGTCGAGCACGGGGCGGCGCAGGGGCCGGCCTTCGTCGTATCCGGCGATGCTGATGCCGGCAGCACGCAAGGCGGCGACCGTGTGCGACTGCGCGTGACCATCGGGGAGGGCGAGGCGGAGGTGGGCACGGGGCGGTGCCGGGGGCGCGGGGCGGAGTCCGAGCGACGCAGGCACGCTGAGCGCGGAGGAGCGCGGCGGCGCGGGCTTGAGGGCCAGCAGGCGCGCGAGGAGGCGCGCCAGGTTGCGCGACGCAAGACTGTCGCCGTTGACGATGAGCCACGCCGAGGCATCGAGCAGGGGGGCCAGGGGGCGCAGGCCATGCGCCTCTACGGCGGCGGCGTCCGGTGCGGCGATGATCGCGACATCGGCGTCCTCTGGCGGGTACGCTTCGGCCGCGCCCCAGACGGGGAAGACGCGATAGCGCGGGAGACGCAGGCGGCGCGCGACGGACTCGGCGATGTTCGGGTATTCGCTGACGA
This sequence comes from Dehalococcoidia bacterium, assembly GCA_035632115.1. Classification (GTDB taxonomy): domain Bacteria; phylum Chloroflexota; class Dehalococcoidia; order DSTF01; family JACRBR01; genus DASQHL01. The sequence goes on along the minus strand of DASQHL010000188.1, from coordinate 13,716 downwards.
GCCGCACGGGGATCTGCGTCTCATCGCCCGCGGCGGCGAGCCAGAGCGAGTGGAGCCCGTAGCCCAGGTCGCGCACGCGCACGACGCGGTGGCCGGGGAAGCGCTGCGCGAGCTCTTCCACCCAGGAGATCGAGCAGATGCCGGCGTCGTAGTTGCCGAGGGCGACCTGCACGGGGATGTCTTTTTCGCGGAAGACGCGCGCCACGCCGTCGCCGCCGAGCATGGGGAAGCGGAGGGCGCGCGAACCGGCAGCGTACTCCTCGATGCCGATGCCGGCGGTGTCGAGCAGTGCGGCGGTGTCCTTGCGCAGGTCTCCCGTGGGCAGCGCGAGGCGGATCAATGCGCGCGCTCCAGCGCGGCGACGACGTCGTCGAGGCGCTCGAGGTCGGCGGTGGCGCCGGGGCTGGAGAGGGAGAAGCGCGGCGGCGCGGCGCGGAGAGTCAGCCGGTGCGTCGGGGCGGTGTGCATGCCGTCGACCGTCTCGGCGTGGAAGCCGGCGCCACGCAGGACATCCGCCGCGTCGTAGAGCGTGGAGAGCAGCGCCGGATCGCCGCCGTCCGCCTGCAGCAGGACGCGCGGTGCGGGCGCGGGCGGGGCCGCGGGCAGCAGTTCGAGGAGCGAACCGAGGTAGAGCGCGAAGCCGGACGCGGGGACGGCGCGCCCCCCGACGAGGCCGATCAGCTCGTCGTAGCGGCCGCCGATGGCGACGCGCTTGCCGCCGGCATCGATCTTCATCACGAGACCGGAGTAGTACTCGAAGCTGCGGGCGAGCACGGGCTGGATCCGGGGTTGGAAGCCGCGGGCTTCGAGGACGGCGATGGTCGAGGCGAGCTCGTGGAGCGGCGAGGCGAGCGCCGGGATGGCGGCCGCCAGGGTGCCGCGCAGGTTGGCGATGAAGCCGCCACCCGTACCTTCGACGCCAAAGAGCAGACGCAGCGGCGCGTTGAGCCCGGGCAGCCGCGCCTCCACGTCGTCCACGATCGCCAGGTCGCCATCGAGGAGGCGGTCGTAGGCGGCGGCCTGCTCGTCCGGCGACAGGCCGGCAGCGGCGAGGACGGCGCGGACCAGGCCGGCGTGCGAGAGACGGATCGTTATGTCATCTATTCCGATTGCACGGAGCGCCTCGATGGCGAGGAGCGCCAATTCGGCATCGCCGGCGCGGCCGGTATCGCCGATCAGCTCGACGCCGCACTGCCACTCTTCGCGGGAGGAGCCGTCGTCAGTGAAGCGAAAGACGTTCTGCGCGTAGAAGAGCTTGGCCACGCGGCCGCCGTCGAGGCGCTCGGCGTAGAGGCGAGCGGCGGGGATGGTGGAATCCGGGCGGAGGACGACGCGCTCGCCGCTCCAGCCGTCCCAGTCGAGGAAGGAGTAGACGCGGTCGAGGGTGCGGGGCGAGAGCGTACCGGCGGAGGTGAACAGGTGCAGCGGCTCGATCGACGGCGTGCGGATCTCGCGGTAGCCCCAGGCGCGGCAGGTAGCGGCGAAGGCGTCCTCCACGGCGCGGAGGCGATCCATCTCCTCCGGCAGGAGGTCGCGCATGCCGCGCGAGCGTTGCGTCGTCGTGGCCTGGGGCATGGGGCGCTCCGTGATTGAGAAGTCCCCGCCGTTTCGGGCGGGGACGCCGTCATTCTATCGAACAGCCGACGCTTCTACAATTCGCCGATGGCAGAGCCGAATCAGGGGCCGGCGCGAGGGGGTGACGCGGGAGGCGCCCGCATCACGCAGCGGCGCCGCGCCTTCCGGGCGCCGTTCGCCGATGTGCCGGGTCCGTTCGCCTCGGCGACCAGCGACCTGCCGCAGGACGAGCGGCCGACGGCGGACCAGGAGCGCGGGATGCGCGCGTTCTGGTGGGACGGGTTCTGGGCGAACGTACCGGAGACGGTGCTGGTCAACTACCTGGGGCTGTACGTCGTGGCGTTCGGCGGGAGCGACGGGCAGGTGGGGCTGATCGCCGCGCTGGGGAGCCTATCCGCGGCTCTGGCGTTCTTCCCCGGGGCACGGCTGGTGGAGCGCTGGGGGCACCGAAAGCGCATCGTGCTGATGACGGGCGGCGGGCTGAGCCGGGTGGCGCTGGGGTGCCTGGCTCTCGTTCCGTTTTTCTTCTCGGGCGACACAGCGATCTGGGTTGTGATCGGGCTGGTGTCGCTGCGGGCGTTCGCGGGGTACTTCGCGGTGCCGGCGTGGACTTCGCTGACGGCGGACGTCGTGCCGATGGGCATTCGGGGGCGATTCTTCGCATCACGCAACTTCGGCATGAGCCTGGCGGCGCTGGCGACGGCGCCGCTGGCGGGGTTCCTGCTGGACCGGTACAGCGGGCTGGCCGGATGGCAGATCATCTGGGGTCTGGCGACGGGCGCGGCGGCCGTCTCGACGTGGTGCTACGCGCGGATCCCGGACCCAGCGCCCCACCGCGACGTGCTGCCGCGAGAGCGTCGCGAAGGCGGCCGCGGCGCCGTGGCGGAGATCCTGTCGGACAGGAACTTCGTGTGGTACCTGGCCGGGACGGCGGCCTGGAACATCGCTCTGCAGGCGGCGGGGCCGTTCTTCAACGTGTACCTGGCGGAGCGGCTGCACGCGTCATCGCTGTGGATCGGGTTCCTGGCGGCGCTGCCATCGGTCACGGGGTTAGCGGGGCTGGTGTACCTGGGGCGGATGATGGACCGGCGCGGGACGAAATGGATGCTGGTGGCGAGCGGGCTGACGATCCCGTTCCTGCCCGGGATGTGGGTGTTCATCAACGCGCCGTGGCAGGTGATCTTTCCGAACGGATTCAGCGGCGTGCTCTGGGCGGGGTACAACCTGGCGGTGCTGAACATGGTGATGGTGATGGCGCCGCCGGCGCGACGGGCGCGTTACGCAGCGGCGTTTCAGACCGTCGTGTTCGCGTCGGCGTTCGTGGGGCCGCTGGTGGGCAGCCTGATCATTGCGCAGATCAGCTTCCGCGCGGTGTTCGCGTTCTCGGCTGTGGGGCGCATGGTTGGGACGCTGATCGTGCTGCGGCTGGTGCAGCCGGAGGGGCGACCCGCCGCGGGGCCGGCGGCGGCCGCGGCGGGCTGAGTCAGGCGGGCGTACGCGCGACGGTCCAGCGGAAGGAGCGCGGCGCGACGCGCCGCTCATCGCGCTCACCCGACATTGGCGTGACGCACAGGCAACGGAGTCATACTGTCCTGAGGAGTGTGTCGCACGATGCACGCAGGGCTTCAGCCCAGGACCTTCCGGCCGCGCCCACGGCGGTGGCGACTGCTGGTACTCGTCCTCGCGCTCGCGGCGGTCGTGACGGCCTCGTGCGCGACGCAGGTGCACCAGCAGGGCGCGGTGCAGATCCTGACGGCCAATTCGGACGTGAACGACGTGATGGCGCGCTACATCGACCGTGGCATCGGCGAGGCGGAGCGCACGCACGCGAAGGCGGTCGTGATCAAGCTGGACACGCCGGGCGGGCTCCAAAGTTCGATGGAGCACATCGTGCAGCGGATCCAGGGGGCGAAGGTGCCGGTGATCGTGTGGGTGGCGCCAAGCGGCGCGCAGGCGGCATCGGCGGGGACGTTCATCACGATGGCGGGTCACGTGGCGGCGATGGCGCCGGGGACGAGCATCGGCGCGGCGCACCCGGTGAGCTCGAGCGGGGGCGACATCACGGGCACGCTGGGCACGAAGGTGGAGAACAACGCGGCAGCGTACGCACGGAGCATCGCGGACGCGCACGGACGCAACGCCACCTGGGCGGAGAGCGCGGTGCGGCAGAGCGTGTCTGCCTCGACGAGCGAGGCGGTGGCGCTGCACGTCGTCGACTACGCAGCGAACGGCATGGACAGCCTGCTGAGCCAAGCGGATGGGCGCACGGTGAAGGTGGACAACCGGGCGGTCGCGCTGAGCGGGCTGGAGACGGCGCCGCGCGTGACGAACAGCATGACGCTGATCGAACAGGGGCTCCTGATCCTGAGCGACCCGAACATCGCGTTCGTGCTGCTGGCGATCGGCGGGCTGGGGCTGCTGCTGGAGTTCCTGCACCCGGGGTTCATCGCACCGGGTGTGTTCGGGGCGATCTCGCTGGTGCTGGCGTTCTTCGCGCTGGGGACGCTGCCGGTGAACTGGGCGGGGGTGGCGCTGGTGCTGCTGGCGTTCGTGTTCTTCGGTGCGGAGCTGTATGTCCACGGCTTCGGGGCGCTGGGGATGGGTGGGGTGCTCTCGTTGGTGGCGGGAGGGTTGTTGCTGACCTCCGGCACGGGGGCGCAGGTGTCGCGCTGGCTGGTGCTGGGCATGGGTGCGGGATTCGCGGTGTTCTTCTTCACCGTGATCAACGCGATCATCCGGATGCGGCGCGCACCAGCACACGTTGGATTGCAGACGATGATCGGAGACCGGGCGGTGGCGCGGTCCGACCTCAACCCGTCGGGTTATGTGTTCCTCCACGGGGAGCGCTGGCGGGCGATCTCCGAGGACGGGCCGATCACCAGCGGGGAGCCGGTGCGGATCACGAAGGTGAAGGGGCTGACGCTGACGGTGCGCCGCCAGACGTGACGCGCCAGTCCGCTCCGAGCATGGCCGTCCGCGCGTAGAGGTCGGCAAGGTGCGGCGGTGTTGTCGCCGCTTCGTGGTGGCGGAGGTCGCTCCGGACCAGGGCGGCGTCCAGCGGACGGCCCACGAAGCGGGCGATCGGCTCGACGGCTTCCGCCGGGCTGGTGAGCAGCGCGCCGTACTCGACGGCGAGCGCGTCGATGCGGTAGGCCTCGACCACATCGAGGAGGCGCTCGGCCTGCGTGCGCCACACGTGCTCGGCGGCGCGGGTGGCCTCGTCGCCGGCGAGGCCGTAGTAGCGGAGGGTGGAGGCGACGACCTCGCCCGGCGCACGCAGGCAGACGAGCATGCGGGGCGGCGCTTCGAGCACCTCCAACCAGGCTTCGAGCGTCCAGCAGAAGCGCGGATCCTTCCAGGCCGGTGTAGCTGTTGCGGCAAGGGCGTGCATCTCCCGCGCGTAACCGCGGGCGGAGCGAAGCAGCTGGTCGCGGCTGGCGGTGGCGAACCAGCGATGCAGGCCAACTGCCGCGAGGATCGCCTCGTCCAGCTGGATCAGGGGCCGCTCCTCGTAATAGCCCTCGGGGTTGAACTCGTCGGCGGGGATGAGATCGTGGCCAACGGCGAGGCCCGATTCGTGCAGGAGGCGCGCGACGGCGCTGGTGCCGGAGCGCCCCGTGCCGCAGACGAGGATCATCGGCGCGGGGGCGGTCACCAACGGTTGCGGCGGACGTACTCGTCGAAGGGGAGCCGCGCCGCCTCGGCGACACGCTTCTGCGGCTTCGCGCGATAGCCGAAGCCGACGACGGTGCTGACATGGAAGTCGGCGGGGAGCCCCAGCGTCTCGCGGGCGCAGTCGGCGCGGTGCATGGTCGTGGGGCAGGAGGCGACGCCATCGGCCCACGCGGCGACCATCATGTTCTGGGCGGCGCGGCCGGCATCGAACTCGGCGCGGGTGTCACGGTCCGAGACGGCGACGGCGATGGCGAGGGGGACGGCGGGGAGCCACGCCGCGAAGTCGCCGCACGTGGCGATCTCCTGGCGGACGGCCGGGTCATCGAGGACGAGGAAGCGGCAGGCCTGCACGTTCTTGGAAGTGCCGGCCATGCGGCCGGCCTGGAGGATGCGGCGAAGGACGTCGTCGGGCACGGGCTGATCGAGGAAGGCGCGCGTGTCGCGCTTGGTGACGATCGCGGCGTAGGCGTCCATGGTCACGCTCCCTTCGTTACGCGTTGAGTATGCCGGGCGCCGCCGCGGGCCGCCACGGGAGGCGCTGGATCACAAGCCGGGGCTCGGCGATGATGCGGCGATGGCACGGTACGGGTTCACGTTCCCCTTCGACGGACTGCCGCTGCACGCGCACAAGGATGCGCTGCAGGAGGCTGAGCGGCTCGGCTACAGCGACGCGTGGTCGTACGAGATCGACGGCGTGGACTGTTTCACGCCGCTGGCGCTAGCGGCTGCGTGGACGGAGCGGCTACGGCTGGGCACAGCGATCGCCAACGTGTACACGCGGTCACCGCTGACGCTGGCGATGTCGGCGAACGCGCTGGCGGAGGCGGCGCCGGGCCGGTTCGCGCTGGGGATCGGCGCCGGGTCGTCGGTGATCGTCGGCCAGTGGAATGGTGTGCCGTTCGAGCAGCCGTATCGCAGGGTGCGGGACGTGGCGGCGGTGCTGCGGCAGGCGTTCGCGGGCGAGAAGGTGACGGCGCAGCTCGACACGGTGACGGTCAACGGCATGAAGCTGTCGCGCGCGCTGGTGGAGCCGCCGCCGATTTACATCGCGGCGCTGCGCAGCCGCATGCTGCACCTGGCGGGCGGACAGGGGGATGGCGCGATCATCAACTGGCTCGGAGCCGGGGACGTGCCGCGCTGCGTAGCGGCGGCGCGTGACGGCGCCGCAAAGGCCGGGCGCGACCCGGAGCAGGTGGAGATCGTGTGCCGGATCTTCGTCTGCATGCGAGACGAGGAGCCGGTCATCGACTTCCTGGGGCGGCGGATGATCGCGGCGTATCTCAACGTCCCGGTGTACGCTCAGTTCCACGAGTGGCTCGGGCGCGGGGACGCGCTTCGGCCGATGTGGGACGCGTGGGGCGCCGGCGACCGCAAGGCGGCGACCGCGGCGATCCCCCGCCAGGCGATCGACGACCTGCTGGTCTACGGCGACGCGGCGACGTGCCGGCGCAAGATCCAGGCGTACGTCGACGCGGGCGTCACTGTGCCGGTGCTGAACTTCATCCCCACTGCGGCCGACCCGGCGGGGCGCGCCGAGCAGTCGGTGGAGATGCTGCGGGCACTGGCGCCGGGCGCGGCTTAGGCCGGCACGGACGCGCGGTCGAGCTGGAAGCGCACGTGGAGGGCATCCGGGCCACCCGGGCGGAGCAGCGCGCCGGCGTCGGTATCGGTGACCTCGACCCGCTCGATGCGCGGGAGCAGTGTCTGAAGGGCGATCGCGCCTTCGAGACGGGCGAGCGGCGCGCCCAGGCAGTAGTGGATCCCCATGCCGAAGGAGACGTGGCGGTTCGGCTCGCGGTCGATCACCACCTCGTCGGGACGGTCGAAGACGGCGGGGTCGCGGTTCGCGGAGGCGAGCAGCACGACGAGTCGGTTGTCCTTCGGGATAGTGACGCCGTGCACCTCGACATCGCGCGTGGCGCGGCGGAACGTCGCCTGGAAGGGCGCGTAGTAGCGGAGGATCTCCTCAATGGCGGAGGGGATCAGGGCCATGTCGCGCTTGAGTCGCGTGAGCACCTCCGGGAACTCCGAGAAGACGCGGATGGAGTTGATGATCAGCCCGGTCGTGGTCTCATTGCCGGCGACGAGGAGGAGGCGGCAGATGACGAGGAGATCCGACTCGCTGAGGCGGCCCTCTTCGGTCTCGGCGTGGACGAGGCCGCTGAGCAGGTTGTCCTCCGGCTCGACGCGGAGCTTGTCGAGCCGCGCTTTGAAGTAGGCGTCGAATTCGACGTTGATGTCGTCGATGGCGCCGGTGTCGCCCATGATCAGCGACGTGCCGACGTTCTGGATGATAGCGTCGGACCAGCGCTTGAAGGTGGCCATGTCGCCATCGGCGACGCCGAGCATGTTGGCGATCACCATGACGGGGAGCGGGTACGCCAGCTCGGCGACGAGATCGCACGACTCCTGCCGGAGCATGTGGTCGACGAGGCGGCGGCAGTACGCCTCGACCGCTTCGCGCTGCAGCTCGACCGTGCGGGGGGTGAAGGCGCTGGAGATGAGGCCGCGCAGGCGGGTGTGCATGGGCGGGTCGTTGAAGATCATGCTCGGGAGGACCTCGCCGCCGGCCATGGCATCGGCGGAGACGACCGAGGAGAAGGTCCCCGGGTCGCGCAGGATGCGGACGACATCTTCGTAGAGCGCGACAGCCCAGAGGCCGTTCGGGAGCGGCGCCACGGGGGAGTTCGCCCGGAGCACGGCGTACATGGGGTACGGGTTCTCGCCCATCTCCTCGCCGAAGATGACGGAGCCGGGCGGGGGCGAAGGATCCTGCGTCATGTGGCGATCTCCAGTGCTTCGGGTACGGCCAATATTTCGCCTGAGACAAACTATCCCGGACAGGAAGGTCCTGTCAAGCGGCTGCGCCGTGCGGGCGGGGCGGGCGCTCGTCGCGCATCGCCCGCGCGAGACGGTGGCAATGGCTACAATCGATCGCGGCGGTAGATGCTCGCGCCGAGGGAGTGTTGTGGCAGAGGAAGACGCCCGGGTCGCGCTGGACATGATGAACTACGGCATGTACGTGATCGGGTCGCACGGGCCGGCCGGCATGAACGTGATGGCGGCGCACTGGCTGATGCAGGTGTCGTTCAAGCCGCGGATGGTGGCACTTTCGCTGGAGCAAGATGCGCGGACACTGGCGAACATCCGAGAGACGCGGGTGTTCAGCGTCAACGTGATGGGGGAGGACAGCGTGGAGCTCGTGGCTTCGTTCCTGCAACCTGCACATCGTGCGAAGATCCAGGGGCGGAGCGCGGGGGGCGCCGGGACGATCGACAAGCTGGCAGGGGTGCCGCACCGGACGATGTCGACGGGGTGCCCGATCCTGCGCGACGCGCTGGCATGGTACGAGTGCGAGGTGGAGGGCGGGCTGCCAACCGGCGACCACACGCTCGTCGTCGCGCGTGTCGTCGACGGGGGCCAGATCAACCACGGCAAGCCGTTGCGCGACGACGACCTGGGCTGGACGTACTCGGGATAGGGCCGCGGCACAGACGGCGAAGCGCCCGAACGAGGGGTGCCGGGCGCTTGCCTGAGTGAAGGAGGCTGCGGTCAGGCCTGTTTCACCTCCACCTTCCTGATTCCGGAAGGCTGCTTGCGTGGCAGCACGACCTCAAGCACGCCGTTGCGTGCCCTGGCCTCAATGTGCTCTGTGTCGCAGCCTTCAGGGAGCGTCAGGGTGCGGTGGATGCGACCGAAGGTCCTCTCGCAGCGGTAGTATTGCTCTTCCTTGACCTCCTTCTCCTCGTGCCGCTCGCCGCTGATGCGCAGCTCGCCGGCAATGACGGCGACTTCGATCTTGGCTGGGTCGATGCCCGGCATCTCCGCCTTCACGACGATCCTCCCATCTCGCTCGAACACGTCGACAGCTGGGGACTGCCGCTCGAGCGAGCGAAACACGCGCGGAAATTCGCGGGCGAACGGCCAGCGATTTTCGAATCGCAACAGGTCGTGCAGATCGCCGAAGTCAGGGAACGCCGGCCCCCGGGTGGTCACGTCCGTCTGTCCGTTGGTTGCCATGGCACACCTCCGCGTGCTGCTTTTGCCCCACGCTCAGCCTAGCTGCGGCGCGACCGGCGAAACGATGGCCGATCGGACGATTCGGGGGACCGAACGGGGGGTGCCGTTGGATGCGAGTCGCAATCCGATGCGCGTGGTTACGAGGCGGCGCGCCCGGCGGCGCCACCGCCGGCCTCGACGGCGCTGGGCGTGTCGGCGGAGGCGGCCGCATTGGAGGCGCTCGGGTTCCGGACATGGCGGTCTAGGAAGAGCGCCATGATCGACGCGCACTGACGCCCGTACCGGGGCTCCGCGTCGAAGGCGTGGGGGGCGCCCTCGTACACGTGGAGCTCGGCGGCGGCGCCGGCGGAGGTGAGCGCGCGGTACATGCGGAAGGAAGATTCGACGGGGACGAGTTCGTCCTTGTTACCAGTGATGAGGAGTGTCGGCGGGAAAGCGGCGGCAGCGTAGGTCACGGGGCTCGCGGCGCGGGCGGTCTCCTCGGAGTAGCCCTTGCCGAAGAGGAACTCGAGTTCCCTGCTCAACGGCTGGCCGGGCTCGTAGAGCTGGGCGGGGCCGTAGAAAGCGATTGAGGCCGCGACATCGGTCGAGATGCCCGCGTGACCGCCGTCGCCCTCAAAGCTGGGAACGTTCGGCGTGCCCGCCAGCATGAGCGAAAGGTGGGCGCCGGCGGAGTTGCCGGAGACCGCGATCTTCGCCGGGTCGATGCCGAGGGTGGCGGCGTTCGCGCGCATCCAGCGGAGGGCCGTCTTGACATCGTGCAGCTGGGCGGGCCACGGCGCCTCGCCGGCGAGGCGGTATTCGGTGGCGACGCAGACGTAGCCGAGGCGGCCGATGAGGATGCCGTACCCGTGGAGCTGGGAGCGATCGCCGGACACCCAGCCGCCGCCGTGGACCAGCAGGAGCGCGGGCCGGCCGGGGCCGGGCTGCGGAGGCATGTAGACGTTGGCCCTGAGGCCGCGATTGCCGGCGCGGCCGACGACCACGTCGTACTCGATCGTAACGCGTCCGGTGTCTGGTGCCGCCATAGCCGATGCCCTCCCGTCTGGACGAATCCTGCAGCGAGATCGACGGTACGCCGGGCGGGGCTGAGGAGCAAGGCCGCTACGTATAGAGGCGACGCCCGGCACATATAGAAAGGCCATGTGACAACTAGCCGTAACCATTGGCCGCGCCTAGAATACCGTGCCGATCGCGGAGGAGGAGAATCATCATGGCACGCAAGAACGGCGCACGGGGCGACCTCCCGGCGGCGACCTACACCTTCAGTTTCCAGGCGCAGTACCCGAACAAGCCGGGCATGCTGGCGCGCATCGCCACGGCGGTAGGCGACTGCGGCGGGAACATCGGCGACATCGACGTGATCAAATCGACGGGCACGACGATCCTGCGCGAGATCAGCGTGCAGGCGCGCGACAGCGACCACGCGCGGGAGATCGTGGAGCACGTGAAGGCGCAGCGGGGAATCAGCGTCAAGAACGTGGCGGACCGGGTGTTCCTCAGCCACCGCGGCGGCAAGATCGAGATCCGGAACAAGGTGCCGGTGACCACGCGGCGCGACCTTTCGGTTGTGTACACGCCGGGGGTTGCGCGGGTGTGCCTGGCGATCGACAAGGATCCGGACCTGGCGTACTCGATGACGATCAAGGGGAACACGGTGGCGGTGGTGAGCGACGGGACCGCGATCCTCGGACTCGGCGACCTCGGGCCGAAGGCGGCCATGCCGGTGATGGAAGGCAAGGCGATGCTGTTCAAGGCGTTCGGCGGGGTCGACGCCTGGCCGATCTGCCTGGACACCAAGGATCCGGACGAGATCGTCGCGATCGTGAAGGCGATCGCTCCGGGGTTCGGCGGCATCAACCTCGAGGACATCTCGGCGCCGCGCTGCTTCTACATCGAGGAGAAGCTGAAGCGCGAGCTGGACATCCCGGTTTTCCACGACGACCAGCACGGCACCGCGGTGGTGGTGCTGGCCGCGCTGCTGAACGCGCTGCGCCTTGTGAAGAAGGAGCCGCAGGACTTGAAGGTGGTGGTGCTGGGCGTGGGCGCGGCCGGGGTCGCCTGTTCCAAGATGCTGATGGCTGCCGGCGTCAAGAACATCGTCGGCGTGGACCGCACGGGGATCATCCACAAGGGGCGGACGGAGAACATGAACTTCATGAAGGAGTGGTTCGCCGACAATACGAACCTTGAGGGGCTGAGCGGCTCGGTCAGCGACGCGATGGAGGGCGCCGATCTGTTCCTCGGCGTCGCCGGGCCGAACATGATCACGCTCGACGACATCAAGAAGATGAACCGCGACCCGATCGTCATGGCGATGGCGAACCCGGACCCGGAGATCCGTCCGGAGCTGGCGGCGGCGCACGTCGCGGTCATGGCGACGGGCCGCAGCGACTTCCCGAACCAGATCAACAATGTGCTCTGCTTCCCCGGCCTCTTCCGCGGCGTGCTGGACGTGCGCGCGCGGGAGATCAACGAGGAGATGAAGCTGGCGGCGGCGGAGGCGATCGCCGCGGCGGTCCCACGGAACGAGCTGAGCGCCGAGTACGTGATCCCCAGCGTGTTCCACCCGACGGTGTTCAAGACGGTGGCGAAGGACGTGGCAGCCGCCGCGATCCGCACGGGCGTGGCGGACGCGGAGCGGAAGACGATCTCGACGTTTATCTAACCGGCAGAACTGCCCGCCGCTCGCGGCCTCATCCGCGCACCCCGCTCACGGAGGCGGTACATCGCTGGCGCCCAGGTCGCCGCGCTTCGACTACCCCGGCGCGAGCGGCGCGCCGTTGTCGTACAGGCGCAGGACGCGGACGGCATCCCTGGGGCCAACCGCGAGGCAGAGGGCGCACAGGATGCACTCGTCGAGGTTCTGTTCCACGATGGACACGCGGCCGCCGTCAGCCGAGAAGATGTCGACCGGGCAGACGGCAGCCAACTGCTTCGCCGCCGCGGCGTCCGATGCGACGGGGTCGTCGACTTCGACCCGGATGAACATGCCGGAGGCGGTTGTCGGTTGTCGGTTGTCGGTTGTCGGTGGGGTCATCGAACAGCCAGTCTCCATCTCATCTTTATCATCTGCGGTTCGACCAACGTCGGCGAGCCAACGGTCGTCAGCTGCCGGCGACTAGCGACCAGCCAGCCTCTGCTTCACCAGCCCCGGGATATCGGCGATCTCCTCGGCCACGGAGATGCCGGCGTCCTTCATGCGGGCGATCTTCTCGGCGGTCGTGTCCGCGCGCCCTTCGACGATCGTGCCGGCGTGGCCGAAGCGCATGCCTGGCATCTCATCCATGAACCGTCCGGCCATGAAGGCGACGATCGGCAGGCGCGATTTGGTCTCCCTGACGTATTTCGCCAGCTGCGCTTCCATCGGGCCACCGGGCTCGGAGTAGATAGCGATCGCCTTCGTGTCGGGATCCGCCTCGAACAGCGGCATCAGCTCGGCGTAGGTCGAACCGACGATCGCGTCGCCGCCGATGCTGACGGCGGTGCTCTGGCCGAGGCCGGCGGCCGTGAGGGCGTTAGCGATCTCGGTCGTCATGCCGCCGGAGCGCGACATGATGCCGACGGGGCCCGGCTGGTATGCCTTGCGCGCCGCCACGGCGGAGCCGCCCATGCCGCCAACGCGGGTCTTGCCGGGCGACATGACGCCGAGGCAGTTGGGGCCGATGAGGCGGGACCCATGCCGGGCCGCCAACTCGACGATCTGCGCCACTTCGAGCCGCGGGATGCGCTCGGTGACGATCACCAGCAGCTTGATGCCGTGCTCGATCGCCTCGAAGGCGGCGTCGCGGATGGCCGCCGGCGGCACGGTGAGCACGGAGGCATCGACGCGGCCCTTCGCCACGGCCTCACGCACGGTGTCGTATACGGGCACGCCGTGCACGTCGCGGCCGCCACGGCCGGGTGTCACGCCGCCGACGACCCTGGCGCCGTAATCGAGGCACTCGCGGGTCATGCTGACGGCCTCGCGGCCGGTGATCCCCTGGATGATGAAGGTGGTGTTTTCGTCGACGAGGATGGACACTACCTCTTCACCTTCTCCACCGCGCGGCGCGCGGCCTCCGACATGGGGACGGTGCGGTCGGCGTAGTCCACGCCGTACTTCTCCAGGATCTTGTAGCCTTCTTCTTCCCACGATCCGGGGATGCGGAAGATGGCGATCTTCTCGGCCGGGTCGTATCCGGACTCCACGACGCCCTTGATCACGCCGCGCGCCACGATGTCCACGCGCGTGTTGCTGACGACGTTCATGATCACGCAGATCTTCTCGACGCCCGGCTTGCTGAGGATCAGCTTCGTCAGCTCGCACGCCTTCTTGACGCTCGGGTTGCCGCCGATCTCGCAGTAGTTGGCCGGGCGGCCTCCGTGCTTGCGGAGCGCGTCGAAGATCGTCAGGCTGCCGCCGCCGGCGCCGATGACGCAGCCGAGGTTGCCATCGAACTCCAC
>DASQHL010000187.1:0-20810 GCA_035632115.1 Dehalococcoidia bacterium | reverse complement strand
GAAGCTAATTCGCGAGGGCGGGGCCCTCGCGATTCAGCGGTGCAGACTTGGAGGTCGGGGCCGGAGCGCTGAGTCTGTTGTGGGTGGGTTGTGAGCGCCCCGGCCCTTGAGGCAGTCCCTACGTGCAGGAGGTCGAGCACGTTTTCCCTACAGCCGCATCATAGACGTCCGGTGTTAAGCGCCTATTAACTGGGCCTAAAAGAACGCTCCGGAATCGCCAACACTGCGCCGGTAGGCGGCAGTCAGGCCGCTGCGGGCAGGGTGCGGCGCTCGATCTGAGCGAAGAGGGCGACCACGACCCGCTCGTCGTATCGGGTGCCAGCGCCATCGCACAACTCTGCGAGAGCACGCTCCAGCGACATGGCGGGGCGGTAGGGCTGGGCGGTGGTGAGGGAATCGAGGACGTCGGCGACGCGGCAGATCAGCGCCGCGACGGGGATCTCGCCAGCGCGGAGGCCGTGGGGGTAGCCGGCGCCATCGGGCTGTTCGTGGTGGTACTCCGCGCAATCGACGACGGCCTGGGGCAGGCGGCGGGCGAGGATCTCGGCGCCGCTTGCGGGGTGCACCTGGACGTCCTGGCGCTCGCGGGCGTCGAAACCGCCTGGCTTGCGGAGCACGGCGAGGTCCACGGCCATCTTGCCGATATCGTGGAGGAGGGCGCCGACGCGGATCTCCTCCGCCTGTTCGCCTTCAATGCCGAGCTCTGCGCAGAGGGAGGCGGCGTAGGCGGCGGTCCGCTGGCAGTGATGCAGGTTCTCCGCGTCCCAGACGGCCATCGCCTGCGTGAGTGCGTCGACCGTACGGCAGTCGATGCCGTCGCCGGTCGGGGCGTCTCCGATAGCGCTCATGCTGCACCTCCGGCACATAGGGTGCCGGGGGAGTATCGGCCGGCGGCCGTGGGGGCTGAGGGGTGGGCGGGCCGGAGTAAGGGTGTCGGAGCGCTCGCGGGGAGGGTTTCGCCCCCAGCGCCGCGGCGCGGTACGCTCCAGTACGAAGCGGCGGCCAGATTCGGAAAGCGAGAGTTACGTGAAGATCACCGAGGTGCGGACGCGCCGCTTCGTCTTCGAGCACGAGGAGCACCCGTTCCATCCAACGTGGCGTCCGTTCCCGGAGCGGCACCAGGACGTCACGGTGGTCGAGATCCACACCGACGAGGGGATCACGGGCATCGGCGCGGGGGGCGTGCTGACGCGGCTGAACACGGTGGCGGGGCTCTTCGTCGGGAAAGATCCGCTGGCGATCGAGGAGCACTGGCACCTGCTGCGCGGGATCGCTCACTTCATGGGGCGGCCGTGGCCGATCGAAGTGGCGCTGTGGGACATCGCGGCGAAGAAGGCGGGGGTGCCGCTGGCGAAGCTGCTGGGCGGCAAGAGCGACCGGCTGCTGGCGTACTGCTCGACCGGAGAGATCCACGGGCTGGAGCAGCGCGTGGAGGATGTGCTGCGGATCCGAGCGGAGGGGTTTCGTGCGGTGAAGCTGCGCTTTCACAACGCGGACTGGCGGGTGGACTTGAAGACGCTCGATGCGGTGCGGAAAGCCGTCGGCGACACGATGACGATCATGGTCGACGGCAACTGGGGCTGGTACCTGCCGGGCGACCGGCGCGAGGGCGCGTGGGACCGCAAGGCTGCGCGTGCGGTGGTGCGCGAGCTGGAGCGCTACGACGTGTTCTGGATCGAGGAGCCGTTGTACGCGTACGACTACGAGGGGCTCGCGGAGCTGCGTGCGAGCACGACGGTGCGCATCGCGGGCGGAGAGTTGAACGCCGGGCTGCACGAGTTCCAGGTGTACTTCGACAAGAAGAGCCTAGATGTCTACCAGCCGGACTGCACGTTCGCCGGCGGGATTACGGTGGCGAAGAAAGTGGCGGGGATGGCGGAGGCGGCGGGACTGCTGTTCGCGCCGCACACGTGGACGAACGGGCTGGGGCTCGCGGCAAACCTGCAGGTGGCGGCGTCGGTGCCGAACTGCCCGTTCATCGAGTTTCCGTATGACCCGCCGAACTGGGTGCCGGAGTATCGCGACTTCATGCTGAGGGAGCCGCTGCGCATCGATGCGGATGGGTATCTGCGCGTGCCGGACGGGCCGGGACTGGGAGTGGAACTGGACGAGGAGCGCCTCAAGGCGATGGAGCGTGCGTAGGCTTTCCGGCGGGACGGGTCTGGTCGTGGGAATGGTGCTCTTCGGCCTGGCGATGACCGGGCTGGTGGCGTGGCTGATCTTCGGCGGCGTCGCGGGGAAGGAGCGCGGGCTCTCGTTTGAGAACCAGACGTCGCAGGTGATGATCCTCAAGTTCGGCGACGGGCGCGTGACGACGTTTCAGCCGCATGCCCAGCAGACGTTGCCGGTGAAGCCGGGCCAGTTCCCGCAGACATTCACGGTCACCGACGCGTCCGGCAAGACGCTCTACGAGCAGACCTTTGCGTTTCCGGACCTGAAGCACTACGCGTTCCAGATGGGGATCGACGCGCACCAGTTCCTCCTCTATCGGGGCATCACCAGCCCGGGCACGTACTAATGCGCGGCGTGGGCGCACTGCTCCTGACCGACGCGACGTTGATCGATGGCACGGGCATAGACCCGCGCCCGCACATGAGCGTGCTGATCGAGGGCGGCCGGATCACGCGGGTGGCGGACGCGGGTACGGTGGCACGCGACGAAGCCAAGGTGATCGACTGCAGTGGACTGTGGCTGCTGCCGGGGCTGACGGACGCGCACGTCCACTTCGGGCTCACGGCGGCCGGAGACGACGAGCCGCCGGGGAGCCATGTGAGCTACGTGCTGAAAGTCGTCGAGAACATCAGGATCGCGCTGGACGAGGGGTTCACGACCGTGCGCGATGCGGGCGGGCTAGACCCGGCGTACGCGCTCGCGGTGGCGGCCGGGGAGATCGCCGGGCCGCGCATCCTGCCATCCGGCTCGTTCCTCTCGCAGACGGGTGGGCACGGCGACCACCGCAGCCGCTGGAGCGACGCAGCACCGGCGTCGATCGCGGGGCTTGTCGCTCACACGGAGATCTGCGACGGCGTAGACGAGGTGCGCCGCGCGGCGCGCACGCAGCTGAGGCGCGGCGCCACGCAGATCAAGGTGATGGCCTCGGGCGGCGTGATGTCGCCGAACGACCCGCTCGAGAGCCTGCAGTTCACCGTGGACGAGATGGCGGCGGCGGTACACGAGGCACGCGCGTTCGGGACGTACGTGCTCGCGCACTGCCACACGCCGGGGGCGATCGCCAACGCGCTCGATGCGGGCGTGCGCTCGATCGAGCACGGGAGCATGCTCAACGAGACGCTGGCCCGGCGCATGGCGCAGCAAGAGGCGTACCTGGTACCCACGCTGGTGATCCTCGAGTTGCTCGCGCGCGAGGAAGGGCTACCGGAGTTCAGCCGCCGCAAGCTGGAGCTGGTGCGCGGCGAAACGCGCGGCAGCCTGGAGCTGGCACGGGCGGCGGGCGTGCCTATCGGCTCCGGGTCCGACCTGCTGGGGCCGCGCCAGTCGCGCCGAGCGGCGGAACTGGTGGAGAAGGCGAAGGATTTCGAGCCGATGGCGGCGATCGTGAGCGCGACGCGCACGAATGCACTGCTGTTCAACATGGCGGACCGCATCGGCACGGTGGAGGCAGGCAAGGACGCGGATGTGATCGCGGTGGCGGGCGATCCTCTATCAGAGATCGGCGTACTTGCGGACGCGGACAACGTGCGGTTGGTGGTGCAGCGCGGGCAGGTGGCAAAGAACCTGCTGTAGCGGCCTCACCACGCGCCTACGGCATGCCGGCCGCCGCGAGGCGCTGGCGCATGGTCTCCGGCGTGAACGAGCCGAACTGCTGCGCCTGCAGTACGCCGTTGCGGTCGACGAAGAAGCTATCGGGGAGGCCGCGCAACCGGTAGGCGTTATAGACGCTGCCGCTGTCCATGAGGATCGGCAGCGTGACGCCCAGTTGCGCGAAAAAGTCCTTCGCGTCGGGCACGCCCTCCTGGTAGTTGACGGTGAGCACGACGAGGCCGCGGCTACTGAACTCGTCACTCAGCTTCTGGATGTCCGGCAGCTCCTTCTTGCAGGGGATGCACCACGACGCCCAGAAGTTGATCCACACGACCTTGCCGCGGTAGTCGCTCAGCTTGACGAGCTCGCCGTCGGCGGTGCGGAGGGCCAAGTCTGGCGCGGGCTGCTTCAGCACGGGCGCGCGGCCATCGAGCGGTCCGAGGCCAGCCTCTGGCGTAGCGGTGGCACCGCTGACGACCCGTGCCGCTGGCGTGGGCGACGGCGTCGCGCCGCCGCGGGAAGAGCGCAAGGCGAATGCCGCTCCGCCGAGCGCGGCGAGCAGGAGCGCTGCGACGAGGAGCCGGACGAAGGGCCGGTCGAGCGCGCCGGGCGACGGGGGAGGCGGTGGCGGCGGTGTTGCTTGCGGGTCCCATGCCATCGTGTCTCACTATACGGCCGCGCGCACGTTGTGGCTGTCACGGGACTCTTAGCGAACACCCTGACCGAAGCGGCTTGTGGTATTCCTGACCGGATAGCTAAACTTTATCCAGCATCCCACATCGGAGGTCCGACGAGTGCCAACGTACGAATACGCCTGCGACAGCTGCGGCAAGCGCTACGAGAAGCGCGAGGGCTTTGACGCGCCGGCCCGCCAGAAGTGCCAGCACTGCGGCAAGATGGCGAGCCGGGTGTTGTTCGCGCCGCCCGTCGTGTTCAAGGGCAGCGGGTTCTACAAGACGGACAGCCGCGGCACGTCGAGCGCAGCCGCGGACAGCGGTTCGGGCGGCGGCGGCAGCTCAAGCGCCGCAACGCCCGCCAAGAGCGAGCCCACGGCGAGCACGCCGCCGGACACCAAGACGACAACAACCGAGTCCGCCGCGGCCGGCTGACGGTGCGAGCCGTCCTCCAGCGGGTGACGAGAGCCAGCGTCAGCGTTGATGGCGAGACCGTGGGCGCGATCGGTGCGGGGCTGCTGCTGCTCGTCGGCATCGCGGCGGAGGATGACGAGGCCACAGTGCGCCGGGTCGCCCGCAAGTGTTGCGAGTTACGCATCTTCTCCGACGACGCGGGCCGGTTCAACCGGTCGCTGCTGGATGCCGGCGGCGAGGCGCTGGCCATCTCGCAGTTTACGCTGCAGGCGGACGTGCGGAAGGGTCGACGCCCGGGATTCACGCACGCAGCACCGCCCGACATCGCAGCGCCGCTGATCGAGGCGTTCGTCGACGAGCTGCGGGGCGCTGGCGTCCGCGTTGCGAGCGGGCGGTTCGGCGCGAAGATGCTGGTGGAGCTGGTGAACGACGGGCCGGTGACGGTGATCGTTGACAGCGAGGACCTCGGGCAGGCGCGGGGAGCGTAGGCACGGGCGTGCCGTGGCGAGGCGACATCCTCGTGTCATTCCGGCGACCAGGCCAGACACGCTCCGCGGCCACACGCGTCCATCACGACGTCGGCCGTCTGCTGCGCGGTCAGCGCGCTGTTGTCGACTGTCAGGCCGGCGAAGCTGCCATATCGCTCGAACTGGCGGTGCAGCTCCCGGTGCTCGCGCGTGGCCATCTGGAGGTCGGACGGGCGCGACCGGACCCGCGCAAGCGTCGCCTCGAGGGACGGCATGAGCAGCACGAAGTGCACGGGCACGCCCGCCGGCCGCAGCTCATCGAGGTAGATCGGCAGCAGGTGGGGGCCGATTACTCCATCAATAAACACGGCATAGAGATCCGGCGCGTAGGCGGTGGCGGCACGGGCAGCTGCGCGCGTCACCATACGGTTCTGCGCATCTGACTCGGGCCGCATCGGGTCGATGCGGCCCATGCGGATCGCGTCGAAGAACCGATCTGTCTCGATGTGCACGGTGCGGTCGTAGCGCTCGCAGAGGGCTTCGCAGACGCTGCTCTTGCCGGCGCCGGGAGGGCCGCTGAGGATCACGATCTGCGACATCAGGCGCCGCCGATCTCCAGGCTGATATCGAGAGCGGGGGCGGAGTGAGTGAGGCGGCCGACGGAGATGAAGTTGACACCCGATTCGGCGATGGCACGCACGTTCTCGAGCGTGACGCCTCCGGACGCCTCTACGAGCGCGCGACCTGCGACGGCCGCGACGCACGCACGGATCTGGTCCACGGGCATGTTGTCGAGCAGGATGACGTCTGCGCCGCCCTGCAGCGCCTCCGTGAGCTGCTCGATACCTGTCACCTCCACCTCGATGCGCATCGTGTGGGGCGCGGCGGCACGAGCCAGGGCGACGACATCGGCGACGTCGGTGAGGCCGCGGGCGCGGGCGGCGGCGATGTGGTTGTCCTTGATCAGTACGCCCGAGGCGAGATTGAAGCGGTGGTTGAAGCCGCCGCCGGCCCGGACGGCGTAGCGCTCGAGGTGGCGGATGCCGGGCGTCGTCTTCCGCGTGTCGAGGATGCGGGCGGCGGTGCCCGCGACGGCATCTACGTACTCGCGGGTGATGGTGGCGATGCCGGAGAGCCGCTGCAGGAAGTTCAGGGCGACGCGCTCGGCGACGAGAAGCGATGCCATCAGGCCCTCGACTTCGGCGAGTTCTTCACCGGCAGAGACGCGCGCGCCGTCATCGACGAGGGCGTCGAACGAGACGGCATCGTCGAGCGCACACATGGCGGCGGCGGCGACGGGGAGGCCGGCGATGACGCCGGCGTCCTTCGCAACGAACACACCGCGCCCCCACTGGCGCGGGTCGACGACGCCGCGCGTGGTGACGTCGTCGGCGGCGCCGTCCTCGTCCAGCGCGGCTTGGACGATCCGGTCGACGATGCCGGGCGGCAGCGACAGATGGGTGGCTTCGGGCATGTCAGGCCGTCTTCGCTAGCCGGCATCCTGCCGGAACGTGATGTGCCGCCGCCACTCGTCGCGCGGCAGCGGGTAATCCGTGCGAAAGTGCGCGCCACGGCTCTCCTCGCGCAGGAGCGCCGCCTCTGTCATCATCCGCCCGGCGAGCAGCATGTTCGCCAACTCGTGCGCGGGACGGTCGGCGGGGGCCGGCATCGCCGCGCTCCAGGCAGACAGGCGGCGGGCGGCGTCGCGCAGGCCTTCGCCATCGCGGACGATCCCCACCTTATCCCACATCAACGCCTGGAGCGACGCGCGGTCGGGGGCGCCTGC
Organism: Dehalococcoidia bacterium; assembly: GCA_035632115.1. Classification (GTDB taxonomy): domain Bacteria; phylum Chloroflexota; class Dehalococcoidia; order DSTF01; family JACRBR01; genus DASQHL01. The sequence goes on along the minus strand of DASQHL010000187.1, from coordinate 13,707 downwards.
CGCCTCGTTGGGTCGCGGCGGCAGCGCGCGCGCATTCGGCGTCGGGGCGGCGGGATGGCTGTTGCCTTCGCTGATGCGCGTGACGATGCGCTTGGCGAAGACGACCGTTTCCAGCAGCGAGTTGCTGGCGAGGCGGTTCGCGCCGTGGACACCGGTGCAAGCGGCCTCGCCGCAGGCGTAGAGGTTGGGGATGGTGGTCTCGCCCCAGGTGTCGGTGCGGACGCCGCCCATCATGTAATGGGCGGCGGGCGAGACGGGCACCGGGTCCTTTGTCATATCGACGCCGTGGTCGAGGCAGTAGCGATAGATCTGAGGGAAGCGGGCGGTGATGCGCGCGGCGGGCAGGTGCGTGATATCGAGGTAGACGCGCTGGGTGGCCGTGCGCTTCATCTCGCTGACGATGGCGCGGGCGACGACATCGCGAGGTGCCAGCTCGGCCTGGTCGTGGTAGGCGGGCATGAAGCGCTCACCGGCCTCGTTGCGGAGCAGGCCCCCCTCGCCGCGGACGGCTTCGGAGATGAGGAAGATCGGCACGCCGGGCAGACGCAACGCCGTGGGGTGAAACTGGATGAACTCCATATCCATCACCTCCGCGCCAGCGCGGTAGGCGAGGCCGATGCCGTCGGCGGTGGCGATCTCCGGGTTGGTGCTGACGCGGAAGAGCTGGCCGCAGCCGCCGGTGGCGAGGATGACGCTGCTGGCATCGATGCGGTAGCTCACGTTGGTGCGCGTATCGAGCGCGAGCACTCCGGCGGCGCGTCCGTCTTCGACGATCACCTCCTGCGCCTGGACGTACTCCTTGATCGTGATGCGGGACATGCGGGCGACACCGCTGAGCGAGATCTCGATGTGGGCGCCGGTCGAGTCACCGCCGGCGTGGAGGATGCGGCTGCGGCTGTGCGCCGCCTCGCGACCGAGGGCGACCTCGCCGTCGGTGCTGTCGAAGGGCACGCCGAGGTCCACGAGGTCGTGGATGCGGTCGGGTGCCGCCTCGACGAGGATGCGGGCGGCCGTCTCGTCGACGAGCCCCGCGCCGGCCTCGATGGTGTCGCGCAGGTGCAGCTCGGGGTCGTCGTCGGCGCCCACGGCGGCGGCGATGCCGCCCTGCGCGTACTTCGTGTTGCACTCGTCGATCGAGCCCTTGGTGAGGATGCAGACGCTGCCGTGTGCGCGCGCAAGGAGCGCCGCATACAGCCCGGCGATGCCGGAGCCGACGATGACGAAGTCGAAGCGCTGGGTCACGGCGGGCCTCCGGGGCTGCGCGGCGCCTGAGTTAGTGTCACTCATACACTAACTCCTGCTCGCCCACGACGTCAACCCGCGGGCGCGTTGACGCGCCGTCACCCGCGGCGAGATACTGCGCATCTGCGAGAGCACAGCCGGGGACTGGTATGACGACGTTCACGGGAAGCCTCCGGGCGGCGGAGGTGGCGGAGCGGGCGACACTGTGGGGCGAGGCGGCGCGTCGCTACGAGGAGGCGCTGTCGCTGCTGGCGGGCGGTGGCGGCGGCGCGGCCGACGAGGCGGCGCTGCTGACTGCGCTGGGGCGCTGCTACTGGAACCTGTCGGACGTGCGCGCGGCGTGGCGCACGCTGCGGCGGGCGATGTCGCTCTACGAGGAGCGCGGCGACGGCGTGGGGCTGGCGCGGGCGACGGTGGAGATCCTCCGCATTTGGGGGCCGCCAGACAAACAACGCGCAATGGCCGAGCGGGCGCTGGACGCGCTTGGCGACGGCGATCCCCGGCTGCGCGCGCATCTCCTGTTGCGGCTGGAACGTCCCGAAGAGGCGCTGCGCATCGCGGACGAGCACGGGTTCGGCGAGGTGCAAGCGGCGCGGTACGAGCGCGCGGGCTGGGAGGCGATGCGCGCCGGGCGGCTGGACGAAGGCATCGAGGCGCTGCGTGCGGCGCATGTGGCATTCGCGGCGAACGGCGCGCTGCATCCCGCGGCGGGCACCCTACGCGGCGCCGGATTCAACGTGCTGGCGTCCGGCCGACTCGACCAGGGGGCGCAGCTGGCCGAGGAAGCGATGCTCTACGCCGGCGGCGTGCACCTGAAGTTCCAGGAGGACCTGGCGCGGCTGGACCTTGCCGGCGTGGCCTTCGCCCGCTGCGACTTGCCCCACTGCGGGGACCTCATCGCCCCATCGCTTGGCGGCACCGACTTCCGGGCGGACGCCTACCGCATGTGGCTGATCGAGCAGCGCGGCGACACGCCGGCGGCGCTGTCGCTGGTGATCGAGCCTTCGCGGGCGGGCGGCGCACCCACCGCCATCTCGCAGATCCACGCTGCAAACGCCAGCGTGCTCCACCACGCCAGCCGTGCCGAGCCCGCCCGGCAAGAGCTGGCGGCGTGGGCGGAGGTTGCGCGGCAGTACGCGAGCTTCCCTGAGGAGGCGCCGGCCGTAGTCGACTGCCTGGTCGAGCTGGCGACAGACGAACTCGTCCGGGAGGTCCTCGATGCGTACGCCGCAACGCCACGGGTGGAGGAGTACGCGACGCTGCAAGGGCGCTGCACGGGGTACGCGCGCGGGGCCTTGGCGCTCCGGCTGGGGCTTGCCGAAGAGGCGGAGGTGCGGTTCAGGGACGGGCTGGCTCTGGCCGAACGGGAGCGCTGCCCGGTCGATGCGGCGCGCTGCCTGGAGGGGCTGGCGCGCGTCGCGGCGGCGCGGTGGCAGACGGAGGACATGGACGGGCTGCTGCGGCGGGCGCGCGAGCTGTACGGGCGACACGAAGCGAGGCTGTACCTCGACCGGATGGCGACGAGCATGTAGCGGCTACTGGCTGCCGTAGTACTGGCGACAGGATGTGCGGCCGTAGAGTGACTGCCCGGAGAGGCCGAGGAAGCAGTCGCTGAGGTTCGGGTCACCGGCAGCCTCCGACGCGCCGAGGCAGTCCGCCTTTCCGGCGCCGGTCATGGCGTTGCCGACGATGATGTCGTACACGCAGTTACGCACTCGCACGTCCCACGACGTGTCCTGGGTGATCTGGTTGCAGGCGTCGATACCGGTTGAGGTGATGCCGACCATGTAGCCCACGCAGGTCGCCATCGGCGGCTTCGTCCGCGGGGGCGGTGGGGGCGGGGGTGGTGGCACCGTTGGCGCGGGCGCGGGCGGTGGGATGTACGGCAGCGGCGTGCTGGTCGGCACGGGCGCCGGTGGTGGAGGGGCGGGAGGCTGTGCCGACGGCTGCTGGGGCTTCGACGGAGCGGGCGGCGCTGCCGGCGGGGGGGCGACCGAGGCGGCGATGACCGTCGGGGCGGGATGCTCCGCCTGCATGGTGGCAACGGCGCGCACGTAGGCATCCGCCTGCTGCGTGGCAACAACGCGCACGTAGGCCTGCTGCGCCGGCGTGAGATGGACGGTGTGGTCGGCGCGGGCCCAGTACACGGCATAGCCGGCCGCGGAGAGCAAGCCGACCGAGCCGGCGACCCAGAGCATCAGTTCGAGCAGGCTTTCACCCCGTTCGACCGGTCGCTTCCGCATGAGCTAACGCACCCCCTCAGTAGAGTCATCGGCAGGAAGGCGAGGGTTTGGTACGGGGCGGAGTCCGGATTGGGTGGCCGCCGGTCCGGGGCGGCTGGACAGCAGATGCCAGGGGGCGGCCGGCTGGCCGCCCCTACCGATGCGTCGGTCGCGGGACGCGGCCGCTACTCAACCGTCACGGTCTTCGCCAGGTTGCGGGGCTGGTCGACATCGCAGCCACGGCGGACCGCGATGTGGTAGGAGAGGAGCTGCATCGGGATGGCGCTGAGCAGCGGGTAGAGCAGGGGCGTCGTGCGCGGCAGCTCGAGCACCTGGTGGCATTTCGCGGCGATCTCCGCATCACCCTCGCTCACGATGCCGATCACGATGCCGTCGCGGGCGCGCACCTGTTCAATGTTCGACAGCATCTTGTCGCGCGTGCCGTCGTCGAGGGCGATGGCAACGACGGGCATATCGCGGTCGATGAGGGCGATGGGACCGTGCTTCATCTCGCCGGCGGGGTAGCCCTCGGCATGAATGTAGCTCACCTCCTTGAGCTTGAGCGCGCCCTCCAACGCCATCGGGAACTGGAGGCCGCGGGCCAAGAAGAGGAAGTCGCGGCTCTGGGCGACGGACGCGGCGATGCGGTCGATCTCCGGGCCGAGCTTGAGGACGCGGCCCATCAGATCCGGGATGCGGGCGAGATCGTTGACCAGCGCACCGAGTTGCGGCGCATCGAGAACGCCACGGGCGCGAGCGATGCGGCACGCCAGCAGATACAGCGCCGTGATGGAGGCGGTCAGCGTCTTCGTGCTGGCGACGGCAACTTCCGGGCCGCAGCGCGTCAGCACGGTGCCACCGCCAGCAACGCGCGTGGTCTGGGCGCCGGGCGTGTTGCAGATGGTGATCTGCGGAGCGCCGCGGCGGCGGGCATCAGCCATCGCCTCGAGTGTGTCTACGGTCTCGCCGGACTGCGCGACGGAGACGACGAGCGTGCCGGGGCCGATCAGGGCATCGCGGTAGCGGAACTCCGACGAGTTGTCGAGCTCTGCCGGGATGCCGGCGATGCGCTCGAAATACGTGCGGCCGACGTGGGCGGCGTGCATGCTGGTACCCATGCCCACGAGGACGACGCGCTCGATGCCGCGGAACGCCTCATCGTCCATGCGGAGGCCCTCCAACTCGACGGCAGGCGGGTCGAAGATGGCGCGGCCCCGGAAGGTGTCCATGATGCACTCGGGCTGCTCCATGATCTCCTTGAGCATGAAGTGCTTGTAGGCGCCCCTGGCGGCGGAGACGGGGTCGAAGGGCACAGTCTGCCGAGCCTTCTGAAGCGGCGTGCCGTCGGATGCGATGTAGGAGGCGCCGGCCGGGGTGACCCGGGCGATCTCGCCGTCGTCGAGGAAGGCGACGTCCTGCGTCTCCGGCAGCAGCGCGGACAGATCGCTGGCAACGAACATCTCGCCACGGCCGTAGCCGATGACGACGCCGCCGGCGTTGCCGACGCGCGCGGCGACGATCGCGCCTGGCTCGCGCGCCGACATGGCGACGATGGCGTGCGCGCCGCGGAGGCGGGCGATGGTGCGGCGGAGGGCGCTCAGCAGGTCGTCGCCTTCATCCAGACAGGCTTCGATCAGGTGTGGCATCACCTCCGTGTCTGTCTCGGAGCGCAGCTGGTGGCCACGGGTGCGCAGCTCCTCACGGAGATCCAGGTAGTTCTCGACGATGCCGTTGTGGATCACAACGACCTCGCCGGCACAGTCGCGGTGAGGGTGGGCGTTGGCCTCCGTGGGCTTCCCGTGCGTGGCCCAGCGGGTGTGGCCGATGCCGGTCGCGCCGACCGGGTATGCGCCCTCGAGCCCGCTGCGGAGCGCTGAGAGCTTGCCGGCGCCCCGGGCGATACTGATCGCCCCGCCGTCCATGACGGCGATGCCGGCGCTGTCGTAGCCGCGATATTCGAGTCGCTGCAACGCATCAAGGAGGAATGGGGCGGCGTCACGCTCGCCGGCGTAGCCGATGATGCCACACATCAGCGCACTCCCTTCGCGCAGCAGTTCCTGACGCGGTGATTCAGGCTGAACAACATGCAGACTCCCTGCGCGCGATCGCCGCGCGCGACGACTTGAGGCGAGGTGGCTCGCCCATCGGTTCGGGATGTCGGTCTACGATGAGGTGGGGTGGGAACCCGCGGTCGCGGGTTGCACGCTGGGCGGCCTCTGTCGGGTGCTCACGCACCGCGTTTTGCTCCGTCCATAACGGCTGTGCAGCCGAGAGGCCATCCGCCGAATGTTTCGATCGGCCTCTTCCTCGTCACGTCGCGTTGGCGCGACGCCTGGCGCTGTCTGTGTTACCCCTGCCTCGCCGCTACGGGCGCACCTCCCTTCATTCCGTCGAAGTCGACCCAGGCCTTGCCGTTCGTGGTGCCCGCGACGGCGGCGCCGGTCACGGGGGATTGTAGCGGCTCGTCGAGGATTTGCAAGACCTCGCGCGGCGTCGAGGCGAAGGCGAGCGGCACGCCGAGCGCGCGCTGCACATCGGCAGGCGTGCGGTCGTCGAGGAAGCGGCCACCGGTGTAGTCGAGCGCGTAGCGGGGGAGCACGACGAGATCGCCGAGCTGGCACCCGTGGAGCTGGCGCTCGATGTCGCCACCGACGAGCAGGCCCGAGACGTTGACGCGCGGCCCGAAGAAGCCGTTAGTGAGCGGATGCACCGTCACGGCGACGCGTGTAGCGGCGGCGAACTCCGCGGCGACGCGCTCCAACATTGGCGCGATGAGCGTGCCGCAGACCCAACTCATGCTGCGGACCGGCGCCGCGGGCGGGCGGGCCTGGCCACGCGCCTTACGCCAGCCATCGAGGAGCGAGCGCGCCATGCCTATGCCGTTCTCGAATTGCGCGAAGCCATCGTAGTGAGCGGTCCCCGGAGGCTCGTCGCCGGCGGCAAGGTAATACTCATCGGCGAGGTAGACCATGGTGCGGCCGTGCTGCGCGCGGAAGCGCCGCTGAAACGGTGCGACCTGTGCGGCCACGGCGCGGGCGTGCTCCGGCGTGCATCCTTCGACTTCGGAGGCGTGTGCTCCGCGGTCGATGCGCTGCTCTGCGAAGGTCGTCGCGCCCACCGGGACGATGGAGATCGTCTGGACGATCGGGTAGAGAGCGGCGAGGTCGCTGATCGTGCGGTCGAGCGCCGCGCCGTCGTTGACGCCCGGGCAGAGCACGACCTGCGTGTTCGCCTGGATGCCGATTTCGCCGAGGCGGCGGAGTTGATCGCAGATGTCGGGCGCGGACGCGTTGCCGAGCAGGTAGCGGCGCAGCTCCGGGTCGGTCGCATGCACGGAGACGTTGAGCGGCGACAGGCGCTGCTCGGCGAGGCGGACCCAGTCGGCGTCCGTGAGGTTGGTGAGAGTGACGAAGTTGCCGTGGAAGAAGCTGAGGCGATAGTCGTCGTCCTTCACGTAGAGCGTCTTGCGCATGCCCTTCGGGTTCCCCTTGAGGAAGCAAAAGAAGCAGGCGTTGTTGCAGATGCGCACACCATCGAAGGCGGCGTCCTGAAAGTCGATGCCGAGGTCCTCGTCGGGGTGCTTCTCAACCTTGAACCGAAGCGGCTGCTGGCCGCGCACGATCTCGAGGTCGAGCGATTCTTCTGCCGCGTTGAACTGGAAGTCGACGGCGTCCCGCAGCGCGCGGCCATCGATGGCGACGACGCGGTCGCCAGGCAGCAGGCCGATCTCGTCGGCGATGCTGCCGGGGCGGACGGCATCGATGACGCCGCCGGCGTTTGGTTTCCGGTACTGCGAGGTGCGGCGGACTTCCGTCACCGGGGCGCCAGCGTTTCGATGCGGGCGACGACTTCGTCGATGACGGCGTCAGGGGTAGAGGCGCCTGCGGCGACGCCGACGCAGTCGTGGCCGGCCAGCCACGCGCCATCGATCTCGGCGGCGGACTCGACGTGGTACGTCTCGACGCCCTGCTCGCGCGCGACTTCGGCCAGGTGCCGCGTGTTGGCGCTCTCGCGGCCGCCGACGACGATCATCAGATCGACCTCGCGCGCCAGCTCCTCGGTAGCGGCCTGCTGGCTGGTGGTGGCGTTGCAGAGCGTGTTGATCACGCGCAGCTCGCTGATGCGGTCCATGTGGACGGTGAGCAGACGCTCTACGAAGCGTGCGAAGTGGCCCTCGGTCTCGGTCGTCTGGGAGAGGACACCGACGCGCGACGGCATCCAGTCTGGCAGCGGTACATCGAGGTCATCGGCGGAGCGCATCGTGACGACCTTGCCGTTCGCCCAGCCGAGGATGCCGCGGACTTCCTTGTGGTCGGGGTCGCCGAAGACGATGACGCCGAAGCCCTCGTCGGTGAGCTTCTTCGCCCACTGCTGCGCGCGGGTGACGATCGGGCACGTCGTATCGACGACGGTGGCGCCGCGCGCGTCGAGCTGGCGCAGCACGTCCGGGCCGACGCCGTGGGCGGTGATGGCGACGGGACGCGCGTCGACGGCGTCGAGCGTGGCGATCACCTCGACGCCGCGGCTGCGGAGGCGGTCGACGACCTGGGGGTTATGGACGGTGGAGCCGAGGCTGGTAATGGGGCCGAGGTCGCCCGAGGCGGCCTCCATCATGTCGACGGCGCGGCGGACGCCCATGCAGAAACCCAGCTCTTTGGCCTTGATAACCTGCATCTCGCTCCGAACCTGAGGCTGACACCTGCGCGACATAAGATGTCTACGCGGAAGCCTCACCCGCGGTCAGTATAGCGGGCAGGGCGGTGGCGGTGGGGCGGGTTATGCTGGGGGCGCGGAGAGGGGTTGGTATGGGCAACGCGGTTCTGCTCGGGGCTGTTGCTGCGGTGATGCTACTGGCCATCGGGAGTCTCCTCGCCGGAATAGCCTTGGCGATACTCAACGGCGAGAGCGGATTCGCCGGAACTGCATGGGTCGCGGTATCGGTCGCTGGCCTGCCCGCAATGGCACTTTCGTTTCTCTACATCGTGGGCTTTCCGATCGTGCTGTTCATATTCTGGAGTGCGGCGTTCGCATTCCGCTGGCGCCACCTCGACACCATGCTGCCCTCGATTTGGGGTCTGACAGCGACGTCGTACATCCTGATCCCAGCGCTCACGAACGGGAGCGACAGCGGGAACCCCGTGGCAGCTGCACTAATGGCGGTGAGTGCTGTCTGCGCGATCTTCGCTGTGGCCAAACTCGGCCGCGCCTTCGGACGCGAGACCATTTGGCGGTCACGGCCAGTGGCCGCTACACCGACTCCGCCGCGTTGACCGCGGCCGCGCGCGTTCCGGCGACCACCTCGCGGTAGGCGCCCTGGTAGGACTCCGGGAGGAGCTGCGCGACGTGCAGCATGATCTCCTCGGTGGCGTCGCGGGCGGCCTGCGAGTTGATGCGCTCGGCGTGCGGCGGGTAGAACGGCTTGCCGAAGGTGATCGTGACGCGGGGGCCGACGAACGGCCGGAGGAAGAGCCACGGCCAGGGCAGGTGCTCGGTGCCGGTGATGGCGACCGGGATGATCGGCGCGCCGGTGCGGTAGGCGACGAGCGCGGTGCCGGGGAAGCCCCGGTGGAGCTGCCGATCCTTCGACCGCGTGCCCTCCGGGAACATGAGCAACAGCAGCCCACTGTCAACGATGCGCTGGGCCTCGCGGAGCGCCGCGAGGTCGGCGCCGGCGCGGTCCACAGGGAAGGCGCCGATGAACCGGAAGATCAGGCTGATCACCGGCCAGCGGAACATCTCCTTCTTCGCCATGGTGACGATGCGGCGGTTGAGGGCGCCGGGGATGACGCAGGGGTCGGCGTTGTTGAGGTGGTTGGAGACGAGGATGGCGCCGCCGGTCTTCGGCACGTTATCACGGCCGCTGACGACGGGGCCCTTCACGTAGAGGAAGGTGCAGAGGCGGATGAGGCCGACGACGGCCCAGTACGACACGGGGACGATGCGCCAGATCATGCGGCCAGGCTGAGAATGCGTCGCACCACCTCCGTTACGCTCAGGTCGTCCGTATGAATGATCACAGCCCCGGGGGCCGCGGTCAACGGCGACGTCTCCCGGCTCGCATCGAGGCCGTCACGGCGAGCCAGATCCTCAACCAGGGCGCCGAGATCCGGATCCTGGCCGGCTTCGCGCAGCTGGAGAGCGCGGCGGCGGGCGCGCACCTCGCGTGAGGCGTCGAGATAGATCTTGAGTTCGGCGTCGGGAAGCACCACGCTGCCGATGTCGCGCCCGGCCATGACCACGCGGCCCCGGGCGGCGAGCCGGCGCTGCACACCGACGAGCGCGGTGCGCACTTCCGGCACGCGCGAGACGAGTGACACGTTCGCCTCGACGGCCGACTCGCGCAGGTGCGGCGTTGCGTCTTCGCCGTCGAGCTGTACTGCCGTAGGCTCGATGGCACTCGCGCCGGCCTCACCGACTGTGATGTCCGCGTCAGCGGCGAGGCGCGCCAGAGCGGGCGCATCGTGCGCGTCGATGCCACGCTGGAGCGCGAGCCAGGTTACGGCGCGGTACATGGCGCCGGTATCGAAGAAGCGGAAACCGAGCTTCGCGGCGACGGCGACGCCGACGGCGCTCTTGCCGGACGCCGCCGGCCCGTCGATGGCGATGACGGACGCCGGGTGATGTGGTGAGGTGGTAACGGTGGACCCTCCGGGAATCGACGGAGTATAGCAGGAGGCGCGACGCGGGGAAGAGAACCAGACAACAGCGACAACAGACAACAGACACCAGAGAGCGGGTAACGGACAGCAGACAGCAGGCGTGAGCAACACGCCGGCGCAGCGCGCTAGGGAGGACGCTGGTCAGCTACCGGCTGGGGGGAGGCCGACGAGCCGCCGGAGTTCGGCAAGCTCGCGCACGGCGAGGGGGCGCGTCTTGCCGGCGAGGAGGCGGGCGAGCAGCACGTCGCCGATGCGCGTGCGGACGAGCGCGCGGACGGGGTGGCCGACCGCCGCGCACATCAGCCGCACCTGCCGCTTGCGGCCCTCGTGGATGACCAGCCGCAGCCAGGTGTGGCCCTCGTGCGCGATGTGGCCGTGCGGCGGCTGCGCCAACTCGATGGTGGCGGGCGCCGTGCGGCGGTCGTCGATCACAACGCCACGTCGCAGATTCGCCAGGGCCACCGGGCCCGGCGCACCCAGGACTTCCGCGCAGTACTCCTTATCGATGCGGTAGCGCGGATGGGTGAGCCGGTGCGCAAGCCCACCGTCGTCCGTGAAGAGCAGCAGCCCCTCCGTGTCGCGGTCCAGGCGCCCGACGGGGAAGACGTGCGGCGGCAGCGATGGCGGCAGCAGATCCATGACGGTGCGGCGCCGCTGCGGATCGCGCAGCGTCGTTACGACGCCCGCCGGTTTGTTCATCACGAGGTAGACGTGCGCTTGCTCGATGCGCAGCGGGCGGCCGTCCAGCTCGATGCTGTCGACGTCCGGATCGGCCTGCGAGCCGGGCGCAGTGACGGTGACACCGTTGACGCTCACGCGGCCGGCGGCGATGAGCGCCTCGGCGCTGCGGCGCGAGCCGTGACCCGCGCGGGCGAGGATCTTCTGCAGTCGCTCTCTCACGGGCGGCGCAGGCGAAAGCGACGCCAGAGCGCGGGGCCGAAGCGGACGCCTGTGCCGGCGAGGGCGGCGGCGACGACGAACGCGGTCGCCGGCCAGATTAGCCAGGTTCGCGATGCGCCGGAGGAGCGGGCGATGACGGGGACGCTCGGCGCGGCGATCGTCTGCGAGCCGGTCCCGCTCACCACGGCTGCCTGGATTGGCGCACCGGGCGACGGCGTTTCGTTGTCGACGAAGTCGGCCGCCGAATCAGTATCGAGGCCGGGACTTCTTCGCTCGATCGAGTGGCCGGCGGGGACGTCCTGCACGGACGGAGCGAATGCGTAGGTGTCAGTGCCCCACGACACAGCATCGACGACGGCGCCTGCGGGGTTCCGCAGCACGACACGATCACCGTCGTTGCCGAGGCCGTTGCCGATGTGGCTACCGGGCACGGCGCCAGCGTGGGTGGCGCCCGGATTCGCGATGAGGCTCTTCGAAGCGGCAATGACAAGGTATCCGCCCGCGCTGATGCTCGCGTCTGGCAGCGGATCCGAGGACGCCGCGTCATCCAGCCGCCAGCCACCGAGAGCGACCGCCGCATCGGTCGGGTTGTACAGCTCGAGCCACTCGCCGTCCGCGTCCGGGCCGCCGCCGACCGGATCGTAGAGGACCTCGTTGATGACGAGGTGCGCCGAAACGGAGGCGGTCCGCGGGGCGCCAGCGCGCGGCCGTTCACTAGCGCCGAGCACGGCGCGGGTGGGGAGCGCCGCAGCACTGGCACCGTTTGTGTGGGGGAGCGGCGGCGGCGGCGCCTCCACTGGAATCGCGGGCTCCCAGGCCGCGTCGTCGATCAGGATGGCAGCTGTGGCGGAGGACTTTGGTGTGAGCACGACGCGGAGGCGCGCCGAGGATGCGTCCGGTGGCGCGGTGATGCTATCCGTCGAAAGTGGACGATAGTCCGGGAGAGCGTCGCGCAGCACCGCCGTTGAGTCGACCGAATCCATCGCACTCCCCGTGGCGTCAGAGCTGGCGTACCAGGAGACGCGCAGAAGCACACTATCCACCGCCGAGTCGTCCACCAACAGCCAGGCGCTGAACTCGTACGCGGCGCCTGGCTCCACAGTCACCGCCTGGTAGAGCCACTTGGTGCCGTCCGTCTCGCTGGTGAATCGCGCCGCGCGGGCGCCGCCTCGCACAGACGATGTCACGGAGTCGAGCGTGCCGCCGAACTTGCGCCAGGCGACCGGGACACCGCTCGCGTCGGCCCGTTCGAAGTCCCTGTTGCGCAGCGCGGGGGTGATCGCATCGGGGATCGGCGTGGCGGTGGTGCTCTTCGCGGGTGTGGGCGTGCGACTTGGCGTCGCCGAGCGGGTGGGCGTCGGCGTGCGGGTGCCCGTCGTGGTTGGCGAGGGCGTCGCCGTATCGGTGGCGGTCGGTGTGGGCGAGGGCGTGCGCGTTGCGGGTGGCGCGCCGTCGATGGATGCATCGTCGATGAAGAGCACGTCGCCGGAACCGGACGATGGCGCGGCAATCTGGAACGCGAGGTCCGACCCGGTGAACAGTCGCATCTGGCCCGAGAGGAGCGTCCAGTCGCCGCCAGAAGCCGTGGCGATGACACGCGCGACGTCGCCGCTGGAAATCGCACGGAGATCGAGGAAGACATCCAGCAGCGCCGGTGATGCCGAGCGGATCCGGACGCTGAAGGTGTAGTCGCCTGGCGGTGCGTCTCGCACGGTACTGGCGCGCACAACGAAGGACGGGGACTGGATGACGATGCGGCCGCTGCGCGCGCCGGCGGCGGGGGCGACCACCGTGGCATCGACGCTCTCAACGGACGCGCCGCCCGCGGCCCAGCCGTCGACGCCATCCTCGAAACCACCGTTGCACACGTAGTCGAAGGCGTCAGCCTCCTCTGGCACGAAACTCAGGCCAGTGGCCGTAACGGTCGCGAACGCGAGCGCAACAAGGAGTCTGCGAGAGGCCCGCATCGCTGGTGGATCCTGGCTCGCCGCCCATCCGGGCGGGTCGCGGTCGGCGAAAGTTCGAGGCGAAGGCTCTGGCGTCAGCCCTGTCGCCGGATGCGCACACGTCGCATCATGACCGTTTCGGTGATGATCTGCGCGTCGTCGACCATGCTGTCGTCGACGTTGCGGCGAGGGATCCTCAGCTTACGCGGCTTCGATTTGCCGCCTCCGAGTACGCCCTGCACGACGCGCCGCAGCACAAACTGGCCGATGGTCCCTGCGGCCATCACGGCGGCCCCCTTCACCACGGGCGAAACCTGAGGCTGCCAGACGATGGCAGGGGAGGTGCGATGAACCGCGGGGAGTCGGCCGCCCTGCGCAGCAATGCCACAGCGACGGCAGAAGTTGTCGCTTTGATCAAGCTCGAACTGGCAAGCATGGCAGGCCGGAGCGTTCATGGCCGCGATATCGTAGCGCCTGCGCCCGTAACCCGTCAATTGACACTTCGGCGCCGACACTGCCGAGGTCGGTCAGGCGACGGGGGCGCGCGCGAGCAGCCCCTCAATCTCCGGCGTGAGGTCGTAGCCGCCGACGATCCGGGTGGTGCCGACCATGATCCGCCCGTCCTCGAAGCGGAGCCGGCCGGCTGCGAACGCGCGCAGCGTCTCGATGACGAGCGGCAGTTCGCGCGCGACGCCGCGGCGGTGAATCTCCTGGAACAGCGGGTTCGCCTCACCCTCC
>DASQHL010000186.1:0-2745 GCA_035632115.1 Dehalococcoidia bacterium | reverse complement strand
AGGTGGGCCAGTCTGCAGTCGCGGCGGAAGCGTCCCCATGTGAACGGGCGAACGGGAGGACGGAGATGAGCGCCGCCACGGCGAGCGCGAAGGGGACAAGACGAGACATCGGGCCTACCACCTTCAACGAGCGAATCGTCGGCAATACCGCGCCGCCGGCGCGGCGCGACACGGCACGTGGGCAAGATCCGGCGGGGTTGGACAAGACGGAGGGGCGCGCGCGCCGCTGCGTCCACAGGGGATATCGCATCGTAGCCGCGGGCGTTGCGCGCCGACAACCGGCAGGTTTACAGCGAACGATTGATTATTGGAGGACTTACATGGCGGCGCAAGCTCTCTCCGCGTGCCAGCGGTCCTCGATCCCCAGGAAAGGACGGTCTCGCCAGGGCACGGACGACTCGGCAGTCGTACTACGGTGCGGTGCAGGGGTGGGTGGCGTTCATTGCCGCGGCGATGTCGGCGGCGGTGAGCGCCTGGTCGTAGATCCGCACCTCGTCCACGTCGCCGCTGAACGATCGGTAGACCTGGCTGTTGAAGGCCCAGCGGCCAATGTCGAGCTCGAACTCCGGTCTTGGAGCGATGATCGTCCCCGTCAGAGCCGAGGTGCCCTGAAGCGTGCCGTTCACATAGATTCGGAGCGCGGCGCCATCGTAGACGCCGGCGACGTGCGCCCACACGCCCTGCGCGGGACCGACGGCGGCCTGCACCCAGGACCGGTCCAGTGTCGTCTGTGCCGCGAACTCGAACCGGCTGTTCGTCTGGTTGTGCTGGAGCCAGAACTGCCCGTAATCGGACATGATGTTCGAGTTGTTGGCGACGATGTTTGCCCAGTTGTTCGCGGAGGCGGGAGCGATGCCCCAGCGCACCCAGGCCATGACCGTCAGCTGGCTGCTCAGGGCGAAGGGCGGAGCACCCATCGTGAGGTAGTTCGTACTACCGTTGAAGCCAGTCGCGTAGCGGCAGCTGCCGGGGTTTCCGGCGATCACGGGCGCAGCGAGCGACGTCGTGGCGCCCATGCTCTTGCCGTGGAAGGCATTGCCGCTGGAGTCCACGACCTCGCCGGGAGCGCCGGTCCAGGCTGCCGACTCCATCTGGTACCAGACGAAGGTCACCGGCGTCGGCAGCGGCGTCGCGGTAGGGGTGGCAGTCGGGGTGTTCGTGGCGGTGGGCGTTGGGGTGACGGTCGCGGTCGATGTCGCGGTGGGCGTCGGCGTGCTGGTGAGCGTTGCGGTCGCGGTGCTGGTGGGCGGAGGGGTGTTCGTCGGCAGCGGAGTCGGGGTGCTGGTGGCCGTGTTCGTCGCGGTCGGCGTGTTCGTCGCGGTGTTGGTGGGCGTCGGCGTGCCGGTCGCGGTTGCGGTGTTCGTTGGCGTCGGCGTGCTTGTCACGGTCGGCGTGCTGGTCGGCGTTGCGGTATTCGTCGGCGTGGGCGTTGGCGTCGGCGGTCCGGCGACGCAGGGGTGGGTGGCGTTCATCGCAGCGCTGATGTTGGCCGCCGTGAGGGCCTGATCGTAGATCCGCACTTCATCGATATCGCCGTTGAACGACCGGTACAGCTGGCTGTTGAAGGCCCAGCGTCCGATGGTCATCTGGAACTCGGGCCGTGGCGCGATGATGGTGCCGGATAATGCCGCCGTGCCCTGGAGGGTGCCGTTGACGTAGATCCGGAGCGCAGTGCCATCGTAGACGCCCGCGACGTGCGCCCATACGCCCTGCGCCGGACCAGCGGCCGCCTGGACCCAGGAGCGACCGGCGGTCGTCTGTGCGGCGAACTCAAACGCGCTGTTGGTCTGCGTGTGCTGGAGCCAGAACTGGCCGTAGTCCGACGTGATGTTCGAGTTGTTCGCCACGATGTTGGCCCAGTTGTTGCCGGTACCGGGCGCGACGCCCCACCGTACCCAGGCCATCACGGTGAGCTGGCTGCTCAGGGCGAACTGCGGCGCGCCGAGCGCGAGGTAGCTCGTGCTGCCGTTGAAGCCGCTGGCGTAGCGACAGCTTCCGGGATCGCCGGGGAGCGCCGGCGTGGCGTTGGACGTGACCGCGCCAACGCTGCTCCCGTGGAACCCGTTGCCGCTGGAGTCGAGGACCTCACCGGGCGCGCCGGTCCAGGCCGCCGTCTCCATCTGGTACCAGGCGAACGTGGCGGGCGTGGGCACCGGCGTCGCGGTGGCCGTCGCGGTGGCGGTGTTCGTCAGGGTCGGCGTGGGCGTGACGGTCGCGGTGTTAGTGGGCGTCGGCGTCGCGGTGCTGGTGGCAGTGCTCGTTGCCGTGGCCGTATTGGTAGCTGTGCTCGTGGGCGTCGACGTTGACGTCGCGGTGCGCGTCGGGGTCGCCGTGGCGGTCAGCGTGGGGGTGGGCGTCAAGGTCGGCGATGGCGTGTCCGTGGGCGTGCCCGTTGGCGCCGGGGTGTTCGTCGCGGTGGGGGTGTTCGTCGGCGCGGGTGTGCTCGTGATGGTGGGCGTATCGGTCGGCAGGGGCGTACTGGTCGGCGTGCCCGGCGTTGGGGTGGACGTGGGCGTGGCGCTCGCCGCCGCCGTCTGGGTGGGCGTGGCCGTCGCCGTGGGCGTGCTGGTGGCGGTGGGCGTCGGCGTCGGCGGGTCGATGAAGGTCACTGTGTACGTCGCCGCCGCGCTGGCCACGATCGCGTGCTGCTGCGCGCCACCGTCCGACCACGACCCGTACACCTTCGCGATCCCACCGGGCGACTGCGGCGACGCCGCGTAGATCACGTGCTGCGACCCCACCGGC
>DASQHL010000185.1:0-21642 GCA_035632115.1 Dehalococcoidia bacterium | reverse complement strand
GCGGGCCGCCCCTTCCTGGTGTTCTGCGCCGTGGGAGGCGGCGCTACGATGGCTTCTCGAGTTTGACGATCTTCCAGACGCCATCGATCTGGCGCACGGTCTCGCGCATGGAGGCGGAGGCGCCGCCATCGCCGGTGTAGGTGACGTCGAAGATGTGGTCGTCGCCGTCCTGGCGGACTGGGACGACGGTGTTGCCCGTGGCCGGGTTCGGCCCGCCAGCCATGAGGGGCATGACCTGCATCATGGCTTCGGGCGTGAGATCGCCCATGATCTCGCCGATCTTTCCGGCGCATGCCTTGTCTGCGTGTCCGCGCATGAACTCTTCAGCAGTCATGTCCTACTGCTCCATGGCCAGGGCGGCGATCTTCCACTGGCCGCCAACATCACGCCAGGTAGCGATGGCGGTGAAGTCCTGATCCCCGGCGAACTTGATCTTGAAGACGTGATCGGCGCCCTGCTCGTCGTGGCTCTGGATATCGAACGACTTGAGGGCAGGCATGGCGCCCATGCCGCCGCCGGCGTTCTGCATGAGCTGCGCCATGGCCTCGGGGGTGAGGTCGTTCATGACCCGCATGAGGTCGCCGATGAGCAGGGCCTGACAATTCTGTTTGACTGCTTCTTCCACCGTGATATCGGGCATTCCCGCAGCTCCTTTCATGCGAACACACGATCTGGCGGCGCGCCGCGTCGAATCTGTGCGGGGCGCGGCGGATCATAGGACGAGGGTGCAAGCAGTGTCAATCAAAGCGCCGCGGACGGAGCAACGGGGCCACGGTGGCGGTATGGAACCAGCTTGACAGCCTGATCTTCGACCGATACGCTCGGTTCAGTGTCAAGCGGCGCCGAACCCACCGCCCCTCCTCGATCCGCACGCAGCCAGCGAACCATCATCGCCGCGGCGATCCTGATCTTCGCGGCAGTTTCGGCGTACCTGGCGCTTGTGATCGTGACGCGGGTTGACAGCATCTTCTTCCCGGGCAACCAGATCACGCTGCCGTCGGCGTTTGGCGTGGCGCCCGGAATCGATGCGGGCGGCAACAGCGGCTCGACGCAGCCGATCAACATCCTGGTGATGGGACTGGACCGACGGGCGCGGGAGGGGAACATCCCGACGCGGACGGACTCGCTGTTCGTCATGCGGATCGACCCGAAGACGCATTCGACGGGAATCGTCGGGATCCCGCGGGACTTGCTGGTGAACATTCCGGGGAAGAACGGCGGCACGTACCAGGACCGGATTAACACCGTATACGTCGCCGGTGAGCTGGGCAAGTATCCGGGCGGTGGCGTAGCGCTGCTGGAGCAGGTGCTGGCGGCGGATCCGTTCAACATCAAGATCGACCACTACGTGATCATCGACCTCAAGGGATTCGAGTCGGTGATCAACGACCTCGGGGGCATCGACGTGAACGTGCCGACCGAGCTGTACGACCCGTACTACTCCGAGACGGAGCTGCCGGGCGACTACTTTCCGGTGGACTTTAAGCCAGGGCTGCAGCACATGGACGGCAAGCACGCGCTCGCGTACGCGCGGGTACGGTTCAACAGCGACGACCTGGACCGGATCCAGCGCCAGCAACGGGTCATCTTCGCCGCGGTCGAGAAGGCGAAGAGTCTCAACGTGCTGTCGAGCCCGGCTCACGCGACGGATCTGTGGGACAAGTACAAAGGGGCGATCCAGACGGACATCAGCGACACGCTGATCCCGGGTTACGCGGTGTTGGCGACGCAGGTGCAGAACCAGCTTCACGCGGTCTCGCTGGGGCCAGCGACGGCACCATACACGACCCCGCAGGGCGCGGAAGTGCTGGTCGGCAGCCCGGACCGGATCCACCAGATCATGGAATCGGTGTTCTCCCCGGGGCCGACGAGCGGGACGCCACAAGCGACGGTGACGCCGGAACCGGTGATGGTTCAGGTGCAGAACGGCACGAATACAAATGGCCTGGCGACCCAGGTGCTAGCGTTCATTGCCGGCAAGGGGTACCCGCAGAACGAACTGAACGCGACCAACGCGTTTGACGGGGCGCAACACGCGAAGACGGAGATCCTGGACGTGAAGGGGACGAACCGGCGGAACGCCTACCTGCTGGCGAACTGGCTCCAGATCCCGCCGGACCGGGTGCGCGATGCGACGGCACGTGAGAAGACCGCGCTGGCGAGCGACACGGCCCAGATCGTCGTGATCGTAGGCTCTGACCTCAACGTGTCGCGGCTGTTGGAGTCGCCGACGACGAGCGTGCCGGGCGGCTGATCCTAGCGGTCGGCCATGTAACGCTTGAGCCAATCGAGCGCACCTACGGGCGACGGATGGACGCCGTGCAGCAGCCCGGCGTAGTAGCTCGTGAGATCGCCCATCTGGACCGCCCAGAGTACCCGCGCGAGCACTGACTCGCCGGGCACGTGCAGCACCTCCGCGCGAACCCCGGCATCGGCGAGCTGGCGTTGCGTCGCATCGACGCGGAGGGCGATGCGCGGATGCATCGCTGCGTGGCGGAGGACGACGACGCGCAGCAGGGGCAGCAGCGCGGCCGGCGCGCCGAATCCCAAAGGCGCGTTGTGGTTCATCTCAGGCAGCTCTTCGGCGACAGCCCATGATTTCGCATTCTCATTGAACTGCGTGCGCCAGCGATAGGCGACCGGGCCCAGCGCCTGCGCGCCGACGAACACGGGCAGCGCGCCGGCCAGCCTGCGAGCGAGCTGTTTCGCGGGATTCGCTGACTCTGGGACCTCGCCCGCTATCTCGTCGAGCACGCGTCGCATGGCGGCGAGGGCGCCCGGCAGGTCCGGGACGAGATCGGGAATAAGTCCGAGTCCGCCGCAGATCGCCAGCAGGGAGATGGTGCTCCAGCCGAGGGCGGAGCGCGGCTCGCCGTCCCAGGCAAAGGTCAAGGCTGGCAGGCGATGGTCGCGCGCGAGATCGAGCAGGCGTCCGCCGGTCGTGATGGCGATGCAGCGCGCGCCCGCGGCGACGGCCGCTGCGGTGGTTGCCAGCACCTCCTCCGTGTTGCCGCTGTTCGACGATGCGAGGACGAGCGTGCGCGGGCCGACCCAGCGGGGCAGGACGTAGCCTCGGACGACGAAGACGGGGACGCGGGCGCCAGTATCGATGGCGAGCGCCTGGAGGATGGCGCCGCCGATTCCCGATCCGCCCATGCCGAGGACGGCGACAGCGTCCACGTCGCGGTAGTCCGGGGGGAGCGCGAGCCGAGCGGCCGCGCGCCAGGCCTCTTCGATCTGGTCGGGAAGTCCGGCGATGCGGCCATACAGGCCCTCAGGGTCGAGCCGATCGTAGGTCTCCGGAAGATCGAGCACCGATGGCGACATGGCCACGTTGTAGAGGAAGACGGATCGGCGGTCAATCGGAGCGGCGTTCTGGACACGGCGACGCCGGGGCGCGAGAATCACGACGATGCGACGGCCACTCGACGGGATACGCGTGCTGGACTTGACGGTCTGGCAGCAGGGGACGTACGCGACGGCGATCCTCGCGGATCTGGGCGCGGATGTGATCAAGGTCGAAGAGCGCGTGTCGGGGGACCCCGGGAGGTTCGCGTGGCTGGATCCCGAGGTGGGGCTCAGCAGCTACTTCGAGGCGCACAACCGCGGCAAGCGGTCGATCGCGATCGACCTGAAGCGGGGAGAGGGGCGGGCGGTGCTGCTTCACCTCGCCGCGACCGCCGACGCGTTCGTCAACAACTTCCGGATCGGCGCGATCGAGCGCCTGGGGCTGACGTACGAGGCGTTGGCGGCGGTCAACCCGGCGATCGTATACGTGCAGGCGTCGGGGTTCGGGCCGGCGGGGCGCGACGCGGACGCGGGCGCATTCGACATCCTGGCACAGGCGCGCGGCGGCTTCGCGAGCACGAACGGGGAGCCGGATGACCCTCCAATCCCAGCGCAGGTGCCGATCGCGGACCAGGTGGGCGCGCTGCACGCGTGCATCGCGGTGCTGACGGGGATCGTAAGCCGGGGCGCGACGGGGCGCGGGATGAAGGTCGATACATCGTTGCTGGGCAGCCAGATCTCTTTGCAGGCGTTCGACATTGCGACGCACCTGTTCACAGGGCGGCTGCGGCCGCGATCGCCGCGCGGCGGGTCGCGGCCGTTCTGGCGGGAGTACCAGGCGGGCGACGGCACGTGGTTCGTCATCGGCATGCTGTTGGACCGTGGGTGGCCGGACGTGGCGCACGCGATCGGCCGGCCGGAGCTGGCGGACGACGAACGGTTCGCGACGTACATCGGGCGGGTGGGGACGCATGCGGAGGCGCTGATCGCCATCCTGGACGGGGTGTTTCGGTCGAAGAGCGCTTGGGAGTGGGTGGAGCGGCTCAATGCGGTGGGGATGTTCGCTGCGATCGTGCGGGACTACGCGGACGTTGCGGCGGACCAGCAGGCGCTAGCGAATGGCTACATACACGAGGTGGCGCGGCCCGGCCGTGCCCCGGTGCGCATGCCGGGCATCGGCATGACGATCGACGGCGAGGCCGTGACGATCCGGCACCTGGCGCCGCAGCACGGAGAGCACACGGAGGACGTGCTGCTGCAGGCAGGGTACAGCTGGGACGAGATCCACCGCCTGCGAGCGGAGGGCGTGATCGGACCGGCGCACAGCGGCGGCGAGCCGGCGTAGACGGGAGCGGCAGCGATGGCGATGACGATGCCGAAAATCTTCGTGCCGGCGGGGGGCGCGGACGACCGCATCGTGCCGTGGGCGCGCGAGGCGGAGGCGATGGGGTTCGACGGGGTGTTCGTGGGCGACCACGTAACGTTCTACGGGTCTGGCAGCGACGCGCTGATCAAGCTGGCGCCGGTCGCGGCGGTGACGGAGAAGCTGGAGCTGCAGACGTGCGTGTACCTGCTGGCACTGCGCCATCCGACGCCGGTGGCGCTGCAGGCGGCCATGGTGGACCAGTTGTCGCGGGGGCGGTTGATCCTGGGGATCGGCATCGGCGGCGAAGACCCGAACGAGTGGTGGGCGTGTGGCGTCGACCCGAAGACGCGGGCGCGGCGGACGGACGAATCAATGCAGGTGCTGCGGCGTCTGTGGACGGAGGAAGAGACAACGTTCGCGGGGAAGTACTTCAACCTGGACCGGGTGCGGATGCGGCCGAAGCCGCACCGAGCGGGTGGGGTGACGATGCAAGTAGGCGGGCGGTCAGACGCGGCGCTGCGGCGGACGGCACGGTACGCGGACGGCTGGACGGGGATCTGGGTCTCAGTGCGGCGGTTCCAGGAGGCGGGCGAGCGGATCGCCGAGTTCGCGGCAGAGGCGGGGCGCGGCGGCGTGCGGTTCCCGCGGGGGATGCAGGTGTGGATGGGGGTCGACGACGATCGGGCGGCGGCGCGCGAGAAGGTTGCGGCGAGCATGCAGGCGTTCTACAGGCTGCCGTTCGAGTCGTTCGAGAAGTACACGCCGTATGGGACACCGGGTGAGGTGGCGGCGTTCATCGCGCCGTACGTTGAAGCGGGCTGCGCGCACGTGAACTTCGTGGTGGCGGACCACCCGGACGCCGTGCTGGAGCGCGCGGCGGCAGTGCGCGACGCGCTGGCCGAGATCTGCGGCTAACTCTCGACGATGGGATGCTCGACGGTGACGAACGAGGCGACGCGGGCGTGGTCGATGAAGTTCTTCTCGTCTTCCAGGGCAGCCTGGACTTCGGGCGAAGCCATGGCGGCACGCATCGCGTCGAGGTCGTCGAACCACAGTTCGGCGGCGCCATCGAACGCAGGGGCTCGGCGGTCGTAGAGTTCGGGGAGGACGTGGCACTGGACGTAGCGGCGCAGGCCGGGGATACGGCCGGCGATGGGCGCGTGGATCTCGCGCCAGTAGCGCTGGAACTCCTCGACGCTTAACTCCGGCTTCTTCGAGATGCAGTAGATGAGCTTGACCATTTGGGGCGCACTCCTCGTTCGAGGGGGATCGTGGCACAGACGAGGGCTCGGCGCCATTCGGACACGTCATGCTTGTCGAATTCGCAGCCGAACGGCCGTTGTCAAGCGTGGCGCCTGGGGCGCATGATGATAGAAGGCAAGCGGAGCCGGGCGGACGCATGCGCGTGACGAGGACTCTCCGAACCGTAAAGGTGGCCGACGGACGGGGCCGGTCGGTTGAGGCGATCGTGCGCGTACGGGAGATCGATGCACGAGTGGCCGGGCAGGGGGCGGTGCTACGGACTGAGGAACCGGTGACGTTGCTGGTGCGCGACCGCGATACGTTACGCCGCGTGGCGATGCCGGAGAAGCGCGGCGGGTTCCCCGCACTGGCATGGATGGCAGCGCCGGTCGCGGCGATGGTTATTGCGCGTGTATGCAGACCGAGAAGGAGCAGGTGATGGAATCGACGACCATGGACGAGATTGTCCACCGCGTGAGCAACGTGGCGGAAGAGGTCGGAGCGAGCGTGTGTTTCGGAGCGCCGGTGGAGCGCGACGGGCACACGCTGATCCCGGTGGCGCGCGTGTCGTTCGGGTATGGCATGGGGTTTGGCCGGGGGACGGGGTCGGCGCGACGACCGTCGGGGAACGGAATGTCGGGCGACGAAGGCGGCGAGGGTGAGGGCGGCGGCGGAGGCGGTGGTGGCTCATCGACCCCGGTGGCGGTGATCGACATCACGGCCGCGGATGTGCGCATCGAGCCGATCACGGACTCAACGCGGATCGCGATGAGCGGGATTGTGCTGGCGGCATGGTCGACGTTCTGGCTGCTGTGGACCGTACGGACGCTGGCGCGGCAGTCGGCCAAGATACGGCGACTGCAGATCGAGAAGGGGCTCGCGGGCTGATCGAGCGGGCTACGCGGGCTGCGGCTCGTGCTTCGCCGGAGGCTCCGGCGGCGGAGTCTGGCCGTGCTGCTCGAGCCACTTCTGGGCGAGCGGGGCGCAGGCGGTGCACGCAACGGAGTGCTTGCCCATAGCGATGCCGCCGCCGGTTACGAACGTCCCGCAGAATGAGCACTTTCCCTGTGGCATGATCCACCTCGATCGCTCGGGGGCCTCCGCGGCTACCCCTTCAATTCCTTCAGAGCCTGCATGATCTCCAGCGCGTGGCCGGCGGGCGACACCTTCGGGAAGACGCGGGCGACCTTGCCCTGGGGATCGATGATGAACGTCGCGCGGTCGACGCCAAAGTACTCATGCCCGGCGAACGTCTTTGGCCCCCAGACACCGTACGCCTCGGAGACGCGGTGATCTGGGTCGGCGAGGAGGGGGAACGGCAGGCTGAACTTGTCACGGAACTTCTGGTGCGACGTCACGGAGTCGGGCGAGATGCCGAAGAGCGCGGCATCACCGGAGATGAGCGACCAGTTGTCGCGGATCTCGCAGGCTTCGGTCGTACAGCCGGGGGTGTCGTCCTTCGGATACCAGTAGAGCACGACCCACTTGCCGCGCAGTGCGTCGAGGCGGATGCGCTCGCCGTGGTCGTCTTCCAGATCGAACTCCGGGGCGGGGTCGCCCTGGCGGATGGTCGTGGGCATGGCGCCGATCCTCCGTGCGTTGCAGCGGCCGTCGGTACGATCGTATGCCATCACGAGCCGTCGGGACAGGGGGCGAGGGGGCGGCGGGTACGATCAGGCGGCGGCGTGCAGTTCCTGAGCGGCAAGCGCGCGCTGGTAGCAAACGTCGACGTGGTGGTGGTGGAAGCCGGTGGACTCGTACAGGCGGACGGCCGGCGCGTTCGACTGGTCGACGTAGATAGCGGCGACCTGCGCGCCGCGGGCGGCAAGGTGGGCCAGGCCGTGGGCGAGGAGGCGGCGGCCGAAGCCGCGGCCCTGGAACTCGGGCGCGGTGCCGATGACGTAGATCTCGCCTACGCGGCCTTCGCCGGGGCGTTCAGAGACCTTCAACCAGCAGAAGCCAGCCAGCTCGCCGCCAGCCTCCAACAGGACGAGGTCGCGTGGCTCGAACCAGGGCTGGGCGATACGGGCGTGGAGGTCGTCGAGCGTCCAGGCACCGTTTTCGGGATGGGCGGCGAAGATGCGGTTGTTCAGCGCGAGCCAGCCGGCGTCATCGATGCCGGGGCGGAAGGCGCGGAGCGTTCCGCCGCCAATGGGCGCAGCGGGGAGCTCGGACATGTGGCGATGGAGGTGGAGGAGCTGCCGAGCCGGGCGAAAGCCGAACTGACCAGCAATGCGCGCGCTCGCACCATTGTGATTGTAGGCCCAGAGGTCGAGCTGGCGGGCGTCGTGACGATGCGCGTGCATGATGGCGTGAGAGATGAGCATGCGGCCGATGCCACGGAGACGGAACGCCGGATGGACGACGATCTCGCAGGAGGCGCGGCGCGCGTCACGCGCGCCGTAGGTGACGGTGTGGGCGTAGCCAGCGAGGCGGCCATCCTCGAAGGCGAGGACGGCGGCGGCAAGGTCGTCGCCGCGGCAGAGGCGGAGGAACTTGTGCTCGCCGAGTGGTTCGTGGCCGTCGGCACGCGTTGCCGCTTCGATCAGCTCGGGGAGCTGTTCGAGGTGCTGGGCATCGAGCTGCGAGACGATCTCGAGGTGGTGCATCAGATCAGGGTTTTCTCGCGGGAGTATCGGCAGATGGGGCACGGTCCGGGAGCGGCTCGCGGCTCATTGTAGCTGCAACAAGTTGCGTCATCCAATATGGCCAACGGGTGTTTTACCAACGCCAGGGATGGCGTGGTCCATGAGAGTGGCGGCGGGCAGGCGTGCGCGTCAGCCAGCGGCGGGCGAAACGAACTCCGGAACGGGCACGTCGCCGTCAGTAACGGCACCCGTGGAGTCATCGACCAGTTCGTATCGCTCCGTTATGTCGACTGTCGGGTGCAGCATGGCGAACACGGGGCAGTAGCGGGCCATGGTCAGCTCGATGGCGCGGCGGACGTTTGGTTCAGAGAGATCGCGACCACGGACGGCGTGGGTGAGCTGGATCGACGTGTAGACCTTGGGGTGTTCGGGGGCGCGGGTGTGCGTGAGGCGCACGTCGTACGACGTGACGTCCTGGCGCATCTTGCGCAGGATGGAGATGGTGTCCATGGCGGTACAGCCGCCAAACGCCACGAGCTGCAGTTCCATCGGCGTGGGGCCGGTGAGGTCGTCCGACGGCGTGATTGCGGAATCCACGAGGAGGCGGAAGCCGGAGGGCGTGGCGGCCTCGAAGGTGAGGCCGTCTTTAAGGTGGAGCGTCGTCTCAACGTCAGCCATGGGATGTCTCCGGTCGGGGCGTCCGTCGCTGCATGATACGCCGTGGGGCTCTGCATCCGCGGGGGCGAAGGGTCCCGCCGCTTGCGTCTGATCGGCACGAGATGGTCATGGAGTCGCCGGCGCGATGGACGGGGTACCCTTGGCGCCGCCGGACGGGTTCCTGACGTTGACGGCGGAGGCAACGGCGAGCGTGGTGCCGTCCCAGGCGTAGGTTGTCTTCTTGAGCATGCTAGGGCAGCAGAGGGGGTCGTCGGGGCCGGGGACGGGCTCGGTCATCACCAGCTTTCCACCTTCAACCGCGACGGCAAGGCCGCGGGTATCCCTGGGCGCGAGCTTCAGCAGGGTCGTGGTGCCGCCGCCGGGGGCGGGTGCGAGCACGACGAACGCGACATCACCGAGCGTGCCGCCGGACGCGAGCGGGATGATAGCGTCCTCCTGACCGGCGCCCGTGAGATCCGCGTAGATGACGCGGGCGGGGTCGAGATGGGCGCTGGTGCTGGCGACGAGTTGCTTCACGTCGGCCACAGCGGCGACATCGATGCCGCGGATTGCGTCACGCGGGAGAGGGGAGCCGGTGGGTGCCGGCGCCGCGGTGACGGACGCGGTCGCGGCCGCCGCAGTGGGTGTCTTGTTGGCGGAGGAGCTGCTGCGACACGCGAGGAGCGCGAACGCGGGCAGTACGAGGCACGCGACGGCGAGGAGTGCGGGGCGCCGGGTCATCTTGGGCAGTGTAGGTGGCGCGTTCGCGGCGCGGCAAGGGAGAAGCGGGCGAGAGACGCGGCGGCCGGAGTAGCGCGGTGTTGGGCGGAGAGATGAAGATGGTGGGCGGTACAGGACTCGAACCTGTGACCTCTTCCGTGTGAAGGAAGCGCTCTACCAGCTGAGCCAACCGCCCGTGAGGCGCGCCGCGCGATGCGGGGGCATTCTATCAGCGGGGTCGCCGGGCTCTCAAGCGACGATGTTGCTTGTAGGGGATCGGTGCCCCTGCTACAATCCCGAAGCCGCGCGCCGGTCACGCGCCGAGGTGGCGGAACGGCAGACGCGCTACGTTCAGGGCGTAGTGTCCGCAAGGGCGTGCGGGTTCAAATCCCGCCCTCGGCACCATGTGTCATCGCCGTGCGGCAGTGTGCGTGCGCTTGTAGCTCAGTGGATAGAGCGCTACCCTGCGGAGGTAGAGGCCGTGGGTTCGAGTCCCGCCAAGCGCGCCATTTCCCCTTTCCCAAGCGACCGGCTCAGCGCGTGGCAGCGTAGCTCAGGGGTTAGAGCAACCGGCTCATAATCGGTAGGTCGTTGGTTCGAATCCAACCGCTGCTACCACGCACACACCGAGCGGCAAATGCGCCGCTCGTTTCGTTTTCCGGGGGGCGTCAAATCTCGAGACGGAAGCCCTGGCCGCGCAGGGTGACGATGTAGGAGCGCTGGCCGCCGGCCTGGACGATGCGCTCACGCACGCGCCGGACGAGGGCGTCGAGCGCCTCCTCTGAGACACCTTCGGCATGGGCGTCCGGCCAGACGTGCTGGACGAGTTCCTCGCGCCCGACGACCTTACCCGCGCGCTCGTAGAGGTAGAGGAGCAGGCGGAACTGCTCGTTGGAGAGCGGCGGGCGCGCCTCTTCGCCGTGCACATACACGCGACGGGTATCCGGATCGACGCGGAGCGCCGGGGGGGCGACGGGGACGACGGTGACGGACGACGGCGGCGGCGACTGCGCATCGGCGAGGTCGAGGGGTGCGAGGGCCGGCGCCAGTGCCCGGCGGCGGCGCAGGACGAACGCGCCGGCGCCGGCGGCGACGATCGCAACGATGAACGACGGGATGCCGATGGCGAGCGCGAGCAGGGGCACGCGGGAGCCGCCGGAGGACGGCGCGGCCTGAGGTTGCGGGCGAGGCGAAGGCGCGGGTGCGGGGGTGGAGCCCGGGACCACGTTGACAGCGAGGGGTTGGGACGCAGCAGAGCCGGCAGTGGCGCCCGCGCGGTAGGCACCGGACCCCGAGACGGCGAGTTGCGCGCCGGCCATACCATCGCTGGTCTTGCCGGTGGCGGAGGCGGTAGCACCGCCATCTCGAGTCAGAGTGAAGGAGACGACGGTGCCATCCGGGACAGGCTCGCCGTTGAAATCGAGCACCGGGCCGGCGACGAGCGCCAGGGTGGGAGCGTCCTTGACAGCGTCGGGGGGCTGACCGAACACCTGTACGCGGATGGGGCGGGAGGGATCGGGCTGAACGATCGCGGGGATGCTGTAGAAGACGCCACTGACATCCACGGGCGAGTGGCCCCGCGGAGTAACGTCACCGAAGAGCGCGCGGAAGCCGGCATCGATTGCGGGGCGGGTCTTGTTGTACACGACGAAATAGGCGGAGAGTTTGCTGATCTCCGTGGAATCAAGGTGGTAGGGGACATTGTAGGCGATCCCGATCAGATTCTTGTTGCGGAGATCGACGGGGGGGCTATCGAGGAAGCGCTTGACCGCGCCCGACGCGGGGTGGTCGGCCGGATTGTACTCGCTGAGGGCGAAGATCAACCACGACGCGTTGCCGACGGCGCTTGCTACGGCGGCGTTCGCGGGATCGTCGGGTTTCGCGATCCAAGCATCGAGGTCTCCAAAGCTGATGGTGCTTACGTCCTGCGGGTTGAGGCGCGCCTTGCCGGCGGGCCCATAGAGAGCGAGGAGCGCCTGCTGGAGCGCGTCCTGCGCCATGACGCGATACGGGTAGCAGTCGCTCCAGCACTCGACAATGACGACCTTTTCGGGCGACTGGGGGCCGCGGGGTAGGCGCGTCCGCAGCTCAGCAACGGTGGGCGGCTGGAGCAGGGTGAGGGCGTCCTCGGCGATGGTGCGCATATCGCCGGCGCCCGTGCCGGCGACCGCGGCGGCGTGCTTCGCATCGACCTGGACCTGCGCGAGCTGAAGCTTCGGGTAGAGCTGAAGCTTGGCGGCGATGATGTGGCGGACGGCGTCATCGGCGCGGCGGCGGAAGTCCGGGTTAGAGGCGTACTGGTCGCGCATGTACTGGATGCTGTCTTCGATCACGGGAAGCTGGTAGTCCCTCCAGCCGGGCTTCGCGGGGTCTTTCTCGAATTCGACCAGAGGCAGGAGGTCGCTCCCCGCCATGAGGGCGTCGTGGACGACCGTCCGGTTGGGGAACTCGGTGGCGCCCTGCTGTTGTGCGTACCACTTCTTCACGGCCGGGACGCCGAGTGAATCGCTCATTACGAAGTGACCCGGGCGCCAGGCAGCGAACTCCGGGAGCTGGAGCAGCTGGCTGAGGCCGGCCGGGTCGAGCGAGATGGGGCCAGTGAACGGAGCGGTGCTGCCGGGCTCGAAGTTTCGATAGCGGATGTGGGAGACCATCATGCCGTCGGTGGTGCCGGCGGTGTCGGCGGCGTCCTGGCGGTCGACTTCGGCGAAAGGGGCGAGGTCCGACGTGCGGAGCTGGTCGAGTGACTTGTTGACGGTGGGCACTTCGCTGTCGGTGGTGCGGTCGCTGCCGCCGTGGCCGGGGAAGTGCTTGGCGACGGTGAGCATGCGGCCAGCGCTACCGGTGTGGACGCCGCGGATGAATGCTCGCCCCAGCTCGCCGACCCACGTGGGATCGCCGCCAAACGAGCGAATACCGATATCGCCGTTGCCGCCGGAGCGCGGGTTGGCGAGGACATCGACAACGGGACCCAGCAGGAGATTGATGCCTGCTGCCGACAGCTCGCGGCCGACGACGGTGCCGGCGGCCTGGGCATCGCGCTTACTCCAGGTGGCGCCAATGGTCATGTTGTTGGGGATGGGGGTGTAGCCGTTTGTGACGTTGGTGAACGGGAAGAGGTCGCCCTCGTTGTCGGTGGCGATGAAGAGGGGGAGGAAGTACCGCTGGCCGGCATCCGTGCGGGAGGTGGCGTCGAAAGCACGCTGCTGGAGGCCGTTGGTGAGAGCGGCGATCTGGGTGGCGGTATCGCCACGGTTGACGATGTTGCCGTTGCTGGCGGTGACGAGCACTGAGCCGACGTTGTAATCGCGGACGAGGGTAGCGATGTCGGATGAGGCGGAGACGTCGTTCCCGACGAAGTTCACCATGACGAGCTGGCCGATGCGCTCGTTAACGGTGAGGGAGGCGACGACGCGGTCGAGGAAGGCTTGATCAGAGGACTGGGCGCGGGCGGCGGGGGGCACGGAGGCAAGATGGGCGGCGAGGAGCGCCAGCACGAGAAGCGCCGCGAGGCACGTGTCACGGCGTAGGGCCGCAAACCTCCGCGCACGGGCTGCGGTCCGTGGTGGCATCATGGGGGAGATTATGCGGCTTTCGCGCGTGTCTCGACAGGCGCGACGTACGCTCACTACCAATTTCACATCGGCTGCATGGCAGGATCAGGCGGCGCGCCACTCGACGGGGAGGCTTGGGCGGCCGACCAGGGCGGCGAAACGATCGGCGTAGACTTCCGCGGCAGCATCCCACGGCCAGCGTTCAAGGGTAAAGCGGGCGAACTCTTCGCCGAGAAAGTGGCGCTGTACGGCGGGCAGAGCGAGGAGCGAGTCAAGCGTGGATGCGAAGGCGCGCTCGTCGTCGGGGTCAGGGAGGAAGGCGTTGTCTTCGTGCGCAAAGACGGGGCGACGCGAGGAGGCACCCGAAACGACGGGGGCGCCGCCGACGGCCAGGGCGAGGGCAAGGTCCGTGCTGAGGCCGCTGCGCTCGCTTCCGGAGGGGGCGGGCACGGCGAAAGCATCAACCGCGCGAGCGATGGCGGCAAGCGCACCGGCGCGGAGGGGGCGGGAGATGAGGCGGTAGTCGCTCTGACGGCCACTGGAGTGGATCATCCACCGGGCCTCGCGGCGACTGCGCACACCGAAGAGCAGGCAGACGGGGCGGGCGGCAAGGGCGGGCTGAATGAGGTCACGGAACCAGCGGAAGTCGTTGCGATTTGCCGGCCATGGCACGCCGACGACCGCGCGCCCGGGCCGCACGCCGCGAAGCGCGCGGGCGACATCCGCCACGTCGCGTGGTGAGGGCCAAGGCAACTCGCTCGCGGCGGGCGCGACCATGGAGAGGCGCAGGGCCGGGGTGGTGAGGCGCAGCGCGTCGGAAACGGCCTGGTCTGTGGCGAAGGCTTCGTCGAACCGACGCGCGCAGCCGATGGACAATCGATCCCACGGATGACGGCTGGTGACGTCGGCGGTGGTGATCGACACGGTGACGGGGACGCCGAAGCGGCGGCGCAGCGCATGGCCGACGGGGGCGAAGCGGGGATCGAGGATGTGCACCAGCTCGAATTCGCTACCCGCGAGCGCGGCTGAGGCGTGGGTGAACGCGCGGAAGCTATGGCGTAACGGAGACGAAGCCGGGACGTGTGTGAGGCGGACGCGCGGGCCGAGCGCGTCGATCAGGCCGCGGTCGCCAAGGCGCAACGGATCGCGCTGCGAGGCGATGAGCACGACGCCCGGGGCGTCCGCCGGCACACGCTGGTCTGTGGTGCGTCTCACGGTAACAGTATCGGACGGCCGTAAGGGTGGGAGACATCAGGCGATCCCCGCGGGAGACTCGGCCAGCACCTTGAGAAGGGGCGCGACCGGTGCTCTGGCCCGCGCGCAGGCCGATACTGAAGCATGACGGAACGGACGAACGCGCCGGCGACGCTGGATGAGCTACGGCTGCCTCCATCGTTCGTGGCGGACCACGCGATCCGGACGCTGGGGTACCAGGGAGCGCTGTCCGTGCTGGACATGGCGAAGCACTGGCACGTGCACGACGCAGTGGCGGCGGACGTGGTCGATTCACTGAAAGCGGCGGGGATCGTGCGGTCGGACGCCGGTCCGACGGATTTCGACCGGCTCGGGCGGGTGCGCCTGACCGAGACGGGGCAGGCTCGGCTGGCGACGGCGCGAGAGCGGACGTGGTACGCGGGACCGCTTCCGGTCTCGCTGGCGCGACTGGACGAGGCGGCAGGCAGGACGTCCGTGCGCGCATCCCGCGAGACGCTGCGGGAGAAGATGCTGGCACTGGAGATCGATGAACGAGCGGCGGACGAGATGGGGCAGGCACTGGCGGGCGGCAGGACGATGGCGATCGCGGGGGTGGCGGACGACGAACAGGCGGCAATCGCGGCGGCGGCAGGAGGCGCGCTGGAGGGCGAGACGCAGTTGCCGTTCGCGATCTTCGCGGCGGGCGCGGTGATCCGGGTCTTCGACCCTCAGCATCATCGGACGCTGGAGCACGAAGGCTCGCCGGGAGAGACGCTGGACGTGTTGCGGGGACACGGCGAGGCGCGGTCGCAATGGGCGACGGTGCGCCCGCCGGTGGTGCAGCTGGCGGGAGGCGTCCTCCCATCGGACGTGACCCCCGCGTACGACGAAGAGGCGCGGTTCTATCTGGCGCCGCCACCGTGCGCCGCATGGGGGGGCGTGCTGTGCGTGCTGGACAGCGCGGTGAACGGGGAAGCGCTGATCGAGCTGGCGAACACCTGGCTGATCCCGGGACGGCAGGGCGTGGGGATCATCAAGCTCCGCACCGGTGAACGGATCGAACTGCCGTGGCAGGCATCGGTGATGTTGCTGAACGCCGGAGCCGACGCGTTGCCACCCGAGGTGCGGCGGGCGGTGCCATACTACGTGGACATCACGCAGCTGGAGGGAGGGGCGATGGAGGCGTTCGTACACCGGCGCCTCGGCACCGCGAGTGACCTCACACAGCAGATGGCGACGTCGCTGGCCACGCTGCTGGAGCAGGCGCGCCTGACAACACGCGTGGCCGCCGCAACCGCCGCGCAGTACTTGCGGGACCGGATGGCGTACGATGGGGCGGCGTTCGACGCTACGGCGACTGTGCTGCGCCAGGCGGTGGAGTTCGCGGCGGATGAGGCGCCAGCGCCCCGGTCGCGGCGGCGGGCGGCGTAAGCCCGCGACGATCGCGCGTCAGGCGTCGGGCGGCTGCCCGGCAGCGGACCGGGCGGCGGCACGGAAGTGATCCTGGACGATCGCGGCGGCGGCGGCGCGGGCGTAGCCAGGAGTGAGCTGACGGACCATGTCGTCGGCGTCGAGCCAGACTTTTCGCTGCCCGATGGGTCGGTGGTAGACCCCCTCGACTTCGCGCACGGCCAGCCCATCGGGGTCGAGCTGGTAGCGGATCGAGCGCCCTGACGGGCGGATGCAGAACATCGCGCGCGGCTGAACCCCGCCTAGCTCGCACTCTACCGTGCAGGTGACGCCCTGCTCGGAAGCGAATTCGGCAACATCGCGGAAGGCGGGTTCGAGCGCGGTCTGGATGAGGCGGCGAAAGGACTGCGCCAAGGGCGTCCTGGCTCCGATCGTGGTGCGGCGGAGCTCGTAGGACTGACGAGCGTGGAGGATGCGGGCTTTCCAATCCTCAGACACTGCTCACACCCTTCGTCGCCCGCATCGCCTGGGCGACGTGAACATCCAGCTTCAGGCGAGCTTCCCGAGATCCATCAAGCGGCGGGCCTTGGGCAGTTCCTGGTTGCCACCAGCAGTGAGCAGATTCGAGATCTCTGCGCCGTCGCCGGGGTAGCAGAGCAGACGCGCGTCCCATCGCACACCGGGGGGGCTGGCACGTTCGAGGCGCTCCATGACGCGGCGGCGCGCGGTCTCGGCCGCCGCAACGTCCTGGTGTGGGAGCAAGACGCCAGCGCGACCCAACCCGATGACACCACCAAGGTCGGTGCTTCGGATGGCGGCGGGGACACGCGACGCCGCGTCGTTCAGGAGGCGGTGGGAAGAGCCGGGATGCAGGTCCGCTTCGAGGATGAGCAGTCCGAACGGAGCGCCGTATCTCGCGCTTCGATTGACCTCGTCAAGGACACGTAGCCAGAAGTACCAGGCGACGTGCAAGCCCGTGGCGCTGTCCAACAGGACCCAGTGTTCGTCCATGCATGGATCATCGGCGCGCGGACGGCGGCCGCGCAGGGTCTGAGGCGGCACCAGCCTTCGGCGTTGCCCGCAGGCGGACGATTGTCTAAGCTCTGGTCAGATGGCAATCGAACCTATCCAGGGCACGCCGGTATGGATGCCGCCCGGACGGGTTGCGGTGCGGATGGACGCCGAGCACCAACGCGCGTACCGAGTGCTGTATTCGCGATACGGGACGGTGCTGGGCGGATTGCCAGTGCTACGGGAGCGCGACTTCGATGGGCGCCGCGTCATCTTGAAGTCGGAGCAGCTGCGAGCCCTCAATGAGGCGTTGTCGAAGGTTGAACCCGCCGCCAGCGACGCCGCCGGGAGCTCTGCGTTCACGACCCAAGAGCGGGCGAAGAATCGGCTGTTCAAGCGCCTCCAATACCTTTCCTAACGCTTTGGTTAGGTGAACAGAGAAAGGGAGTCCAGATGGGAAAGAAGGACAAAGGCGGGCGTGAGCCGAAGAAGCCGAAGCAAAACAAGGGGAAGTAGGAAGGCTAGCTGACCTCCCGAACTGGCTCGATTTTGCCGCTTCGCGCCAAGCGCGGAGGCGTGCGGTACACTGTGTCTGCCCGAGAACCCCGAGCGCCCGGGATCAATCCGAGGGGAAATCCGCGATGCCCACCACTGTGCCCGGCCAACTGCTGGCAGCCATCAAGGCCCGCCGGTTCACCGCCATTGGGAAACTCTTCGCGAACCCGGTCGATTTCCAGGCGTGGACGCCAACGGGGCACTGGGTAGCTGCGGACGCGACGACGGTGGCACGGATTGTGGAGGTATGGTTCAGTCCCGGAAGCGGATCCCAGGTCGTGTTCAGCAACGAGATCTCCGGGGCACGCGGCGCCGCGTCGCTGGAGTTGGAGATCACGTGGAAGACGCCGCCGGATGACCAGCAGCGCGTGCTGCGGCAGGTCTACCTGCTGACGGTCAAGGGCGAGCGCATCGCGAGCGCGCGGGTGTACTGCGCGGGGCTGCACACGGAATTCCCCGAGGTGGACCTGGAGAAACAGCGACGGTCGAAGGGGATCGTGGCGGCGAAGCCAGCGGCGCCGAAGGCGATCACGGCGAAGGCGAGCTAAGCGCCATTTACGTCCGGGCGGTCGCCTCGCGGTAGAGATCGGCTAGGCGATCCGAAGGTTCTTCGTCTAACTCGTCGCGAAGGAGCTGGCGGAAGCGGCGGAAGTGGCGTGCCGCCGCCGGGCCGTCGTTCAGCGCGAGATGGCACCGCATGATGCCGTGCGCGGCGGCCTCGCTGTATGGATCGACCGCCTCAAGCGATTTGAAGAGCACGAGCGCCTCCTCAAACGAGCCAGCGCGGAGCTTGCGCGCGGCGAGTTCGTTGACGGCCTCGATGTAGCGCTCCTCGAGTTCTCTGCGGATGGGCTCGACCCATTCGCTGTATACGGGCGCGAGATAGGGTCCTTTGTAGAGGGCGACGGCGGCCTCCAGCTTAGCGGCGCGGGCGGTCTCGTCGCGGAGTACCTCCGCTTCCAGCATGGCCTCGTTGAAGGCGTCCACATCCGTGGTGAAGACGCCTTTCGGATTGAGCACATATCCGCCGTCAGGTGCGCGGACGACGCACTCGTGAAAGAGGGCGCGGCGCAGGCGATAGAGGCTGGAGTGGAAGTTGCTGTTGCACTTCGATTCCGGCAGGTCGGGCCAGAGTGCGCCAAAGATCACTTCCTTTGAGACAGGCTCCTTTCGAGAGAGGAAGAGGAAGAACATCTCCTTGCTCTTCTCGCTGCGCCATTCGATATCGGACACCTGGCGTTGACCCACGAGGACGCTGCCGCGTCCGAAGGCGAAGGCGCGGACAGCGGGGAGCATGGAGGGCGACCCCTCGCTGGCGGCTTGCTCGCGAGCGTGAGGCTCGTCGATGAGGTCGCGCAGGAGATCCTCGGCGACGTGGCGGCCGAGCGCGTACTCGATCAACTCCTTCGCCGTGGCGGCGTACGGGCGCAGGAATCGACGGTAGCCGAGTTGAGCGCAGAGGGTGACGACGCGATCCATCTCCGTCATGGCTTTGCGGGGCTGGTGCGCATCGAATAGTGCGCGGGCCCGGAGGAAGGCGGTGACCGCCATCTGGTGGCGGTCGTCGGCTGGTTCGAGGAGCCGCCAGGCAGTATCGACGGACTTCAGAGCCGCGGCGGTGTCTCCCCGCGCGAGGGCGATTTGCGCCTCAACGAGCGCGTGCTGGGCGTTGCGAGCCGCGCCATCGGAGGCCTTTGGGACGACGCTCTTGACCAGCCGGGCGGCGTCCTCACCCTGGCCCAGCGCGAGGCGCGTCAGGGCGAGCCCCTCGGTGACCTCCATGGTGAGTGCGCCCACCTGCAGCCCTGAGGCGAGCGGCTGCACCTCCTGGTACATCGCCAGGCTCTCGTCCAGGCGGCCGACGCTTCGATATGTTTCGGCGACGCCGGCCATCATGAAGGCCTCACCCAGGACATCGCCGGTGCCACGGACGACGTGCAAGCCCCGTTCGTACACCTGGAGGGCCTGCTCAAATTCGCCGAGCTCGTAGTAGACCATGCCGGTGTTGTTGAGCGTCATGCCGAGATCGAAGGTGTTACCCGCGCGCTCGAAGGCGGACTGGGCTCGCTGGAGAGCGGCAATGGCCTGGAGCGGTTCGCCACGGCGGCTGTAGCACTGGGCTAGCGACGCGCAGGTGATACCGATGCCTTGAAGATCGCCGACCTGTTCGAGGAGGCGGCGGGCCTCTTCAAGTTCTTCAATGGCGGCGTCCAGATCGCCGGAGAGGGTGTGGGTGGTGCCGATGTTGCGGAGGACGTCGCCAGCAAGCTGGGCGTCTTCTTCGCCGCTGGCGTCGAGGAGGGCGCGCGCTTCGTTGAACGTCTTGACGGCCTCGTCGTTGTAGCCCTTCATGCGCTGGACTTCGCCACGCACGAAGAGCGCCTTCACGATACCGACGATGTCGTTGGCGGCGCGGAGCATGCGGAGGGCGTCCTCTATCAAACGAAGGGACTCATCGAACTCCTTGAGCTTGAGGGCGGCGCGGGCACGCCAGACGACAAGCGCTGGACGGCGCGAGCGCACGGTGAGGGGGAGGCGGTCGATCCATTCGGCGAGGCCGCGAGCCTGGCCCTGCTGGATGAGGCGGGGGGCGATCTCGGCGAGGGTCTCGGCAGCGCCTTCCCATTCGCCGAGTTCGAACAGGAGATCGACGGCCTCGTTGAGCATGCCGAAGCGGGCGAGCGTCTCCGCGGCATCCTTGCCGGCGGCGGCGAATCCGTCCGGGTCTTCGGTGCGGTACTGCTGCATCAGCAGGGCACGCATGAGTTGGTGGCAACGATAGGCGGGCGGCTCATCGGCGTGCTGGGTGAGGAAGAGGACGCGTCGTGCGGCGTCGCGCAGGAGCTGTTCGCTGTCGCGGCGGCGGGCGACGTCGTTGCAGAGAGCGGGGGTCCAGACGGGGAGCAGGCAGACCGAGCGCATGAACGCGCGCAGGTCCTCCGGCACGGTTGCCAAGGCTTCGCCGTGCACGTAGTCGGCGAGCGAGAGGCCAGCGTTCGGGCCCGGCGGGCGCGGGCCCGGCGGTTGATCCGGATCCACGGGGCTGGCGGCACCGATGATCAGGGCGGCGGCCCAGCCTTCTGTGCGCTCGTACAGGCTCTCAGCCTCGTCTTCGGAGACGGGCTGGCCAAGCGTGCCGAGGAGCTCACGCACCTCGCGCGGGGTAAAGGCGAGGTCGGCGGCGCCGAGGGTGGCGACGTCGCGGCGGGCGAGGAGGCGGGCGAGCGACGGGATGGCGGGGCGTGTCCGTGAGGTCATGACAATATTCAGGTTTTCGGGGGCGCGCTCCAGGAGGTAACCGAGCGTCTCCATGATCTCCGGCGACGGTTCGACGGTGTGGACATCGTCCAGCGCCAGGACGATGTATTCGTCGCGATCCGCGATGACGTTGGCGAGGACGGTGCTGACCGTGCGGGGCTGCCAAAAGCGCTCGTCGCCGAGCGGGACATCGATATCGAAGCGGAGGCGGATGGCGGCGGCGAGGGCACGGGTGAAGGCGGGGAGGTCTGCGTCCCACGGGTCGAGTGAGAGCCAGACGGTGGCGAAGTCGGTGGTCTGGAGCCAGTCGACGACGAGCGTGGTCTTGCCGTATCCAGCGGGGGCTGCGATCAGGATGCCCTTGCCGCCGATGGCGCGGTCAATGAGCGCGTTGAGGCGAGGGCGGCGGACGATATCAGGTCGCCGGCGGGGGACGGCGAACTTCGAGGTGGCGACGGTGCCCGGGGGGGACGGGCGAGGCGCGCTGTCCATCGGGTGGATTATACGACGGTGGCGGAGTGGAGATAGCGCGCATACGGCAGGGCGATCAGTCAGTGCGAGCGCGCGGATGCTCCTTGGCGCCCGATGGGAACAACCGATGACGAGGCGAGAGGCCCGCTGGAGCGGGCCTCTGAGCATCGTGTGGTGTGCGTGCGTTGGTCAGGCGGAGACGTCCTTGACGTCGACTTCCTCGACGACCGCGTCGTCGGCGCTCTGGCCGGAGCGGGTGAGGAGGAGGGGTCGCTTGCGGTTGCGGATCGTGTCACCGCTGACGACGCACTTCTTGATGTCGGTGCGG
>DASQHL010000184.1:0-3702 GCA_035632115.1 Dehalococcoidia bacterium | reverse complement strand
GGGGGGAAGCGGAGATGGACGACGATGCAGGCGGCTTGGGCGCAGCCGAGGGACCTAAGGCCCGAGTCAATCAGTTCCCCCGCATTGCCGGAAGATCAAGCTGATCTGGCGAGGTTACAAGTCCCAGTTGGTAGCCGTTTCCTACTGGGTGGGGCGTAGTCAGCTTGAATGGGAATCTCAGCGAATCGGAAAGGGGTTCGGCAGTGACGGCGTTCAGTGTGACGGAGGTGCCTTCAGATATGACTTCCAGACTGAGCGGCAGGTGCCGTGTCGGGTCAACGCAGAACGTTACACCGCGGCCATCACCGTAGCAGGCGGCCGTGATCCCGAGTATCTCTCTCGTGCCGTCGAATACCAGGGGACTTTGAAGCGCACTAAAGATGAGACCGTCTTGAGCTCCCGGCTCATCGTCCGTGCAATCCACTACCGCCCGTATGTCGCCTGCAACCCAGTCGCACGCCTCGACGGCGGTGACGTCAGGCGCCTTGTCGAGACTTTCCACCACAAAGTCGCCTGACCCCGCATTACGACCGCCTGGCATGATGTCGATTCGCCTCAACCGGCCAGCCTGCCGCCACACCA
Source organism: Dehalococcoidia bacterium (assembly GCA_035632115.1). Classification (GTDB taxonomy): domain Bacteria; phylum Chloroflexota; class Dehalococcoidia; order DSTF01; family JACRBR01; genus DASQHL01. The sequence continues at coordinate 3,120 of DASQHL010000184.1, read as the reverse complement.
ATAAGCCCGTGCGTGCAACCCCATCCGTCCAGTCGAACGAGACTTCGAACGGCGCAGCCACCAAATCGGCTGCGTAGACTTGCACCGTGCCGGCGCCTGGGCCGGTGGCGGAGGGCGTCTCCGTTGATTTCGCCGCGTTCCCGCCGCACGCGCCCACTGTGATCGTGAGCACTGCGAGCAAGGTGCATATCGTCCACAGCCGAACGCTGCACAGATGGAACTCTGCGGTCCTGCGCCTCCTCACGGGTCGCTCCTGGGAGAATCGGTCAGAGGCGATGATCGGGCCCCCTTGAACGCAGCTTCCCGGGCGTTATCGGAGCGCGTCCACCGTGACGCGGGAATCTGCCGTAGGCGCAGTCGACGCTGGCTTGTTTAGATTCAAGGACGCGTTTTTGCTCGGCAGTTTCGGTGTCCCACGACGGCTCCTGCCTTCGATCCGCGATCACCGGGCGACGGACAGGCGGGTAGCGGGGGCATTGTGGCACGGGCGCGGGTGGAGCTCCAACGGCGTGGCGTCAGGGGGTGGGACGATCAGGGGCCTCTTGTACGGGCTGATCGGGCACGTCGCGGGCGATACGCCGCTGTGGGGGGAGCCGTGACGGGCAGACGGGGAACCACAGATTGCACGGATTTCGCGAACGGCAGGCGAGTGAACGATGGGCGACGCAGGCGCCGCGGTACCGTGGCACGGCGCAGGCGGGGGCGCGTGCGCTCCATGGTGACGGCAAGCGAGCAGCCCCGGATTTTGTCCGGGGCTGTCCGCTGATCGCTTCGTGCTGACGGCTTCTACAGGCGTTCGATGATGGTGGCGGTGCCGATGCCGCCGCCGCAGCACATGACTTCGTGGCCGTAGCGGCCGCCGGTGCGCTCGAGCTCGTGGAGGAGGGTGGTCATGAGGCGGGCGCCGGTGCAGCCGAGCGGGTGGCCGAGGGCGATGGCGCCGCCGTTGACGTTAGTCTTCGCGAGGTCGTAGCCGGTCTCCTTCTGCCAGGCGAGGACGACGGCGGCGAAGGCCTCGTTGATCTCGACCCGGTCGATATCGGAGAGCTTGAGGCCGGCCTTCTTGAGGACGGCAGGGGTGGCGGTGATAGGCCCGGTGAGCATGAGGTGGGGGTCGGAGCCGACTACAGCCTGGGCGACGATGCGGGCGCGCGGCTTGAGGCCGAGCTCCTTCGCCTTGTCGGCGGACATGAGGAGGACAGCCGCGGCGCCATCGGTGATCTGGCTGGAGTTGCCGGCGTGGTGGAGGCCGTTTTCGCCGAAGGACGGGGCGAGGCTGGAGAGCTTTTCGAGGGTGGACTCGCGGATGCCCTCATCGACCTTGAAGACGCCCTTAACACCCTCGTGCTCGACATCGACCGGGGTGATCTCCTTCTCGAACTTGCCGCCGTCGCGCGCGGCCTTTGCGCGCTCCTGGCTCTGGAGCGCGAACTCATCGAGCTGCTGGCGCGAGAAGCCCCATTTGCGGGCGATGTTGTCGGCGGCGACACCCTGCGACGTGAGGTCGTAGGTCGTGCGCATGTGGTCGGTGAAGGGGAAGCCGGCGACCTTGAAGTTGGAGCCCATGGGGACGCGGGACATCACCTCGGTGCCGCCGCCGATGGCGACATCGACGACGCCGGAGGAGATGAGGTTGGCGGCGAAGTGGATGGCCTGCTGGCCGGAGCCGCACTGGCGGTCGACGGTGGTGCCGGGGACCTCGATGGGGAAGCCGGCTTCGAGGACGACGTTGCGGCCGATGTTGGCGGCCTGTTCGCCGACCTGGGAGACGTTGCCCCAGATGACATCGCCGACGAGGGCGGGGTCGACGCCGGGGCGGCGGACGACCTCGCGGAGGACGTGCGCGCCGAGCGCGACGGGGTGGGTGCCGGAGAGCATGCCGTTGCGGCGCCCCATGGCGGTGCGGACGGCTTCGATGATGACAACTTCCGTGGCCAAGGTGAGCCTCCTGTGATGTCGATGGGATGTGCAGACTGGATTCAGTGTACTACCGGGTGCGCGTTGCGCCTACCCCGGGTGAGTGTGTCAATGTCTCAGTGTGTCAGTGTCGCAGTGGAGTGTGGCGCGCGGGCGGCTGCGGCATTCAGGTACAGGAGGTTCAGGGTGAAATACGTGCTGTTCTACACATCGGCGGACAACCTGCGGGAGCGGGCGCCGGCGCACTTTCCGGCACACAAGCAGCGGTTCGAGGCGTTCCACGCGCGCGGCGACCTGCTGCTGCTGGGGCCGTTCGCCAACCCGCAGGAGGAGGGCTCGATGGCGGTGTTCACGACGCGGGAGGCGGCGGAGGAGTTCGCGCGGGGCGACCCGTTCGTGCTGGAGGGGGTGGTGCGGAGCTGGACGATCCGGGAGTGGGACGAGGTTTTGGCGGGGTCGTGATGGCCGGCGGCGCAGCTTGTCCGAAGGGGCGGGCGTGCGTACCTTGGCGGGCATGAGCGAGCGGCCGATCGCAGACGCGGACAGCAACCCGACGACGGCACCGGCGCCAATCGACCCGATGGCGTACTACTTCCAGGACGTGCTGCTCCTGAGCAAGAAGGACGCGGTGCGGCTGTACTTCATCCGGCACGGACAGTCGGAGAACAACCAGGCGCGCGTCGAGGGGCGGCTGGGGACGTTCGACCCGCCGCTGACGAAGGTCGGCGAGGAGCAGGCGCAGCGGGTGGGCGAGCGGCTGGCGGCGTACGGCGTGGACGCGATCTACGCGAGCCCTCTGAAGCGCGCGTACGACACGGTGGCACCGATCGCGGCGCGCACGGGGCACGAGATCCACGTCATCGAGGATCTGCAGGAGATCAACGAACCGACGCGGGCGGGGAGCATCGACCCGAACGCGGGGCGGCTGGAGGCGGACCACCGGGCGATCAAGGCGCGGTTCGAGCTGGAGCCGACGTGGGACAACCTGCCGGGGGGCGAATCGACGGCGCACTTCCGGGAGCGGATCGGGCGGGCGGTGGCGCAGATCGTTGCGGAGTGCCCGGGGCAGCGGGTGGCGATCGGCTGCCACGGGGGCGTGATCCAGACGTACGTGGCGATGGTGCTGGGGCTGGAGAAGAACGACTTCCCGTTCTACGCGTTCAACGGATCGATCACGTCGATCCGGGCGTGGCGGGACAAGCG
>DASQHL010000183.1:0-3009 GCA_035632115.1 Dehalococcoidia bacterium | reverse complement strand
CGGGCGACGCGCGCGCTGCGCCGCGTCTGGCAGCGGTCGCCGTTGTTCAACGCCGGCGATGTGGGCGGGCGCCCCCCCGACGGCACGCGTCTGGCCGAGCACCGGCTCGCGAACGTGGTCGACGAAATGGCGCTCGCGGCGGGCATCCCGGTTCCCCGCATCGTCATCCTGCGCGGCGGCGCGAACGCCGCCGCGTGCGGGCGCGATCGCGATCACGTCACGATTCTCGTCGGCGAATCGACCCTCGAGGCCATACCGCGCGAGCAGCTGCAGGGCCTGGTCGCGCATCTCGTGGGCTCCGTCGTCAACGGCGACATGGCTATCGGCCTTCGCGTGACGACAACGCTGTCGCTGTTCGGGCTGATGGCGCGGATCGGAACGTCGTTCGGCGACCGCGGATCGTACCGGCAGATGCTCGGCCTCTGGCGGGTGATCGCGGCGCCCACGTCAGCCGGCTCGCTGGCCTTGCTCGGCGCGGTGACCGATCCGTTCAAGAACCCGGAGCGTCATCCCCTGCCGCGGACGACGCCGACGCCGCACAGCAGCGACCTGACATGGCGCGAGTGGGCGACGATGCCGCTGATGGGGCCGGTACTGCTGACCGGTTTCCTGACTGGAATGGTGAGCGCGTTCTTCCTGGCGCCGCTCATCGCCGCCGCATGGCGTCAGCGTAAGTACATGGCGGATGCAACCGCGGTGCAGCTGTCGCGCGACCCCGACGGGCTTGCCGCAGCGCTCGTCACCTTATCGAACTATCCGACGTCGCTCGCGCCGTGGGCCGCGCATCTGGCCGTCGTCGGCGATCCCTCGTCGCGCGACGGTGCGTTCGGCGGATCGATCGTGCCGATTTTTCCCGCGGTGCGGCGCCGCGTGGCCGCGCTCGATCGCATGGGCGCGCACGTAACGCTCGCGCCGAAGCCGCCGCTGCCATGGTGGCTCGTCGCGCTCGGCGGCGCGCTGGGACTGATCGTCTTCGGACTGCTGGGTGTGGTCGTCTATCTGCTCGTGATCGTGTCGGCGGCGCTCTCGGGGATGTTCACGCTGGTCCCTGCCGGCATCCTGCACGCAATCCTGCGGGCAGTCGCGCGCGGCCGCTAGACCATATGGAAAGACCGACCTCGGCTTTGCATCTCTCGCGGATTACTCTGGACCTGCGAGAGCTCAGAGCAGAGCCGCATACAAAGGAGGTCGGTCACCATGCAGTCTACTCCTCTCATTGCGTTCGATCAGCATGCCGCGACGACGGTGGCGGCGGTGCTATTGCCGGAACAGCGGACACCGGCACTACACACGCTGTCGTCGGATAGTCCGACGATTCTCCGCTTCGTGAAGCGACTCACGCGGGACGCTGGGGCGGTGCGATGTTGCTATGAAGCCGGTCCGTGCGGCTTCGAGCTCCAGCGTGCCCTGGCGGCTGAAGGGATCGCGTGCGAGGTGATCGCCCCCGCACTGATTCCACGCCGCGCCGGTGATCGGATTAAGACAGATCGCCGTGACGCCAGCCACCTCGCCGTCCTGTATCGCGCCGGCGCCCTGACCGCGATCCACGTCCCGACAGACCAGGAAGAGGCCGTGCGCGACTTGCTGCGGTGCCGTGAGGACATCCGCGCGGATCTGTTGCGGGCGCGTCATCGACTGTCCAAATTCTTGCTGCGGCATGGTCGGCGCTTCACAGCCACGAAGAGCACCTGGTCGCAGCGGCATCACGCATGGCTGCGGGCGCAGACGTGGCCGCTTCCAGCGCTTGCGCACACACACGAGGCGTATCTCCGGGCCGTTGATGAAGCCGTCGCTCGATTGCGCGCTGTCGACGCGCAGCTGCAGGAACTCGTGACACTCGAGCCGCTGCACACACGAGTCCAGCGGCTTCGGTGCTTCCGAGGGATGGATGACCTCACGGCGCTGACGATTGCTGCCGAATTGGGCGATCCACGGCGTTTTCCATCAGCGCGCGGCCTGATGGCGTACGTCGGTTTGATTCCGTCCGAGCACTCGAGTGGAACCAAGCGGGCCCGCGGGGCGATCACGAAGACCGGCAATGCGCATCTGCGCCGGGTCCTCGTCGAAGCGGCGTGGCACTATCGTCACCATCCCTTCATCGGTAAACAATTACGCCGCCGCCAAGGGGCGGCGCCGGAACCCGCGAAGCAGCACGCCTGGCGGGCGCAACTGCGCCTCTATCGCCGGTACCAGCGGCTCACTGCCAGGGGCAAACCGAGACAACACGTCGTCACCGCCATCGCCCGCGAGCTCGCCGGGTTCGTCTGGGCGACATTGACCCACTGAGCTGATCGGCCGACGTCGAAAGGAGAACCCTCGACCGAACTATGCGATAACGACTCCGGTCGCCAACTCGCGCTCCTAGAGCGAGGCAGCTCCCGACGAACCACGGTCATGCGGTATCCAACCCGCGAATATCAGAGTGATTCATCGTCGTTGCCGCTCGGCCGATCAGCTGACTGGATCCCAACGCCGTGCGCGCCCGGATGGCTCGTACGCCGGGCGCGCACTCTGGAGGGCATCGAAGAACGAACGGAGAATCCGTCCACTTGACAAACGGTCTTTCCATATCAGTTCGATGACCGCCGACATGTTTTCGGAAGCCACTCATTGGGCGCAGCGTTTGACGTCGATCCGGATATTCTCGAAGGCCTGACCTGAGAGGTTCTCCTCCTGATGAACCGCGGAGGGGGACCAGTGGGCGGCGCCGGCGTCATATGTGACTTGTCGAGTCGTCCCATCCGGAAGCACCTGCTGGGCGCGCTCGCTTGTCAGATGGATGACCACGCCGCCGGGTTCAGGATGGCTGTGCAAGGCCCCTTTTTCCCGGACATTGCCGCACCGCGCGCACCGGTGTTGTCTCCAGACGGGCGGCGAGTGGCGCTGACGCGCCTTGGTGACGTTGGCGGCGGGGGATCAGACATTTGGCTACTCGACGCAAAGGGCCTGTTGACGCGTTTTACCTCGGGCGAACGCGGGGGATATGCCGTCTGGTCGGCCGACGGAGAG
>DASQHL010000182.1:0-20779 GCA_035632115.1 Dehalococcoidia bacterium | reverse complement strand
GCGGGGGCCTCGCTGCATGGATGCGGGATGTACGGCCGGCGCGGGTCAGCCCTTGTGCTTGCGCTGCCAGCGGGTCTTCTTCAGCATCTTGCGGTGCTTGTGCTTGCGCATCTTCTTGCGCCGCTTCTTCACCACCGAGCTCATGCGCGGCCCCTCCTCTCGCTGATCGTTGCAGGGACGGAGCAACGCTCGGTCCGCTCGGGCAGGCGGCGCACGCCGGTGCCCACAGCCCGTCTCGGGCGGCAGCGCGCAGTATAGCGGAGCGATGGAGGATGAGCGAGGAAGGCGGTGTGGTGTACGTGTTGCTTTGTATGCAGGCGGCGCTGTGCTAGACTTCGCGGAGAAGCCGGACCGGTCGAAGGCATCCAGGGCCGCGGGCCCGGGGCCGACGGCAGGGGCGGCTCATTTTGTCGTAGGAGGACGCATCGCGTTGACGGAATCACGTAGCGGCGGCATCGCGCAGACGGAGGTCGAAGAGGCCGACGGCGAGGCCACCTTCACCATGCAGCACTGGCTGGACTCCGGGACGGACTTCAAGACGCTGCGGCGTGGGGAAGTGGTCGAGGGGACGATCATGGGCATCCAGCGTGATGGCGTGATCGTGGACCTGGGATCGAAGTCCGAGGGAGTGATCCCGCCGCACGAGATGCACTCGATGGGCGCGGACCCGCTGAGCAAGGTTGCGGTGGGCGAGAAGATCCTTGTGTACGTGATGCAGCCGGAGGCGGACCAGGGGCAGGTGGTGCTCTCGGTGGACCGGGCGCGCGGCGAACGCGGCTGGCGCGTGCTGCAGACGCGGTTCGAGGAGAGCGAGGCGTTCGACGGCGAAGTGACAGGCTACAACAAGGGCGGCCTGCTGGTGAACGTCGAGGGCGTGCACGCGTTCGTGCCGCTGTCGCAGGTTGTCGGGGTGCGGCCGGACCAGGACGGCGAGGGCGGGCTGGCATCGGCGGTGGGGAAGAAACTGCGGCTGAAGGTGATCGAGATCAACCGCCGGCGCAACCGGGTGATCCTTTCGGAGCGGGCGGCGCTGCAGGAGTGGCGTTCGCAGCAGAAGGATCGGCTGCTGGCGGAGCTGAAGGAAGGCGAGATCCGCAAGGGGCGGGTGTCCAGCGTGCGGAGCTTCGGCGTATTCATCGATCTGGGCGGCGCGGACGGGTTGGCGCACCTGAGCGAAGTGTCGTGGGACCGGAACAAGACGCCGGAGGAGATGTACAAGATCGGCGACGAGGTCGACGTGTACGTGATGAAGGTTGACCCGGACACGAAGAAGATCGCGTTGAGCCTGCGGCGGGCGCAGCCGGAGGAGTGGGACCTGATCGTAGACAAGTACCAGGTCGGCCGGGTAGTGCCGGGGATGGTGACGAAGCTGGTGACCTTCGGCGCGTTCGCGCGGATCGAAGGGCCGGTGGAGGGGCTGATCCACGTGTCGGAGCTGGTGGACCGGCGGATCGCGCATCCGAAGGAGGTCGTGCGCGAGGGCGACCTGCTGCCGCTGAAGATCGTGCGGATCGAGCGGGACCGGCACCGGCTGGGGCTGAGCCTGCGCGAAGCGCGCGACGAAGGCACGAAGATGGGCTTCACGTTCAGTGACGGCGGTGAAGTGATCGGGGTGCCAGAGGACATTCGGACGGAGTTCGAGGAGCGCGAGGGCGTGACGATCGCTGCGCCGCACGCGCCGGAGTACAGCGAGGGTAGCCCAGCGCCGGCGAGCGATGAGGGCGCGGCTGTGACGGAGCCCGCTGCCGCGGCGGCGCCGGAGCCAGCGCCGGCGCGGGAGGAGCCACGCTCGGCGATGGCGGAGGCGTTTGCTGCGGCAGAGGCCGCGAGCGAGGAAGCGATGGTGGAGAGCGAGGCGCCGGCAGCGGACGCGAGCGAGCCCGTCGTCGCGGCAGAGGAAGCGGCCAGCGAGGCAACGCCGACCGAGGCCGATGCGGCGGACGGAGCCGAGGTTGCGGACGCGAGCGAGCCCGTTGTGGCGGACGCAGACACGGCGGCAGCAGAGGCAGAGACTCCGCCGACCGATACGGTCGCGCCGCAAGGGTAACGGAGGACGCGCGCCGCGATGCTGTCGCGGCGGAACGCAGCAGGGCCGGCCGTCCCGGGGACAGCCGAGCGGAAGATCAGGGGGAACGCGGGTCGAGAGACCAACGCCGGCGCCCGACACGAAGATGACGGGCGCTCATGAACAGAGCCGTCAGGCACGCTCCTACTAGACTTCCCGGCCTCCGTTGTGCTACATTGGTTATACAAAGTTAGCAATTCTATGGTGGAGCGCTGTGATGGCTGACCGGTTCGACAAATTCACGGAACGTGCGCGACGGGTCCTCACGCTGGCGCAGGAAGAGGCGCAGCGCTTCAACCACAACTACATCGGCACGGAGCACCTGCTGCTGGGCCTGGTCCGCGAGGGCGACGGCGTGGCGGCGAAGGTGCTGGCGAACCTCGGCGTCGAGCTGAACAAGGTGCGCTCCGCCGTGGAGTTCATCATCGGCCGGGGCGACCGCGCGGTGCTGGGCGAGATCGGGCTGACGCCGCGCGCGAAGAAGGTCATCGAGCTGGCCGTGGACGAAGCGCGGCGGCTGAACCATCACTACATCGGCACCGAGCATTTGCTGCTGGGCCTGGTGCGCGAGGGCGAAGGCATCGCCGCGGGCGTGCTGGAGAGCCTGGGCGTGAACCTGGAGCGGGTGCGCGCGGAGACGACGCGGATCCTCTCGCAGAGCATGCCGCAGAGCGCGGGCACGGGCGCGCGTTCGTCGACACGCACGCCGACGGTGGACCAGTTGGGGATGGACCTGACGCAGGCAGCGCGCGCGGGCAAGCTGGACCCGGTGATCGGCCGCTCGAAGGAGATCGAGCGCGTCATCCAGATCCTGTCGCGCCGGACGAAGAACAACCCGGTGCTGATCGGCGAGCCGGGCGTGGGCAAGACGGCGATCGCCGAGGGGCTGGCGCACCGCATCGTAGCCGGCGACGTGCCGGAGACGCTGCAGGGGAAGCGGCTGCTGACGCTGGACATCGGCTCGCTGGTGGCGGGGACGAAGTACCGCGGCGAGTTCGAAGAGCGGCTGAAGAAGGTGATCGAGGAGATCAAGTCGAGCGGCAACTGCGTGCTGTTCGTGGACGAGTTGCACATGCTGGTGGGCGCGGGCGCCGCAGAGGGCGCCGTGGACGCGGCGAACATCCTGAAGCCGTCGCTGGCGCGCGGCGAGCTGCAGTGCGTCGGCGCGACGACGCTGGACGAGTACCGCAAGCACATCGAGCGGGACGCGGCGCTGGAGCGGCGGTTCCAGCCGATTGTCGTGGAGGAGCCGTCGGTCGAGGAGACGGTGGAGATCCTGAAGGGGATCAAGGAGCGGTACGAGGACCACCACAAGCTGCTGATCTCGGACGAGGCGCTGAAGGCGGCGGCGGAGCTGGCGTCGCGCTACGTGTCCGACCGCTTCCTGCCGGACAAGGCGATCGACCTGGTAGACGAGGCATCGAGCCGGGTGCGCATCCGGCGGTCCGCGACGCCGCCCTCGCTGAAGGAAGCGACGCGGGGGCTGGAATCGCTGCGCAAGGAGAAAGACGCGGCGATCTCGTCGCAGCAGTACGAGTACGCGGCCGAGCTGCGCGACCGCGAGGTGAAGCTCCAAGAGAAGATCGAATCGATGGAGCAGGGCCTGCAGGTGGCGCGCGAGGACGAGAAGCCGGTGGTGACGGAGGACGACATCGCCGAGGTGGTGAGCATGTGGACGGGGATCCCCGTCGCGCGGATCGCCAGCGAGGAGTCGCAGCGGCTGCTCCAGATGGAGGACGTGCTGCACAGCCGGGTGATCGGCCAGGACGAGGCGATCGTGGCGATCGCGAAGTCGGTGCGGCGGTCGCGGGCGGGGCTGAAGGACCCGAAGCGGCCGATCGGCGTGTTCATGTTCCTGGGGCCGACAGGCGTGGGGAAGACGTACCTGCCGCGGGTGCTGGCGGAGTTCATGTTCGGCAGCGAAGACAACATGATCAAGCTGGACATGAGCGAGTTCATGGAGAAGCACAACGTGTCGCGGCTGGTCGGGGCGCCTCCCGGCTACATCGGGTACGACGACGGCGGGCAGCTGACGGACACGGTGCGGCGGAAGTCATACTGCCTGATCCTGCTCGACGAGATCGAGAAGGCGCACCCGGACGTGTTCAACCTGCTGCTGCAGATCTTCGACGACGGGCACCTGACCGACGCGAAGGGGCGCCGGGTGGACTTCCGGAACACGATCATCATCATGACGAGCAACGTGGGGTCCGACCTGATCCGCAAGGAGTCGGCGCTGGGCTTCACGGTGAAGAAGGACGAGGCGAAGACGGCGGACCAGCAGCACTCGAAGATGAAGGACAAGGTGACGGACGAGCTGAAGCGCGTCTTCCGCCCGGAGTTCCTGAACCGCATCGATAGCCAGGTGGTGTTCCACACGCTGTCGAAGGAGCACATCCGGCGCATCGTGGACCTGCAGCTGCGCGAGCTGGAGAAGCAGCTCCTGCTGAAGGGCGTGGAGCTGGAGATGACGGACGCGGCGAAGGACTGGCTGGGGGAGAAGGGCTACGACATGGTGTTCGGCGCGCGGCCGCTACGGCGCGTGATCCAGAGCGAGCTGGAGGACCGGCTGTCGGAGGCGCTGCTGCAAGAGCGCTTCGGGCTGGGCGACACGGTGGTGATCGACGTGCAGGGCGACGACCTGGTGCTGGACAAGAAGGAAGCGCCGGCAGCACTGACGACGACGCCGTAGACCTCACCCCCTGGCCCCCTCTCCACAATAGGGGGAGGGGGGAGCGGGCGTCGATTCGAAACGGAGGAGCCCGGCCGAGACTCGGCCGGGCTCCTTTGTCTTGCCGGGGAACGGTTCACCTTTCGCACCCAAGGGCGTTCTACAGATTGACAGATTGGTGACACCCAACGTACCATCGAATACCGACCGGTAGGCAGTATTGGTGGGCGGACGATGCGCGAGGCGCTGACGCTGCGCGACTGGGCGTTGGGCTGGCTGGCTACGCGGGAATGCAACATCTCGCTCGCTAGGAGCGTCTACCCGCAACTGCAGTGGTACGCCAAGGATCCGTACAACGGCACGGTCTATTCCTATGGTCTGCTCGACTTCGAGTAGCCTGCAAGTGAAGCGGAGGATGAGATGAAAGCGCACATCGCGATCGCGGCCGCTTTGACGGGGCTGGCACTGCTCGGAAGTGGAGCGAGGGCCGATGCCCAAGCGCCCGTAACGGGCGCCGCGACAGCGGCCACTGCCTCTGCCACGCCTGCCGTTACCCCTGGCACGGCGGTCTCGTCGCCGACGGCGACGATCACGGTGCGTCCGACGCCACCACCGGAGCCTGCACCTCCCACCCCCGGGCCACCAACAGCAACACCGCAGCTGCCCGAACAGGGTGGACCGCCCGGGGGCGTGTTGGGCGGGCACCTCTACGTGGATAACGATGGGAGCAGGAGCTACACGCCAGGCGACACGCCCGCCGGAGGCGGGGTTGGTGTGAACCCCATTGTCGATGGGTCGCTGAGGGGCGGGTACACCGCTACCGGCGACACCACGGGCTACTGGGAGGTGCGCGCACTGCCGGATGGCCTCTATCGGGTCGGGTGGGATGCGTCCGGACTGCCGGCGCACGAGTGGCCGCTGACCACGCCGCCGGTCGAGACGATCAATCTCAACCCGCTCGACACCATCCACGACAACACGGTGCACGTCATCACGCGCGTCGTCGAGATCCGTGGGGCGAACCGGATCCTGGACATCAACTTCGGCATCCCGCTGCAGTCGCCGGTGTTCGGGGCCGGCGGCGCGCCGCGGCTGCCCGCCACCGGCAGCGGGGGCGGGGCGGCGGACGCGGTGCTGCTGTACGTCGCGCTGGGCGCGAGCGTGGTGCTGGCGCTGGGCGGGGTGGTGCTGCGGCGGAGGGGGCGGGGGTAGGGATGCCGGGCGCGCTTTGTCGCGCTCACTTGTGGCCGGTATGATCCGGGCAGGCAGCGCGGCGATACCGGAAGCAAGGGGGCGTCATGTCCGTACGCGGGTACATCCTCATCGAGGCGGAGGTCGGCAAGGCGAAGGCGGTCGGCGAGGCGATCAAGAAGATGCGGCATGCCGACGCAAAGGTGGTGGCCGTCGACACGGTGACGGGGCCGTTTGACGTGATCGTGCAGTTGGAGGCGGACGACCTGGACAAGCTGGGCAACGCGATCAGCGGCGGCATCCAGCGGGCGGAGGGGGTGCAGCGGACGACGACGTGCCTGGCGGTGCGGCTGGGCTGAGCCTGCGGCTCGGCAGAACCTAGAACCAAGAACCAAGAGCAGGGAACCAGGGAGCAGAGAGCAGGCAGCAGAATCGCGGCCGATGCTCTGATCTCTGTTGTCTGTTCTCTGTTGTCCGAAGAGTTGGGCGTTCTACAGACGGCGACAGCGCGCCGAAACGCACCCTACTGCTTGAGCAGGAAGGTGACGTTGGCGTTGTTGTAGCGCAGGAGGCGGTGGTCGCTGGTGGTGGCGAACCAGGCCTGCTGGGTGGCCTGGTCGGCGCCGATGGTGACGTACCAGGCGTCGAAGGTGCCGGCAGGGGTAGGGACTTTGTCCTGGCCGGAGACGGTGAGCGTGACGATCTGGTCGGCCTGCTGGTTGGTGAGCCAGGTGCGGTAGGTGACGGTGTAGCCCTTCTCGAACTTGATGGCGCGCCAGACGAAGAGCGACGTGTCGTTGTCGTAGGCGAAGGCCGGCAGGCAGGCGGGGACGCTGCGCTTGCTGTCTGGCTTGGCGGCGGACGGTGGCTTGAAGACGCTCTTGGTCACGGTGACCTGCATGCCGGTGGCGCACTTGCTCTTGTCGATGGCGGCGTAGGCGGACTCGAGGAGCGTGCGTTGGCTCTTATCGATGACGTCGCGCGTGCCGCTGATGGGCTTCAGCGTGGTGGGATCGACGGTGACGGCGCTGGTGTCCGAGTTGCCCTGGCTGTCCGAGGAGAGCTGCTTGAGGACGAGGTTGGCGCCGTCCTGGAAGACGGTCATCTGGAAGGTGCCCTTGTCTGCCCCGTTCTGCTGGAGCTGATAGGTGTGACTCTCGCCGGCGGCGAACGGGACAGACGCGACGATGTCCTTGCAACCCGGGCAGGAGTCGCTGGAGTTGCAGGCGGCGAACAGGAGGGGGAGACCCAGCAGCAGGAGCGCCGCGCGGCGCGCGATCCTCATGCGACGGCAGCCGCGGCGTTGCGCAGGCGTTCGAGCGCGTCGTCGATGTCGGCGCGCGCGATGCCGTAGTGGGTGACCATGCGGATGCGGTCGGGGCCGGGCATGGTGGCGAGCACGGCCTGCTGCTTGAACGCACGGACGAGGCCGGCGGCATCGCCTCGCACGCCGAAGATGACGATGTTGGTCTCGACGGTGTCGGGGTCGAGCTGAACCATTGGCAGGTCGGCGAGGCCGCGCGCGAGGAGCTTGGCGTTGGCGTGGTCCTCGGCCAGGCGGTCGACCATGTGCTCGAGGGCGTAGACGCCGGCGGCGGCGATGATGCCGGCCTGGCGCATGCCGCCGCCGAGTGTCTTGCGCATCTTGCGGGCACGAGCGACGAACTCGGACGAGCCGCAGAGCACCGAGCCAACGGGCGCGCCGAGCCCCTTCGAGAGGCAGAAGCCGACGGAGTCCGCGGGCGCGGCGAGATCGGCGACAGTGGCGTTGGCGGCGAGGGCGGCGTTGAAGATGCGCGCGCCATCGATGTGGACGCGGACGCCGTTGCGGTGGGCGACTTCGGCGAGGGCGGCGGTGTCGTCGGCGGAGAGGACGGCGCCGCCGCAGCGGTTGTGCGTGTTTTCGAGGCAGAGCAGGGCGGTCTGGGGCATGTGGACGTTCTGTGCGCGGATGAGGGCCTGGACGCCGTCGGGGTCGATCCGGCCGCGGGCGTCGTTGGGGACGGGGCGGAGCTGGACGCCGGCGACGGCGGCGGCACCGGCGACCTCGTAGTGGAGGATGTGGGCCTCGCTGCCGACGATCGCCTCGTCGCCGCGGGCGCAGTGGGCCATGATGGCGACGAGGTTGCTCATGGTGCCGCTGGCGACGAAGACGGCGGCCTCCTTGCCCGTGCGCTCGGCGGCGATGGCTTCGAGGCGGCGGACGGTGGGGTCTTCACCGAAAACGTCGTCACCGACGGGGGCGGTGGCGATGGCGCGCCGCATCTCGTCGGACGGCACGGTGACGGTGTCGGAGCGCAGGTCGATGATGCGGGGTTCACTCATCGGAGGACCCGTCGGCCGACCACTTGGTGTGGAAGCCTTCACCGCCCTTGATGGCGGCGAGTTCGACATGGCGCTCTTCGTGGAGGAGCTGGCTGTAGGCCTCGTCGCACTGGGCGGCGGTGTCCGACCAGCCGAGGGCGCAGAGGCGGCGCGCGAGATGATCCCAGATGCCGGATTCGGCCAGCCCGCGTGCGTGGCGGGGCCACTGGAACGTCAGGATGCGCTCGGGCGATCGAAAGCGCGGGCGCAGCATCTTGAGGGCGCGGAAGCGCTCCTGGGCCGAGCCGGCGCGGGGCACGACCTTGATCATGGGGCCGAAGTCGTCGTTGGTGCGGGCATCGATGAGGAGGCGGCGGTCGGTGACGGAGAGCCGGACGACGAGCACATCGGCCGCGTCGATGACGCGCCGCACTTCATCGAGATCGATGCCCCATTCGGCGGTCATGCAGCCTCGCACCGCCCATTTTAGGTTCGGAGAAGGGGGCGGACAAGGCGCGCGCACCGTGGTGGAAGATGGAGGCATCCGGCTACAGGGCGCTCTTATAGATGGCGGAAAGGTCTTCGGCGGAGGCAGCGCGGGGAGCGGCGATGAAGATGCCCTGCGACTTCTGCGCATCTTCAACGAACTGCGGGATATCGGACTCCTTCATGCCGACATCGCTGAGCTTCGCGGGCACCTTGATGTCGGCGCGGAGGGCACGCACGGCAGCGACGACATCGGCGCCGACCTTTGCGGCGGGTACGCCGAAGGCGTTGATGCCCATGAGCGGCGCGATCTCAGTCAGCGGCTCGGCGAGAAACTCGCGGTGGTAATCGAGGACCTGCGAGAGCAGGATGGCGTTGGCGACGCCGTGCGGCGTGCCGAGACGGCCGCTGACGACGTGGGAGAGGCCGTGCACCTGGCCGAGGCCCTGGGCCATCGACTGGCCAGCGATATCCGCGGCGTAGAGCATGTGCTTGAGCGCGGCCGGGCGGTCGGGGCCGTTGACGGCGGTGCGGAGGTGGAGGCTGATCTGCTGGATCGCGCGGGTGGCGAACATGCGGGTGAAGGGCGTGTTGCCGGGGTTCACGTAGGCCTCGATGGCGTGGGTGAGGGCGTCCATGCCGGTGGCGGCGGTGATGGGGGGCGGCATCTTGGCGACGAGATTGGGGTCGAGGATGGCGACGTTAGGCGTGCAGTTGAGCATGAGGTGCTTGTAGTGGGTGGCGGGATCGGTGATGACGGCGGCAGGCGAGATTTCGGAGCCGGTGCCGCAGGTCGTCGGGACGGCGAAGAGCGGCAGGACCTTGCCGGGGAACGGGGTGGAGCCGACGCCGAAGAGATACTCCTTCGCGGTCTCGCCGCCCATGGCGGCGGTGACGGCGATGCCCTTGCCGGCATCGATGGCGCTGCCGCCGCCGACGGCGACGACGAAGTCGCCCTTCACGTCTTTCATCACGGCGACGCCGCCGTCGACCTCCTGGATGGTGGGGTTGGGGGTGACGTTCTCGTAGACGGTGTGTGCGACCTCGGCTTCGTCCAGTGACGAGAGCACGGAGTCGAGGATGCCGGCGGCGCGGATGCCGGGATCGGTAACGACGAGGGCGTGCTTGTAGCCGGCGGCCTTCGCGCGCTGGCCCAGCTCGGTGATGCTGCCCTCGCCGAAGACGGTCTGGACGGTGAGCGCGAACGTAGGCATGGGACCTCCTGCTGGGTGTTGGGCCGGACACGACGCACCCGCACCATGAGGGCGCGGGCGGCCGTCACACTATGGATCGCGGGCGAGCTTCGGGCAATTGGCGCGGGCTTCGCCGGGCAGGGGAGCGTCCGTTACCATGGTGGCGCGTTGCCGGATCGTTCAATGGTAGGACAGCGGCCTTTGGAGCCGTTTATCTAGGTTCGAATCCTAGTCCGGCAGCCAGCGTCCCCGGACGGCCGCCGCTTGCCGGCCCCGGTACGCACCCGTAGCATCGGACGATGGAGATCGTCACGCTGGAGCGCGGCCGCACGCGGGCGTCTATCGCCCCGGAGGCCGGGGGCCGCCTGCTCCAGCTCGAGATCGAAGACCGGGGGCGGTGGCTGCGGCTGCTGCGGGCGCCGCGCGACCGGGAGCGGGCGCTGGCCGAGCCGACGCGCTGGGGGTCGTTTCCGATGGCGCCGTGGCCGAACCGGATCGACGGGGGGCGGTTCGTGTGGCGCGGCCGCGTATACGAGGTGCCGGTCCAGCACGGGCGGCACGCGCTCCACGGGCGCGGCTGCTTCCAGCCGTGGACCGTCGAGAGAGCGAGCGCGACGGCGTGCCGCATCGCAGTGACGTTCGACGCCGGCTGGCCGTTCGGCGGGGGCGCGGTGCAGGAGTTCCGGATGCTGGACGACGGCATCGCGCTACGGATGGAGATCCACGCGGACGGCGAGGCGTTCCCGGCGGGGTGCGGCTGGCACCCGTGGTTCTGGCGCGACGTGCGGCCGGGGCATGACGTGCGCTTGCTCGTCGACGCGGAGCGATGGTACGAGACGGACGACGAGATCCCGACCGGGTGGCTGAAGGCGGCGCTCGGCGAGCACGACCTGCGGCGCTACGCGGCGCTGGGCAGCCGGCGGCTGGACGCGTGCTATCGCGCGCCGCGCGGGCGACTGCGCATCGGGTGGGGGGACGTGGAGCTGACGATGGAGCAGTCGCCGAACGCGACGCACGCCGTGGTGTACACGCCGCCGGAGGCCGTATGCGTGGAGCCGCAGACGTGCGCCATCGATGCGTTCAACCTGGAGGCGCAGGGGATCGCGGGCGCGGGCATGGCGGTGGTGGCGCCGGGGCATCCGCTGGTAGCGACGACGACGTGGCGGTGGCGCATCGGGCGCTGAGGCCGGGTGGTGGCACGATCCGACGGAGGCTAGAAGGCGCCCTGCTTTTCGAGCCACGTCCAGAAGGCGGCGGGGGCCGACATGGTGCTGAGGCGGCCCTGGCGGACGAGGGCCCAATCGTCGAACTTGTGCGACTCCTTGATTTCGCGCAGCGTCACGGGCTTCTTCGCGTGCTTGAGGTATTTGAAGTCGGCGACCCAGCTCTTCGGGTCGTTCTTGTCCGGGCGCGGGGGCGATACGACTTCGGCCAAGCCGACGACGGCCGTCTCGCTTTGCGAGTGGTAGATAATGACGCGGTCGCCGGGCTTCATGGTCTTGATGGCGGCGACAGCGGCGGGGTTGCGGACGCCGTCCCACTCGGTGGTGGCGTCGCGCTTGAGGTCGTCGAGGGAGTAGGTGTCGGGGTCGGTCTTGGCGAGGAAGTAGGCCATGGCGGGGCTCCTGTCGTGTGCGCGTGATACGCCGAGGAGCGTAGCATGCCGCCGGCGCCCGCGGCTACGCGTCAGGGCTCGAAGCGATAGCCCGCGCCCCAGACGGTGACGAGGTGGCGGGGGTGCGACGGATCTCGCTCGATCTTGGCGCGGAGGCGGCGCATGTGGACGGTGACGGTGCTGGTATCGCCGGGGTAGGCGTAGCGCCAGACGGTGGTCATGAGCTGCTCGCGGGTGAAGGTCTGGCCGGGGTGCGCGGCCAGGTGATGGAGGAGGTCAAACTCGCGCGCGGTGAGGCGGACGGGGCCGCGGGGCGCATCGACGACGCGCGAGCCGGTATCGAGGCGAAGGTCACCGATGCGGAGTTGGCCCGCGGGTTGCGGGGGCTGTTGTTGCTGCACCGTCACCGCGCTGTCTCCCTGTGCCGGCCGGACGGGCCGGGGTGCTCCACACCAACAGTACGCGGCGGGCGGCGGCTGGGATTTAGGTGGCGCGGCTCAGCCGGCGGCGGCCTTGAAGCGGCGAATGGCGTCGATATGCGCCTCTGGCGACGGCAGCTTCGCGTTCATCGTATTGACCGAGACGTGGCTGGCTCCGAGCCCCCGCCAGCCGTCGAGCGCCTGGGGCCACTGAGCCTCCGGCGTGTTGAAGATGCTGATGCGGCCCTCGATGCCGAAGTCCGCGGGCGACCGGCCGGCGGCGGCGAGGTAGCCGTGGAGGCGCTCGATCGAGTCGGCAGCCTGCGGCCCCGGCTGGAACTGCGGGAACCAACCATCGGCGATGCGCGCTGCGCGCTTCACGGCTGCTTCGGCCATGCCGCCCATCCACACGGGGATCGGCCGCTGCACCGGCAGGGGCCGCAGGCCGGCCTGGTGCACAGTGTGATACCTGCCGTCGAAGTCGACCAACTCCTCTGTCCAGAGGCGGCGGAGAAGCGCCACCTGCTCCTCGACGCGGCGGCCGCGGTTGTGGAAGTCCTCACCCAGCGCCTCGTACTCGACGTGGTTCCAGCCGATGCCGACGCCCAGGCGCAGGCGGCCGCGAGAGAGCACGTCGACCGCAGCAGCCTGCTTGGCGACGAGCGCAGTCTGACGCTGGGGGAGGATGACGATGCCGGTCGTGAGCTGAAGTGACGTCGTGACGGCGGCGAGGTAGCCGAAGAGCACGAACGGCTCGTGAAACGGTGTCTCGTGCGTGTACGGCGGGCGAAAGCGGCCCTCGAACCGATCGGGGTGGGCGCCGAGGACGTGGTCGAAGGCGAGCAGGTGATGGTAGCCGAGTTGCTCCGCCGCCTGGGCGTAGTCGCGGATGGCGACCGGGTCATTGCCGATCTCGGTTTGCGGGAAGACGACACCGAGTTTCACGAGAGCGCTCCTTCCACTGATCTCCCGGCGGCTGCCAGCGCGGCGCCGAGGGCGCCGGCGAACCCCGGCGCGGGGGTGAGATCCATCTCCAGCCCGAAGAGGCCGGCCATGTGGCTCATGGAGGCGACGAGCCGGGGGTTGTTGTGGACGAATCCGCCGGCCAGGACGATGCGCCGCAGCTTCGCCATGTTCGCGCGGGACGCTGCGATCTGGGCGATGTTCTCGGCGTGCATGTTCAGGAGACCGGCGAGGAAGTCATCGAGCGAGGCGGCGCCGGCACGGGCGAGGTGTGCGGCGGTCATATCGGGGCCGATGCGGCCGATGCCGTCGGGGTAGACGTCGGAGATCAGCAGGTCGACGCGGGCGCGATCGCCGCGCTCGGCGGCGGCGATCATGGCATCGTGCGCGAGCGAGGGGTCGATGCGGCGGGCGATGCCGGCGAAGGAGCCACCGCCCATCGGCGTGCCACCGAGGTGCTGGACGTCGCCGCCGCGGACGGCGGCGAACGCTGTGCCGGTGCCGATGAGGGCGAGCAGGAACTCGCCATCACCGAGACGATCCTCCGAACGGAGGAGGGCCGTCGCGCCGAGAGCGCCGGCCTCGATCTCCTGCACGCGCACCACGCCGGGACGGTCACGCAGCGCACCAAGTCGCGCGCCGGTGACGCCGGTGCACGCGGCGGGAGGCGGGTCGAGGATTGGGGCGGTGGTCGCGAGATCGGGGGCCGTCGCGACGGCGTGGAGGGTCAACGTTTCGGTCGTGGCGCGGACGAACTTGGTGAGCGTCATGCCGGCATCGACGCCGAGAGCGCCGGGCGGCAGGATGCCGCGGTTCGGGAGGGTGGCGTCGTGGACGGCGTGGTCGTGCGGATAGTCGGTCACGGGTCGATCCTTCGCGGAACATTGTGGATCTGGCGCGCGGTTTGAGCGAACGGGCGGGCCGCGGCGACAGGGCGCCCGGCCGCTACACTGTGGGGCGCGGCGGCATTGACACGCGCATATGTGGCGGGACAAGCTTGAGGCGCGGGTTGCCCGGACGGCAGCCGCGCCGCCGCGGAACTGGAGGGGTGCGATGCCTCGTGCCATCTGGAAGGGTGCCGTGAGCTTCGGGATGGTTTCGATCCCGATCAAGCTGTACACGGCAACGGAGGAGAAGGACGTCTCGTTCAACCTGCTGCACAAGAAAGACGGGGCGCGGATCAAGCAGCAGCGCTACTGCCCGGAAGACGACGCAGTGGTCGAGTGGAACGACGTGGTGCGGGGGTACGAGATCGCGCCGGAGCAGTACGTGGTGATGGAGCCGGAGGACTTCGAGAAGGTGCCGGTGGACACGACGCACGCGATCGAAATCACGGACTTCGTGCCAGCGGCGCAGATCGACCCGATCTACTACCAGAAGACGTACTACCTGGAGCCGGACAAGATCGGCGCGAAGCCGTTCGCGCTGCTGCGGGAAGTGCTGAAGGATTCGTCGCTGGTGGCGCTGGCAAAGGTGACGCTGCGGCAGAAGGAGCAGCTCTGCACGCTGCGGGTGTACGAGAACACGATCGCGCTGGAGACGATGCTGTACGCGGACGAGATCCGGAGCGCGACCGAGCTCGACGTGCCGGAGGAGACGCAGATCGGCGAGAAGGAGCTGGCGATGGCGAAGTCGCTGGTGGAGATGCTCACGGGCGAGTTCGAGCCGGAGAAGTACCGCGACAACTACCGCGAGGCGCTGCTGGAGCTGATCGAGCGGAAGGCTGAAGGGCAGGAGATCAAGCGGCCAGCGCCGGTCGCCGGGAAGGTGACGGACCTGATGGAGGCGCTACGGGCCAGCGTGGAGGCGGCGAAGCGCGAGCGGCTGGGGGAGGCGGCGGAGGCCGGCGAGGGTGAGCCGTCGAAGCCGGCGCGGCGCAGACGGGCGGGATGACGTCTCCCTCCGGACCACGGCCGCCGCTTGACATCCACACCGCTCCGGCAAGCGGCCGCATGCCCGAGACGCTGCGGCCGATGCTTTCGACCGAGGCGAAGGAACCGTTCGACTCGCCGGACTACCTGTTCGAGCTGCTGTGGGGCGGGTTGCGGTGCGCGGCGCACGTGCGGGACGGCGCGGTACGGCTGCGAGGCCGCAACAGCCACGACCTGACGCCTCTGTTCCCGGAGCTGGCGGGCATCGCGGAACGCGTGCGCGGACGGGAGGCGATCCTGGACGGTGAGATCGTGGCGATCGACGGTGAGGGGTACCCATCGTTCGACCTGCTGCGGCCGCGGCTGCAGGCGGGGGCCGACGGTGGACGAGCAGCGGGCGGCGCGGGGATCCCGCCGGAGCTTGCGATCAAGCGGCTGGCGGGCCAGCTATCGTACCAGGCGTTCGACATCCTGTGGCTCGACGGCAGGGCGCTGCTGGACCGGCCGCTGTGGCAGCGGAAGAACCGGCTGGCGGAGGTCATTGCGCCCAGCGCGGAGTTCGCGGCGGTGGACTTCGTGGACGACGAGGGGATCGCGTTTTTCGAAGCGGTGGTGCAGCGGCGGCTGGAGGGCACGGTCGCGAAGCAGAAGAACAGCACGTACACGCCGGGGCGGCGTTCAAAGAGCTGGCTGGAGATCCGGGCGCTGCAAAGCGGCGACTTCGTGGTCGGCGGCTACACGTTCGGCGGGGCGCATCGGAAAGGCGAGCCGTTCAGCCAGTTGCTGCTGGGGGGCTACGCGGACGGGCGCTTCGAGTACGTGGGGGCAGTGAGCGGCGGGCTGACGGACGCCGAGGCGCGCCAGCTGGTGGCGCGGATGGAGCCGCTCGTGATCGATGAGTCGCCGTTCTTCGACACGCCGTCGATCGCGCGGCTGACGTACTGGACGCGGCCGGAGATCGTCTGTCACGTGCGCTTCAGCGAGTGGTCGCGGGACGGGCAGCTCCGGTTCCCGATCTTCAGCGCGCTGCGGCCGGACATCGACGCGACGGACTGCGTCGTCGACTAGGGGCGGCCCGCCCGTCGCCGCTCCTGTTCGACGGGCGGTGTGGGCGACGCGAACGGACCGGCGTGACGGGCGCGCGGCGGGTCAGTCGGCTTCCTCGAAGCGAGGCTGCGGCGCAGGGTCGGGAATGGGGGCGATGCCAGACTTCAGCTGGCGCTTCTGCTCCTTGCCGATCTGGTGCTCGCGGTCTTCGATGGCGGAGATTTCTCCGCGGGACTTGCGGCGCAGCGGCTTTGGCTTGTTGATCTCGGGATGCTCGTTGGGACGGAAGGGGCCGCTGATGCGCTGCTTCACTTCCTTGCCCAGGTGCCAGTAGGTGCCCCGGTCCGGGATAGCGCGCGGGTAGCCTTCGCGCATGGTGAAGGCGGCGAATGACGTGGGCGGGATGCGCTGGGCCTTCCTGGCGCAGACGGGGCAGGGCGCGGGTTCGGCGGCGCGGGCGATGGGGCGGATCGTTTCGAAGATGCCATCGCACGACTTGCAGAAGTACTCATACAGGGGCATTCGGCAACCTCTCGCTTCGCCGGACTCAGCGGCGACAGTGTAGCGGGCGGGAATGCCTGACGGGTGGCATGGCGCCCGGCTCCCGCGCGCCGTTTACGCCGGGTGATGCGATGGGTGATCCGCCGGCTGGCCCGCGGGAGACCCGCCATCGTCACCCCGGATCGCCGGGCCGATCCACAAGGTCGAGGCGGTGAACATCGCGGCGAATAGCGCGAGCGCCACGCCCGGAGCGGCCCAGGTGCCGAACCGGCGCCGGAGCCGCAGCAGCATGGGGATCATCAGTCCGAAGCCAATGGCGCCGAACAGCGCCGTCCCGCCGGCGCCCGTCAGCACGGCGGCACCCATGATCGGCCCGACGTGGTGCAGGACGTGCGGTGCGATGCCGGAGACCGCGCCCACACCCGCCGAGAACGCGCCGGCGATACGGGCAAGCCAGCCGCGCCCCGCGTCGAGAGCGCCAGCGGCGACCGGGACTGAACTCTCCTTGACGCTCGCGTCGGGCATATCACACTCCCGGGCTGCTCCGGCGGACTTCGACTCGTCTTCCGTCGAACCATGGTGGCAGCGCGCGAACGTACGTGTCCAGAGTCACCCGGACCCACCTGGAGTGACACAGGCACTCACGAGCTGCCCGGAGGCGCGTGGCGCAGATCAGGCGTCGCGGGCGGCGGCAGCCGCGGCGGCGGTGGGACGCGCGGAGCGGCGCTTGCGCAGCGTATCGATGAAGGCAGCGGAGCGGACGTCACGCTCCAGCACCCAGCGGACGTACTCAAGCATCGCCCGCTCCAGTTCGGCGGCGAGCGGGGGTTCGATGGTGACGCGGGCGACGTCGGAGAAGCGGCCGTGGAGCAGGAGCCGGAGCAGCTTGACGGCGTTGGCGCTGAGCGGGCGGACGGCGCGCTCGTCGGTGCGGCAGGCGGCGCAGACGACGCCGCCGGCAGCGGCCGACCAGTAGTTGATCTCGGGCTGGAGGCTGCGGCGGCAGGCGACGCAGTCCTCGAGCTCGGGGCGGTAGCCGAGGGCGTCGAGCAGGGCCATCTCGTAGAAGCGGACGGGGGTGTCGATGTCGTCGCGGGCCTGGAGCCGGCGCAAGGTATCGAGGAGGAGGCGGTAGAGGTCGAAGTGGTCTTCGCGGGGCTCGGTGAACTTATCGAGCAACTCACTGGCGTACAGCGCGCGGCTCAAGCGGTCGAGGTTGTCGCGCAGTGGCTGGAAGGACTCGATGGTCTCGACCTGTGTGACGATATCGAGCGAGCGTCCGCGGGCGAGCTGGAACGTCGCCTGGGTGAGCGGCTCGACGTGGCCGGCGAGCTTGCTCCGGGTCTTGCGGACGCCTTTTGCGACGGCGTCGAGCTTGCCGTGGCGAGCGGTGAAGAGCGTGAGAATCTTGTCGGCGTCGCCGAGCTTGCGCTGGCGCAGGACGATGGCGGGGGTGGCGTAGACGCGCGGCTGGGGCATGCGGGGATCGTAGCACGCGGAGCCTCAGCCCTGCCCCACTCTACTCGCGCGAGCGCGCGGCGAGGGGGAACCCGGCAGGTAGATTCGCGGTGGAGGGGAGCCGCGGCGGCTCGCCGGCGGCGGGCGACCTGGTTGAACTGGACATACGCGTTCGGAGGCCGCATGATCGGAGTGCGCGCGGGGCCGCGCGCCGTAGCCCAGACGCGTACAGCAAGAAAGCGAGCGCCATGCCGGTACTCATCGACTCCCCGCTGCCCAACCGCACCTACCGCGGCAAGGTGCGCGACACGTACGACCTGGGGGACCGCCTGCTGATCGTCGCGACGGACCGCATCTCCGCCTTCGACGCGATCCTGCCGACGGGGATCCCGGACAAGGGGAAGGTGCTGAGCCAGATGTCGGCGTGGTGGTTCCAGCACACAAGCCAGGTGGTGCCGAGCCACTTCATCCGGCTGGCGGACGGCACGGCGGCGGACGAGCTGGCGTTCGCATTGCCGGCGGATCTGATCGGGCGGTCGACGATCGCGCGGAAAGCGAAACGCGTCGACGTGGAGTGCATCGTGCGGGGGTACCTGGCGGGTACGGCGTGGGAGGAGTACGCGCAGTACGGCACCGTGAACGGGGTCCGGCTGCCGAAGGGGATGCAGGAGAACGAGCAGCTGGCGGAGCCGATGTTCACGCCGACCACGAAGGCGGAGGAGGGGCACGACGAGCCGATGGTGTTCTCCGACCTGGTGCAGGAGGTAGGCCCGGAGGCGGCGCAGGTGCTGCGACTGCGGAGCATCGCGCTGTACAACTTCGCTGCGGAGTACGCGCGTGGGCGCGGGATCATCATTGCGGACACGAAGTTCGAGTTCGGCTGGATCGACGGCGAGCTGCACGTGATCGACGAGATCCTGACGCCTGATTCGAGCCGGTTCTGGGCGGCGGCTGACTATGCGACCGGGCGCGCACAGGCGAGCTTCGACAAGCAGTACGTGCGGGACTGGCTGAAGCAGTCGGGCTGGGACAAAGAGCCGCCGGCGCCAGAGCTGCCGCCGGACGTCGTGCAGGGCACGGCGGAGCGCTACAAGGAGGCGTACCGGCTGCTTACCGGGCAAGAAGTGCGGTAGCCGGTTGCTGGTTGACGTGTGGGTGCAGGTGGGGCGATACGAACACTCGGAGGCGCAAGCCACCGTCACATGGGAGGCGCACCGTGCGCAAGGCGAAGCACTCTGAACGCGGCCACGTGGGGTCGACGACGGCGACGCTGCTGGCGATCGCGGCGACGGTGGTGCTGGCGGTAGGGCTGGGCAAGGATTCGCACGCGGTGGAGATCACGGGGGTGATCCTGTTCGGCGCGGCGTTCGTGCTGGCGACGCAGGTGCCGCACCTGTGGCTACGCAAGATGTATCGCCGGCTTGACCGCATCACGGACGAGAGCGACCCAGACCGGCACGCGGGGTTCCGGATCGAGCTGTAGCAGCGATCCCGGGGGTGTCGGGACAGGTGGGGTCGGCGCCCCGTGTTACTTCTCCAGCTTGTCGAGGCGGGCGTAGATGTCGTACTCGACGGTCATGTGGTTGACGACGAGTGTCGCCAACAGGCCGACGGCGAGGACGATGCCGCCGATGATCGCGAGCGCGCCCGTACCGTTGGCGGCACCGATGCCGAGCAGGATGGCGCCTGCCGCGCCGATGAAGACGCCGACGACGGGCATGGCGTGGCCGTCTTCACCGCGGATGGCGAGTTTGTGAGGGTTGCGGCCCATCTGTTTCCTCCTCTGGTGGGTGCACGATGTGAAGCGGATCCTATCACAGCTACGCCTGGGCGGCGCTTCGTGATCTCGATGCAGCGCGCGCTATGTCAAGCGCGTGGCGCCGCTTGACGCGAGCCAGCGCGTCGGTGATGCTGGCGCCGATGTTCCTCGCGCGCGTATACGTGACGCTGAAGCCGACTGTCAACGACCCGCCCGGGCTGACGATCAAGGGCGCGCTGAGCTCACTCGGCTTCGCGAACGTGTCATCGGTGCGGTCCGGGAAGTACATGGAGATCACGCTCGATGCGGGCGACGGCGCCGAGGCCGAGGCGCAGGTGGCGGAGATGTGCCGGAAGCTGCTGGCGAACCCGGTGATCGAGGACTTCCGCTTCACCGTCGAGGAGCTTGCCGCCGCACCCCGGTAGGCACGCCCGGAGCCGTGAGCGCCCCACTTCCACCAAGAGACCGACGCGGCTTATTCGACAGCGTTGTCGAGCTGTACGACCGCGCCCGGCCGACATATCCCGCGGCACTGTTCGACGACATCGTGGCGCTGGCGGGCGTGCCGGGGGGCGGGCGCGTGCTGGAGATCGGCTGCGGGACGGGCCAGGCGACGCTGCCCATGGCTCGCCGAGGGTATCGGATCACGGCGGTGGAGCTTGGGGCGAACCTGGCGGCGGTGGCACGGCGGAAGCTGGCGCGATACGGCGTGGACGTGCAGGTGGGCGCGTTCGAGGAGTGGCCGCTGCCGGACGATCCGTTCGACCTGGTGCTGTGCGTGACGGCGTTCCACTGGCTCGACGCGGCAGTGGCGCTGCCGAAAATGGCGCGGGCGCTACGACCCGGCGGCGCGATCGCGATCACGAGCGGCGGCCACGTCGCGGGCGGCACGGAGCAGTTCTTCGTCGATTCGCAGGAGTGTTACGTTGCACACATGCCCGGCACACCGCCGGGCATCCGGCTGAAGACACCGGATGAGATCCCGCTCGAATCGCCGGCATCAATCGTCGAGTGCGGGCTGTTCGAGCCGGCGCGGCTCCGGCGGTACGTCTGGCTGCGCGACTTCACGACCCAGACGTACATCGACGAGATCAACACCTACTCCAGCCACATTGAGCTATCCGGGGAGAACCGCGCGGCACTGCTCGCCTGCGTGCGCGAGCTAATCGACTCTCAGTACGGCGGCCGGATCACGAAGGCGTACCACACCGATCTGGCAGTGGCTGCCGTGCGGTA
>DASQHL010000181.1:0-8702 GCA_035632115.1 Dehalococcoidia bacterium | reverse complement strand
CCCCCCCCCCCCCCACTGCCACCCTTTCCGCGCCCCCGCCACCATCTCCAGCGGTCCCGCCGGCCAGTTGAACCCCAACCGCATCGCCGCATTGATGTCCTCCGCGCTCGCCACGCCCTCGTCCAGCACCTTCCGCGCTTCCGCCACCATCGCGAAGTAGATCCGGTTCGCTACGAAGCCGTACTTCCCCGGCGCGTCCTTCACGCGGATCGGCACCTTCCCCAGCCGCTCCGTCAGCGCCACCATCGTCTCCGTCGTCTCCGCCGATGTCTCCGGCGCCGAGATCACTTCGATCGGCTTCATGATGAATGCCGGGCTGAACCAGTGAAACCCGATGAACCGGTCCCGCCGCGACACCGCCCTGTTCACGTCCGAGATCGCGAACCCCGACGTGTTCGTCGCAAAGATCGCCTCTGGCTTCACCAGCCCGTCCAGCTCGCTGAACACCGCCTTCTTCAGGTCCAGGTTCTCCGGCACCGCCTCCACGATCAGGTCGCACCCTCGCAAATCGTTCACCTGCGTCGTGAACGAGAACCGCGCGATCGCCGCGTCGCACTCGGCCTGCGTCATCTTCCCGCGCTCCACCGATCCCTTCAGCCCGAATCGCCCGTCCACCATCGAGTACCGCGTCTTCTCGATCAGCTCGTCGTTCAGGTCGCGGATCAGCGTCTGGAACCCGTGCGCCGCGAACGTCTGCGCGATCCCTCCGCCCATCACGCCCCCGCCCATCACGCCCACCAGCTTGATCTCGTCCACCTTCATGCCGCTCCCTCCTTCGCCGCCATACCGGTCGATGCGCGCTCGCGCGCCGCAATCACGCGCAGATCCTCCGCACCGTCTCGAACAGGATCTGCGTCCCCAGCCGCAGGTTCTCCACCGTGATCCGCTCGTTGTGCCCGTGTACCGTCATCGCCTCGTCCTGCTCCAGCAGGTACGGGATGAACCCGTACGACGTGATCCCGTGCTTCCGGAACACCCGCGAGTCCGTGAACCCCGCCGATACGCTCGGCAGCACCAGCGCTTCCTCCATGTGGTCGTGTACCGCATCCTCGATCACACCGAACAGCTCCGTCTGGATCGATGACGCCGGCGTGCTCGATGCAAACACCGGCTCCACCCGCACCTTCGCGTCCGCCACCACGTCCCGCACCTGCTGCGTGAACGCCTCCGGGTCCTGCCCCGGCAACAGCCGGCAGTCCAGCGTCGCCTCCGCAACCCCCGGGATCACGTTGTGCTTCATGCCGGAGTGCGCCGTCGTCGTGCTCACGGTATTGGTGAGCACGGCCCGCGCCAGCAGATTCGATCTCGCCAGCCGCTCCATCGCCTCCTGCGACGCCTCCCCGCTCAGCACCTGGTGCCGGTACAGCCGGTCGAAATACTCCCGCAGCTCCGGCACGACCGTCACCGGCCGCGCCCACTCCTGGATGCGGTTGAGCGCCCGCACCAGCCGCTCCAGCGCGTTGTCCGGGTGCGGCACCGATCCGTGCCCCGGCCGCCCCTCCGTCGTCAGCTTCAGCCACAGCGGCCCCTTCTCGCTCACCGAGCAGTTGAACGCCGGCCGCCGCACCCCGAACACCTCCGCGCTGCCCCAGCCGCCCTCATTGATCACGTACTCCGCGTCCAGCAGCTCCGGGTGCTCCCGCTCCACCCACTCGATCCCCCAGCGGCCCCCCGCCTCCTCGTCCGCCACCGCCATGTAGACGATGTCCCGGCTCTGCGGCAGCCCCAGCCGCTTGATCAGGAACAGCGCCAGCAGCTCCATCACCCCCATCGACTTCATGTCCAGCGCGCCCCGCCCGTAGATCACCCCGTCCACCACCGCCCCCGAGAACGGCTCGAAGTCCCAGTACTGCCGCTCCACCGGCACCACGTCCGTATGGCTCAGCAGCACCAGCGGCGCCTTCCGCCCGTCACCGCGCAGCGTCGCCGTCATGTTCATCCGCTCCGCGCCGTGCTCCGTCCCGTCCGACGCGTCGTAGAACGCGATCTCGTCGATCCCCTCCGCCCGCAGCAGCCCCGCCAGCCATTCACAGGCCGCTAACTCCCGCCCCGGCGGGTTCGACGTGTCGATCCGGATGAACGCCGAT
Organism: Dehalococcoidia bacterium; assembly: GCA_035632115.1. Lineage (GTDB taxonomy): Bacteria > Chloroflexota > Dehalococcoidia > DSTF01 > JACRBR01 > DASQHL01. The sequence goes on along the minus strand of DASQHL010000181.1, from coordinate 6,615 downwards.
AGCAGGCGCGTCGCCTCCTCCGTCACGTCCTCCCAGTCGATGCGCGGTGCCCCGGTCATGGATCTCTCCTTCCGCGACAGCGTACCGGGAGCGCACGCCGCGGAGAACCGCCGCGCGACTCCCCCCGCTCGTGCGTCGGCGAAGCGCCGGCCAGCCGCTGCCCGCGCGTCGGGCGCCGCCACCCCCGCCTGCCCGATCCTGCTTGCAGAGGTGCCGCCGTGAGGACGATGCTCCTGGTCCTGCTCATGCTCCTGCTCGCCCTGGCCGCCGGCCTCGGCCTCGCCCTCCCCGCCGCCGCGCAGGCGACGCCCGCCGGGAGCCCCTCGCTCAACGTGGCCTGTGACCCGGCCGAGATTCCGGCCGGCGTGGACGTGCTCGTACAGTGCAAGATCGTCGCCCGGAACGGCGGCGCGACGACGCTGGCTGGGGCCCGCATCGCGTTCACGCCGCCGACTGCGGCCGTCCCGCTGCCCGACCGCTACTACTTCTTCTCTACGCAAGTGGACGGCGCCGAGCGCGACACCAACGGAGGTGGCACCACGGTGTACGACATCGGGGACATCGCGCCAGGAGGCGAGCGGGTCATTGCGGCGCGGGTGATCGTCCGCAGCGCGCGCCACTTCGGTGCCGATGTGGCCCTCGTGGCGGGGCTGGGCCAGGAGGAGTACGCCCGCCAGCCGGTGACCATTGGTGTCGACGCCACCGCGCCTCCGGTCGACGTCAGGCTTCTTGACGAGGGCCGCGTGTCGTCCACCGGGGCGATCTCGCTCGGATTGCAGATTCACAATCGCTCGCAGGACCCGATCAAAAGCGCCGATGTAGAGTTCTTGCCCGGCGGCCGCTTCACTGTCGCTGGCGGCCGCATTCCGCTTGCCGCCGCACCTGGGGCGCCTGAGTCGGCCCCTCGGTACACGGTGCGTCTGGGCAGCGTCGCGCCCGGGCAGATCTCCGAGCAGCCGCTTTCACTGCGTTCAACGTTGAGTCCCTGCGACCCGGCGCAGCCCGCCGTCCTCGTCACCGCCCACCTGGCCGGCGGGAGTATGCTGCACCTCGCGGCCATCGCCGGACTGGTGCCGCCTTGCGCGACCGGCAGCGGATCGAGCGCCGCCCTCCCGCCGACCGGCGCCGGCCCCTCCCCCGGGCCGCCCCCGCACACCCCTGCCCGGCGCCCTCCTCGCCGTCACCGGCGTCCTGACCCTCGCCATGGCCATCACCTGCCGCCGATGACACACTGACACCAACAACACCGACACACTTCCCCGCCCCCCGCCCCGCGCGGTAGCCTGAATCTGGATCCGGAGGCCCCATGAAGGTCAGCGACGAGCGCCGCGAGGCGTATCTCAAGGCGTACCACGACTGGCAGAAGCAGCTCGGCGACCTCCACGCCGTCTTCCTCGATGGCACGAAGACCCTCGTCGGCGACCAGTTCAAGGGCCTGCTCAACCGCGAGGCCCGCGCCAAGGAGCGCTACGACCACGCCCGCCTCGCCCTGCTCGGCATCCCGGACGCCGCCGCGTCCCCGTTCGACTGAGGGGCGCCCGTGACCGACGGCTGGGTCCACTTTCTCACCGGCCCCTGGGGCTTCGCGTTTGCCTTCGCCGCCGGCCTCCTCTCGTTCCTCTCGCCCTGCGTGCTCCCCCTCGTCCCCGCCTACCTCGCTCACCTCACCGGCACCACCGCCACCCTCGACCCCGGCCGCTCCGCCCGCCGCGAGACCGTCACCCACGCCGTCGCCTTCGTCCTGGGCTTCACCGCCGTCTTTACGCTCATCGGCGCCTCAGCCGGCCTGCTCGGCGCGCTCGTCAGCCAGGACTCCACCACCCTCGTCCGCGACAACATCCCCCTGCTCGAAAAGATCGGCGGCGTCTTCCTCATCGTCATGGGGCTCAACCTCATCGGCGTCATCCGCATCCCGATGCTCTACCGCACGTACACGCTGGAGACCGCGACCGCTGGCGGCGGCACCATGGCCGTCGGCGCGGGCGCCGGCGGCGGCTCGATCGCGATGGGGGGCGGCCTGCTGCACCGGCTGGGCTACGCCAAGTCGTTCGGCGTTGGCTCCGCCTTCGCCGTCGGCTGGACCCCTTGCATCGGCCCCGTCCTCGGCGCCATCCTCACGCTGTCAGCGACCAGCTCGTCCGTCGCGAAGGGCGGCTACCTGCTGCTCGTCTACTCGCTCGGCCTCGGCGTCCCGTTCATCATCACCGGCCTCGCCGTCGTCCCCGTCACCGCCTTCCTGCGCCGCATCCGAGGCGCCATGCCCCTCGTCGAAGTCGCCACCGGCGCCCTCGTGATCTTCGTCGGCATCCTCCTCTTCTCCAACCAGATGACCCTCTTCAACACCTACTTCACCGACATCCCCGGCCTCAGCCGCTTCAACACCATCTAGCCCGCGGCAAGTCCCGAACCGCAAGCGTCGCGTCGCGACCATCGTTCCCATGCCACCGGCTTCGTCGCCGTTCCGTAGGCGATCCGCCGGCTGCGCGCCCAGCCGGTTGACGATGGTCGGTGTATGCTCAGGCGGTTGAGATCATCAGCACCGCCCGTCGCCGACGGCTTGGTGTGATGTGAGATTGCGCGCCACTGCCTCTGCCATGATCATCTCGGTCGCGATCGTCGGCGTCGCCTCCTCGGCCTGCCGCGGTTCGGCTCCTCCCGATGTACCTCGCTCTACGCCAAGTCCTCCTCCTACCGCCCGCTCGACCCCTTTCGCTCCTCCGTCGCCTGATCCATCTCCCGACCGTCCGAACCTCACGTTCCGCGACGCTCTCGACTCGGCGCTCACGTATCTCGTCACCGTTGCCGTCCCGGGGAACACCGTTGACGGTATCGAGTCCGTCACCTATGTGGAGACCACCGTTGGATCAGCCGACCGCCTGCTCGGCGTCTCGTCGGCCAGACTCGCTGTCCCGGGCCTTACCGCGCCCCCAGACAGTGTCGCGGCGTGGTTGTTCGTGGAGTACGGGCAGTTCGGCTCGGTGAGCGAGCACGGCTCCTTTCATGGAAGAGAGGGCACGCTCTGGGTACTGGCCCCACAAGGATTCCCTGCGGAGGGCGGCTCTGCCGCGGGTCGTCTGGATCTCGCGCTCCTCGGTCAGCCCGTAGCTATCTCAAGAGGAGGAGTACCGCAGATCGACCGTGCACGAGTTCCCGAGGATCAGATTGTGCACACAACTGCGGAGGCCATCGGGGCGGTCGCGCGTTTGCTCGCACACATGGACGCAACTGTCCGGTCGATCACGTACACCGCGACCACAGCCCAACGTGCCGCATCGCTCACCGGGATAAGCGCCGCCGGGCTTCCGGCAGGTACTCCAGCGTGGGTCTTCGATGCGAACGGCCGGTTCCTGCTCACGTGTGGTGGCGACTTCCGCTTTTCGACAACCGTAATTCGCCTCTTGGTCGTCGCTGGCAACGCGGCACCGTATCTGCTTACCACCTCGTCCGTTCTGTTTCCCACGCCCACGCCCATGCCGGCTCTTGCCGATTTCGGCGCTCTCCTCCCCATCCAAACTGGAGCCTGGCCCGCCATAGACCGATTCCGCGCGTCGGCGTCTCAATTCGCCACCACAGCGACGGCGCTGGCGGGAGCAATGGACTATCCGGGCTGTCCGTAACTGCCTTCGTCCTCGCTGGCGACGCTAGTCCCGCCTCGCGCCTCCCGCCTCCCGCTCCCGCCACCCCGCCTCCCGCCTCCCGCCTCGCGCCTCCCGCCTCCCGTCTCCCACTTCCACCTCCCCCCGCCTCCCGCGCCGTCCCCTATAGTGCATCTCGGTGACAACGCCCACGACGAACCCCCCACAGCCATCCCCCTGGCGCTCGCGACGCACGCTCCTCCGTCTCGCCGTCGGCATCCTCATCGGCGCCGTCGCCCTCTACGTCGTCAACTCCCTGGCCGGCGGCTTCGATGAGGTCCTCGACGCGCTGACCGCCGCCAACCCGTGGTGGCTGCTCCCCGCCCTCGTCGCTGAAGCCGCCTGCTACGCAGCCATCGGCGTCGAGCTGCGCCACCTCGCCCGCCCCCCCACGCTGCCGCTCTCCGTCGCCCTCCGCGCCGGCCTCGTCAACTCCGGCCTCGGCAGCGTCCTCCCCGGCTCCCCCGCGCCAGGCATCGCCCTCTCCGTCACCGAACTGCACCGACACGGCGTCCCCACCGGCAGAGCCGCCCTCGCGCTCGGCTGGATGAGCTGGTTCAGCGCCCGCACCCTCCTCGCCATCACCGCCATCGTCACCCTCATCGCCGCCGCCGAAGGCGACTTCTCCGATCGCACCGGCACCGCGCTGACCGCCGCCGGTGTCATCGTGCTCCTCCTCGCTGCCACGGCAGTCCTCGCCGTCCGTGGCGCCGCGCTGGCGCCCATTGCCGCGCTGGCGGCCCGGCTGAACATCCGCGGCCCCCGCATCTCTCGCGAAGAGGCCCGCGCCACCGGCGCCCGCTGGCACGCCGACGCCATGGAGGCGGTCGGCCCGCTGCCGCGCCGTCTTCGCATCGCGCTCCTCAGCGCCAGCGCCTGGCTCGCCGATGCCGCCTGCCTCTACCTTGCCCTGCGTTCCGTCGGCGTCCACGTCGGCTTCGAGATCCTGCTGCTCGCCTACTGCGTCGGCCTCATCTCCTCCGCGTTGCCTCTCCTCCCGGGCGGCCTTGGCGTCGTCGAAGCCGCCGTCCCGACGATCCTCCACCACTACGGCGTCCCGCTCGACGCCGCCCTCGCCGGCACCCTTGCCTGGCGCGGTCTCGGCCTCTTCCTCCCCGCCGCCGTCGGCCTCGCCGCCCTCGTCAGCCTGCGTAGCACCCTGCCCGTCACCGCCCCCGCCTCCCCCTGATGCTCGCCTCTCGCCTCGCCTCCTGCGCTCGTTTCTCGCTTCCCGCTTCTCGCCTCTGATGCGGCATTGCGCGCCGTCGAGCCCACGGTTGCAGGTCCCGCAGCGGGGCGGCATAGTGCACCGATGGCCAGCATGGTAGCCGCGGAGGCGCCTGCGCTGCCGCGTCGCGGCGGACGCGCCACCTCGTGGCTAGCCGGCGACAACGCTCCGCTGATCCTGCTCGCGGTCGTGAAGCTCGCGCTGCACCTCGCCACAAATGGCCTGTACGGCTACCACCGCGACGAGCTGTACTACTTGGCGAGCGGTAAGCATCTCGCGTTCGGCTTCGTCGATTTTCCGCCGGTAACCCCGCTGCTCGCGCGCCTCGACGTGCTCGTCCTCGGCCAATCGCCGTGGGCCTTGCGGCTGCTCCCGGCGCTGGCCGGCGCCGCCATTGTGGTGCTCGCCGGGCTCGTCGCGCGCGAGCTCGGCGGTGGTAGGTCCGCCCAGATCCTGGCCTCGATCGCTGCCCTGGCGTGCCCGCTGCTCCTCGCCACGAACTGGCTCTTCCAGACCGTGAGCTTCGACCAGCTGGCGTGGATGGTCGCACTGCTGCTCGCGACGCGGGCGATCCGGCGTGATGATCCGCGGCTCTGGCTCGGCGTCGGACTGGTGGCCGGCATCGGCCTCGAGACCAAGTTCACCATCGCCGTGCTCGGGATCGGGCTCGCCGCCGCGCTCGTCTACATGCCCGGGCGTCGCCACCTGCGGACTCCCTGGCCGTGGCTCGGCGCCGCCCTCGCCTTCGCGATCTTCGCGCCCAACCTCGTCTGGCAGGCCATGCACGGTTGGCCAACGCTCGATTACACGCGCAACCACAGCCGCGTCATCCAGCAGGACGGTGGGGCCGTCGCGTTCCTGGCAAACCAGTTGGTCATCGTCGGGCTGCTCGCCCTGCCCGTGTGGCTCACCGGCTGGTATCACCTGCTCCGTGAGCGCGACCTGCGCCCCCTCGGCGTTGCCGCGGCGCTCGCCTTCCTGCTGTTCCTCCCGGACGGCAAGTTCTACTACCCCGGTCCACTGATCCCCTTTGTGCTTGCCGCCGGGTGCGTGCGCATCGAAGCGATCGCCCGCCGCCGCCGCCGTTGGCGCCACGCGGTCCCCGCCGCCGGCTTCTCGATGATCCTGGGCGCGGCCCTCATGGCGCCGCTCCTTGTCCCCCTCGTGCCGGACTCGTCGATGGCGAGGTTCAACCTTGACAAGATCAGGAAGGACTTCGCGGACACGGTGGGCTGGCGCGACCTCGCGGTCCAGGTCGAGGCGGTGTACCTTCAGCTCCCCGCCGGAGAGCGCACGAACGCCGCGGTGCTCGCCTCGAACTACGGTGAGGCCGGCGCGCTCGTGCGGTACGGACGCGGTCTGCCGCCCGTGATCAGCCCGCAGCTCACATTCTGGTATTGGAAGCCGGCCGGTCTCGCTCCGCGCACGCTGATCGTCTTGGGCTACGACGCGCACTATCTGCGTGGCTTCTTCGGTCAGGTAACGCCGGTCGCCAGCATCACGAACGCTTACGGCGTGCGCAACGACGAGCGCGGCGTTCCGATCTTCATCTGCCGTAAGCCTCTGCAGACCTTCGACGCGACGTGGAACGCGCTACGACAGTTCCAGTGAGGGTGGCGCCGTCCGTCTCCATGCCGCACCGTCGGCTTCGGCACACCCGATACGCTGCCGGTGCGCCGGCCCGCCAACCTCGATGCGCTTGGCTCCGGGTTCGGGGTTCGGGGTTCTGGGTTCTTGGTTCTACGTCCCCCG
>DASQHL010000180.1:0-3260 GCA_035632115.1 Dehalococcoidia bacterium | reverse complement strand
GTGTTTCATCTGAAACATCGCTCCTATCAGCACGGGGCCGTGCGTCGTGTTGGCGTAGACCAGGCCCTGCGGACGCGTTGGGTCCAGGACATATCCAGCGTCGACGTAGTGCTGGTTCATCCAGTGGGTCGAGGGCATGTTGGGAGGACCACCCGGCCTGTAACCGGCCGCCCAGGCCTTGTGCCAGTCCTGGTAGGGCGCGATCGCCGCGCTCGTCTCGGCGAGCAGCTGCGCCGCGGCGGCGGCCTGCTGCGGGGTGGCGATTTCGTTGGTCGCCTGAAGTAGCGCGCCGGCGTGCGCGTGGCGTGAGTCGGGACGTGCGAGGTCGACGATCCACACCGAGGCGGTGGTCACGACCATCAGGGTGGGCAGAGCCACCCCGAGCGCCCACCAGCGGGCTGCGCGCCGCGGGCCGCTCCGCTCGCCCCGGACCGGGACGAGGACCAGGCCGAGAGTCAGGATCTCCAGCAGCTTCGTGGCGATGGCGACCTGGTCGGGCGAATCAAATCCGAGCACGATGTAGACCAGGTAGCCGAGCAGCGTCGCCACGATCAGGGCGGCCGAAGCCGGCCTCCACGCCCGCCACGTGAAGGCCTGCGACAGGGCGAGGTAGGCTGCGCCGTTGGCGGCGAAGAGAATGGCGGTCAGCCGTTCGTCCGGGTGGGTGAAGACGAGACCGATGTGCACGGCGCCCAGCACGGCCATCAGGACCGACGCTGCCAGCACCGTGCCGGGCACGGAGCGACGGGCGGGCCGGAGCCAGATGGCCGCCAGCGCGACGGGAAGCGCGAGCAGCCCGGCGACGAGCCCGATTGCGTGATCCGGTGCGATGTCGAACATGAGCCGAGCATTCGACCTGGACTTGAGAAAGCGATAAGGGATCAGGGCACGCGCAGCGGGATGTCGAAGAGCAGCGCCGCGCCGCCCAGGAGGGATGTGCCGGCGATGATCCGGCCGCCGTGCTGCTCGGCAATCGAGCGTGCGATCGACAGGCCGAGGCCGGCGCGGCCGCCGGATCGTGCCGCGTCGACGCGGTAGAAGCGGTCGAAGATCCGCTCGCGGTCTGCCTCCGCAATGCCCACGCCGTCGTCAGCGACCACCAACCGTGCCCAACCCGATTCCACGGTCAAGCGGACCTCGACTCGCGAGCGCGCGTGGCGGAACGCGTTGTCGAGGAGGATCCAGACGAGCTGCCGGAGCGCGTCGGCGTCGCCGCCGACCGACGCGTCGACGCACTCCACGCCGAGCGAGCGACCGGCGCGCACGGCGCCCGCCTGCCGGCAGACCTCGACGACCAGCTCGCGCAGGTCGACGGGGGCGATCGTGGGACCAAGACCTGCGTCGGCGCGAGCGAGGGTAAGCATCCGGTCGAGCAGGCGGGCCATACGCAGGCTCTCCGCGGCGATGTCCGCGGCGGCGGCCCGGCGCTCGTCTTCGCCGATGTCCGGGCCGCGCGCCAGCAGGCCGGCGTTGCCCTGGATCGTGGTCAGCGGCGTGTACAGCTCGTGCGAGGCGTCGGCGACGAACCTTCGCTGCGACTCGTAGGCGCCCTGAAGCTGATCGAGCATCCGGTTGAAGCTGTTCGAGAGCAGGGCGACCTCGTCGCCCGTGCCGGGAGACTGCAGCCGGCGGCCGAAGTCACGCGTCCGGCCGATCTCGTCGGCAGCGCCCGCCGCCGTTTTGAGCGGCCTGAGCGCCCGGCCCGCGACGAGCCACGACGCGAGCAGCGCGGCGAGCAGAGCAGGGATGGCGGAGACGACGGTGAAGGCGGCGATGCCGGAGAGGTTGGATTGCGGAACGCGCGTCGACTGACCGGTGACCACAAACCCGCCGTCGAATGCAAGGGCATAAAGCCGCAGGCCGTTCTCGGTGTCGAACTCGCCGCCAGATGCCTGTGTCGCGGCCACGCTGAGTCGCGGCGCGACGGCCGGCGGTGAACCATCCAGCACCGCGGTCGAGTAGATCAGCGACCACCCGCTGTCGAACACCTCGACGAAGATGTCCGTGCTCGTACGCAGGTCCGCGGGCGCAACCGGCGCGCGCGGTTGGAGATTGCCCGACGAGTCAAGCGCGCGGACGGCGTCCTGCGCCCGGCTGCGCAGGGCGTCGTCCTGGTTCGTCGTGACACTGTGGGCGAGTAGGGCGTAGAGGAGCGCGCCAAAGACGACGAGCGCGAGCGCGACGACCGCCGCCCCGAAGAGCGCGAGCCTGGCGCGAAGCGACAACTATTCGCGCAGCGCGTAACCCGCGCCACGCACCGTGTGCAGGAGCCGGGGCTCTCCGCCGCGCTCGAGCTTCTCCCGGAGGTACCCGACGTACACGGCGACGACGTTGTCGCTCTCCGGTTCGCCCTTCCACACCGCATCCAGGAGCTGCTCTCTCGTCAGCACCTGGCGCGGATGGCGCAAGAAATGCTCGAGGAGCTCGAACTCGGTCGCGGTGAGCTCGATCGCGCGATCGCCGCGCCAGGCGCCTCGGACCGCCGGGTCGAGGCGCAGGTCGGCAAAGCCGCGCTGAGCGCTCGGGGTCGTGCGGCGCAGCAGCGCTCGGACCCGCGCCAGCAGCTCCTCGTAGGCAAAGGGTTTGGCGAGGTAATCGTCGGCGCCGCTGTCGAGCCCCCGCACCCGCTCCGCGGTGCCTCCCAGGGCGGTGAGCATCAGGATGGGAATCGGCCCGCCGGCGCGCAGCCGGCGGCACACGGCGATCCCGTCCAGGCCGGGGAGCATGACGTCCAGCACGACCAGGTCGTAGCTGCGCTCGCGGGCGCGCCTCAGGGCCTCGACACCGTCCATCGCGACGGCGACGTCATGACCTTCCGCGACCAGCACGCGCTGCAGGGTCGAAGCCAGCCGCGCATCGTCCTCGACGACCAGGATGCTCGTCACAGCCACGGATATATAAGACCCGCATCAGGATTTGATAAGCGACGCGCCGTCTGACGAGCCTGCGCTACTCCATCTCCAAAAGCGTCACCCGCTTGGTGCTGATGAGCCGCCCGCGCGCCGCAGACACGTAGCTTCCTGACGTCGGCGCCACGTCCGAGTAATCGGCGCCGACCGCGATCGTGACGTAGCCAAGGCCGCCGCGACTGGCGTGCGTGGGATCGAACGCCCACGCGGTGCCCTCACCCGTGCCGTCGCGCGTGGGCAGCACAACCTCAACCCAGGCGTGCGTGCCCCCCTGGCCAAGCATGTGGCCGGACACGTATCGCGCCGGCAAGCCGCAGACGCGGCACAGCGCGAGCATCACGTGCGTGTAGT
>DASQHL010000179.1:0-12912 GCA_035632115.1 Dehalococcoidia bacterium | reverse complement strand
CTCGTACGCGCCCTGCTTCTTCTCCTTGCCCCACTTCCGCGCCAGCTTCAGCGCTCCCTCGTTGGCCTCCGCCCCGCTGTTCATGAAGTACACGCGGTCGAAGCACGAGTGCTCGATCAGCAGCTCCGCGAGCTGGAGCTGTGGGATCGAGTAGAACTGGTTGGAGACGTGGATGAGCTGCCGCGCCTGGTCTGCGATCGCCTCCACCATCACCGGGTGGCTGTGCCCCAGGCTGATCGTCGCCGGCCCGCCGAAGAAATCGAGGTACGACTTCCCGTCCTCGTCCCAGATCACGGTGCCCTCGCCGCGCACCGCGAGCAGGTCCATCCGACGCCCGGCGCGCATGAAGTATTTCGCTTCTTTCGCCCGCCAGTCCGTCATGCCGCTCCTCCTCCCTGCGCAGCATAACAAAACGATGCTGGCGTCAGGCCGGCGACCGCCGTGCTCAACGATGCCGCTGAGATCGACGAGCGCGTCTATGTGCCAGGCGACGTCAGCCATTTCGAGAGTCGTTGCCGGGCTTCGGCGGCGGAAATCAGGTTCTCACCCCGCTCGGCGTCGGAACCGCGCCGTTCCATGAGCAACTTGAACTCCAACTCGGTCACGATCGTCTCGGCGGAGACGTCGTCCGGTAACTGGTCGATGAGTTGCCTCTCAGTCCATCGTCACGCTCCGACGGCGTGTGGGGCAGTATCGATCCTGGTACGGACTGTGACGGCGGCCGCCTTGCGCTGACGCTACCGGAGGTCACTCGCCCGCCAGCTCGTCCACATGCTCCCGCAGCTTCACGATCCCGTCGCACAGATCATCCACGTCCGCCGTCGTCCCCAGGAACACCTCGTGCGGCAGCCAGATCATCTCCTTGCCGGCGGCCCGTTCCGCCACCGCGCAGCGCGTCTGCGAGTAGTCGGCCTCGATCGGCGCGTCCTTCCACGCGAAGAGCGGCGTGCTGTACACCGGCGTGTAGAACGCCCCGTACAGCAGCATCCCCTCCGCGTGCAGCGCCCGCGCGAACCGGTCGCGCGGTACCCCCCGCCACGCCGCCTCGTCGTACCGCAGCACCACCCCGTACCCCGATTGCGCCGTCATCCGATCGTCGTGCGGCAGCGTGCGCACGCCCTCGATCTCGGCGACGCGCCGCTCGAGGTGGGCGATGTTCGCGTTGCGCGTCGCGATCTGCTCCGGCAGCCGCTCCATCTGCGCCAGCAGCACCGCCGCCTGGAACTCCGTCATCCGGTAGTTCCAGCCCAGCATCGTGCCCTCCGCCGCCTGCCGGTCCGTCGTCGTGCCGCGGCCGGAGTTCATGTACGCCTGGCACCGGTGCGCCAGCATGTCGTCGTCCGTGACGATGATCCCGCCCTCGCCGCACGTCATCAGCTTCGACGACTGGAAGCTGAAACACCCCGCGTCGCCCAGCGTCCCGGCCCCCCGCCCCCGCCAGAAGCCCCCGTGCATGTGCGCGCAGTCCTCGATCACCCGCAGCTTGTGCTTCTTGGCGATCTCGCCGATGCGGTCCATGTCCGCCATCCGCGATCCCAGGTGCACTGGCAGGATCGCCCGTGTGTCCGGCGTGACCTGCCGCTCGATCTGCGCCGCGTCGATGCACCACGTCTCCGGGTCGATGTCGACGAAGACCGGCTTGAACCCCTGCACCAGCGCCGCGAACGCCGTCGCGTAGAACGTCAGCGCGGGCACCAGCACCTCGTCGCCGCGCTCCAGGCCCGCCGCCTTCAGCGCGATCTCCAGCGCCGCCGTGCCGCTCGTCGTCGTGATGCCGTATCGCGCCCCGTGGTACGCCGCGAATCGCGCCGCGAACTCGCCGCCCGTGACGTTCGGCGAAGGGAACCCGCCCCAGTTCCCGCTCGCCACCACGCGCGCCAGGTTCGCGATCTCGCGCTGATCGTGCTGCGGCCACGCCGGCCACGGCTTCGTGCGGAGCGGTGTGCCGCCGCGGACGGCAAGCTGCGCCATGCCAGCAGCGTAGCGAAGCCCGCCGCCCCCAGCGAGCACGCCGCGTCGCGACCAGAAGTCGCTCTTACGCGGTCCCGCGCGCCGCCGCCATCCCCGCCAGAAACGCGCTCGCCAGCGCATCGGCCGCCGCGCGGTAGCCGCGCCCGCGCGCCAGCTCCACGAACTTGCCCGACATGAACACGGACTCCACCATCGCGCGCGTCACCGCAACGTCGAGGTCCGCCCGAAACGCCCCTTCGGCCACGCCACGACGCAGCAGCCCGTCCATGATCGATGTGAACTCGTCGAGCCGCCGCTCGTCCGCGCCGTCGAGCGTCTGCGCCATCGCCACTTCGATCAGCGCCCCGTACCGCTCGTGGACGTCCGCCGCCGCCTCCAGAATCGAGCGGAACGCCTCGGCCGGCGGCCCTCCCGCCGCGGCGACCCCGACCCGCCCGAGAAGCTCCGCGCGCGTCTCCTCGATGAGCGCCGCCACCAGCCCGTCCCGGCTCTCGAAGTGCCGGTACAGTGTCCCCACGCCCACGTCCGCCGCCGCCGCGATGTCCTTCATCTCGGCTTCCAGCCCGCGCGTCGCGAACTGCTCCCGCGCCGCCGCCAGGATGCGCGCTCGATTCACCACCGCATCGTGGCGCTCGGACCGCTGGCCCGGGATCATCTCCGTCATTACACATCCGTAACCGCGCTGCACTTGCGAGAACCGGAACTCCGGTTCATAATATGGCGACACCTCCGCCGCCGTCAAGGAGCCAACGCGACTATGCAACGCCCGCCCCGCTCGTTCGTCTTCGACACCTGGCCGCGCACCGCCGCTCGTCACCCCTGGTGGGTCCTTGGCGCGACCGCGCTGGCCCTCGCCGCTCTCGTCTTCGCCTACAGCGTCTTCCACGGCAGCTACTCCGACGCCTTCAGCATGAAGGGCACCGAAGCCCAGCAGGCCGTCGACCTCCTCCAGGCGCGCTTCCCCCAGCAAGCCGGCGACAGCGCCACCGTCGTCGTCCGGGCGCCCGCCGGCGTAAACGACCCCGCGACCCGCGCGAAGGTCGCCGGCCTCATCGCGCAACTCAAGGCCCTGCCCGATGTCGTTGACGTAACGTCTCCCTACGGCGGACAGAACACCACCTCCTCCGATGGCACCGTCGCCCGCATCACCGTCCAGTACGCGAAGAAAGCACGCGATCTGCCCCCCGGCGCCGCCTCGGCCCTCCTTGCGCTCCGCCAGCAGGTCTCCACACCGAGCTTCCAGGTGGAGGCCGGCGGCCCCGTCGTCGCCTCCGCGGAGCGCGGGAGCCTGGGCAACCTCACCGAGCTGATCGGCATCAGCGTCGCCATCCTCGTGCTCCTCGTCGCCTTCGGCTCGGTCGTCGCCATGGGCCTGCCGATCATCACCGCCGTGGTCGCGCTGGTGTCCGGCCTCCTCGTCATCGGCGTCGGCACGCGCTTCGTCGGACTGCCCTCCTTCACCCCGCAGTTCGGCGCGATGATCGGCCTCGGCGTCGGCATCGACTACGCACTCCTGATCGTTACCCGCTACCGCGAGGGCCTCGCCCGCGGCCTCAGCATCGATAATGCGATCGTCCAGGCCTCCGCCACCGCCGGGCGGTCCGTCCTCTTCGCCGGCTCCACCGTCGTCATCGCCATGCTCGGCCTCTGGGCTGTCGGCATACGCTTCGTCGCCGATCTCGGCACGGCCGCCGCCGTCATCGTCGCGCTCTCCGTCGCCGTGGCGCTCTTCGTCATGCCCGCCATCCTCAAGGTCGTCGGCCACAACATCGACCGCTGGCAAGTGCCCGGACTCCGCGTGACCGCGAACGAGGGCGAGAGCGGCTTCGGCTACCGGCTCAGCCGGATGATCCAGCGCGTCCCCGTGCCGGCGCTCGTCGTCTCCCTCGCCCTGCTCGTCACCCTCTCCATCCCCCTCTTCAGCATCCAGCTCGGCTCATCCGACGCCGGCAACAACCCGACGAGCTACTCCTCCCGCCGCGCCTACGACCTCCTGTCCGCCGGCTTCGGCCCCGGATTCAACGGCCCGATCATCGTCGCCCTCCGCATGGATACCGCCGCCGGCGCCGCCGCCGTCAGCGCCCTCCCCGCCGAGCTCGCGTCGCTCCCCGGCGTCAAGGCCGCCTCAGCCCCCCGCTTTAACGCCGATCGCTCCGCCGCCATCATCACCGTCACCCCGACGACCTCGCCCCAGAACGCCGCCACCGCCACGCTCGTCCACAACCTCCGCAAGGCGCTGGCGCTGGACACCGCGGGCAAGGGCACCCAGGCGTTCGTCGGCGGCACCACCGCGGCATTCATCGATATCGGCAGCCAGATCGCCGGCCGCCTGCCCATCCTCTTCATCTCCGTCATCGGGCTCAGCTTCCTGCTCCTCATGGCCGTCTTCCGCTCGGTGCTCGTCCCGCTCAAGGCCGCCCTCATGAACCTGCTCGCGATCGGCTCTGCCTACGGCGTGCTCGTCGCCGTCTTCCAGTGGGGCTGGGGCGCCGGCCTCATCGGCGTCACCCGCACCGGCCCCATCGAGTCGTTCCTCCCCATGTTCATGTTCGCCATCCTCTTCGGCCTCTCGATGGACTACGAGGTCTTCCTCGTCAGCCGCATCCGCGAGGAATACCTCCGCACCGGCGATGCCAGCGGCGCCGTCGCCCGCGGCCTCTCCCTCACCACACGCCTCATCACCGCCGCCGCCGCCATCATGGTCGCCGTCTTCCTCAGCTTCGCCCTCGGCGATCAGCGCGTCATCAAGGAGTTCGGCATCGGCCTCGCCGCAGCCATCTTCATCGATGCCACCGTCGTGCGGCTCATCCTGGTCCCGGCATTCATGCAGGTCATGGGCGACGCCAACTGGTGGTTCCCGGACTGGCTCGACCGCCTCGTCCCCCGCATCAGCATCGAAGCCCACCACGCCACCCCGGAGCCCGTCCCCGTCCGCACCGACGCCTGACCCGCGAAGTGCCGCCCCGGCGATACCCGCCGACGGTCGGTTCGTCAGCCGCGGCGATAGATGACCGCCGCCGGGCCATCGTAGACCGCAACGTAGCCGCCGCTCGCCCGAAGCGAGGCCTGTAAGGTGGTGCAGCAGGCGCTCCCGAGTGTCGTGCGTAGGTCACGCTGCGCAATCTTGGAGACGTAGACGTAATCAGCAGCGCCTCCCAGACTGGCGATCCATCTCTCTACACAGCGTTGATCCGCCCGGGCGCACTCTTGCAGCGCGTCGTATGCGGAAACCCGCTTGGCGAACGCTCCGCCTGGCGCCCACTCGTAGCCCTGCACGGTTGCGATGCTCTTGCGCCCTGCCAGCACCGGGAACCACTCGGACACGTTATCAATCGGCCACTGGTCGCCCGTCACGATGACAAATGCGCTTGAAGGAGGCGTGTGCGCGGCGGACCACGCCATCGCCCCTCGCTCGTCGCGGCTCAGGCCGCTGAGTTGCGTAGGGGTCGAGACGACTGCGCCCACGAGCAGGTACAGGGCGCCGGTAGCAAGCGCCGTAGCCGCGAGGACGCGGCGTCCGCTGCTCGGTGTCGTACCGCGCTTTGTCGTCGTCTCGGTGCCGCCAACGAGCATCGGATACACCACGTCCTTCACGCCCATGCCCGCGAGCATTGCGAGGGGGATCGCGAGGTCGTTGTTCATGCCCCGCGGATCCAGGAACACGATTGCGATGAGCCAGGACGGCAGCAGGTAGCGTCCCTTGGTAGTTGCGTTGAAGGCCCCTAGCAACCCCAGGACCAGCGCTAGGGGGAACAGCAGTTCATCCGTGAACCGTAGCTCAATCAGGAACAGGAACGAACTTACTGGCGACTGGCTCCCCGTACGGAGCGCCGCCGTCAACGGCGTTACGCCGTGCATCGCGAAGAGCGCGCCGAGCCAGGGCGCGAGCATCCCCGCAACGCCGCCCACCACAAGCAGCGATGAACGGAGGGCAGCACGGTTCCGCCCATATCTCGCGAACAACAGTCCGCACGAGAACGCGGCAAACCACCCCATCTCCAGGTGGCTCAGGAGGGCCAGTGAGCCGAAGACCATGGCTGTCAGCGCGAACCGCTGCTCCTGTCGCACGTAAAGCCGGTGCGCAGAGTGAATCGTGAGGAGCGCGAAGAGCAGGCCGAACGCGCGGGTGACGCCACCGCCCATGATCATCCACTCGAAGCCCCGCGGCACCAGCGCGAACACGAGCACGGCCGCTGCGCTTGCGAGACGCGACCGCAGCACGTCTCGCGCGAGCAGGAAGAATGCGCCGATCGTCAACGAGCTCACAACGAGGGGCAGGTAGCGAAATACCTCCACCATGCTCATGCCGGTGATGTCGTTCACGAGAGCAGCCGCGTAGATGCCGAACGGCGGGTACGCAAACGGCAAATGAGCCCCGTTGTACGTCGTGGACGCAGGCAGCGCGTAGTGCGAGGCTTGCACGTCCCGTGCCATCTGATAGAACAGGCCGCCATCGTTGAGCGGGAAGTCCGAGCCCAGCACGAAAAGCAGGCGGACGCCGATACCGAGCGTCGCGATGAGCAGCAGTGTCGCTGCGTACGCCCGGCTTGAGCCGGATACATGCGCCAGCCCTAGGCCGGGCGACCGCATCCGGATCGTTGGCCACGCCAGGTCGCCTACCTGCTGGGGGATACCCATCACTGCTGAGTATCGGCAGCACCACATGCGAGCGGAGATCCGCTGCCTGCTCCAGCACCCCTCGCGCCCGGCCCTTGGGTGCCTACACCGTAGTCGGCTCCCGCCGCACGAACGTGAACAGCTGCGCCGGCCGGTGCGCCCCCTCCATCCGCGTCTCCCCCGCCGCCTTGATCACCCCCAGCGAGAGCATCCGCCGCCGGAAATTGCGCTTGTCCATCTCCCGGTCCAGGATCGCCTCGTACACCTGCTGCAGCTCGCTCAGCGTGAACTGCCGCGGCAACAGGCTGTACGCCACGTTCGTGTAGTCCAGCTTCGACCGCAGCCGCCGCACCGCGTAATCCACCACCACGTTGTTCTCGAACGCCAGCGCCGGCAGCTTGTACGCGCTGTGCCACTGCGGCTGCCACGTGTCGCTCTCCCGCAGCCGCACCTGCCCGTACTGCACCAGCGCGAAGTACGTGATCGCCACGCCACGCCGCCCCCCCTCCCCGCGCGAGAGCTCCCCGAACGTGTACAGCTGCTCCAGGTACACGTCCTGCACCCCCGTCTCGTCCAGCAGCTTGCGCGCCGCCGCCCGGTCCAGCGTCTCCCCCTCCCCCAGCAGCCCGCCCGGCAGCGCCCACGAATCACGGTACGGCTCCGCGCTCCGATGGATCAGCAAAACCCGCAGGTCGTCCTCCGCCACCGTCAGGATGACGACCACGACCGCCACCAGCGGCGATGATGCCTGCGAAGTTGGAGATGGCACGGAACTATCGCTGATCCTTGCGGCGTTCCTCGAAGTACCCTTCGGTCAAGTTCCAGATCAGGCCGACCAGCGCGAACGCGCCGACCCCGGCCAGCAATGGCAGCACAAGCGTATCGAGAGAGCCGAACATCTACGCAGGGACCGACGCGGGGAGCGCTGTTCCTTGCAATGACCAGGCGGTGGTATGTGTGATGCGGACGCTGGCCATCCGCCCGATCTCCGCCTCACCCGCGAAGTGTACCAGCTTCCCTCCGCGCGTACGCCCCGTCCAGCGGCCTTCGCGGCGTGTTTCGATGAGCACGGCCTGCTGCGTGTCAAGAAGGCGCGCGTTGATCTCCGCGGCCACCCGCGCCTCCAGATCCTCCACCGCCCGCAGCCGCTCCTGCTTGACTGCCGCCGGCACGTCGTCCGCCAGCGTCCGGTGCGCGATCGTCCCCGGTCGCGGCGAGTACGCCGCCACGTGCACCTTGTCGAATCGCAGCCGCGCCAGCAGCTCGTAGGTGTGCTGGAACTCCGCGTCCGTCTCCCCGCAGAACCCTACGATCACGTCCGTCACCATCGCCGCGTCCGGGATGCGCTCCCGCACCAGCGCGAACTTCTCCAGGTACTCCCCAACCGTGTAGCCGCGCCGCATCCGCGCAAGCACCGCGTCATCGCCCGACTGCACCGGGATGTTGAAGTGCTCGCACACCTTCGGCAGCTCCGCCACCGCGTCGATGATCCGCACCGTCATGTCTCGCGGGTACGACGTCAGGAAGCGGATGCGCTCCAGCCCCGGCGCGTCGTGGATCGCCCGCAGCAGGTCGCCCAGGTCGGGCCGCTCCGCCAGGTCGTGCCCGTACGCCTCGACCGTCTGCCCCAGCAGCGTCACCTCGCGCACGCCGCGCGCGCAGTAGTGCTCCACCTCGGCCCGCACGTCATCGATCGTCCGGCTCTGCTCGCGCCCCCGCCGGTACGGCACGATGCAGTACGTGCAGAACTTGTCGCAGCCGTGCACCACCGGCACGAACGCCGTCACGGAGTCCGGCGTGGCGTACGTCGTCGGCCAGAACTCGCCGCCGCCGTCGTCGATGCCCGCGGCCGCCAGGATCGGCGCGAAGTCCTGCGGCCGCGCGAACGCGTCCACGTACGGAAACCGCCGCCGCAAGTCGTCGTCGCGCGGCCCCACCATGCACCCCATCACCGCGATCGTCACCTGCTGCCCGCGCGCACGCAGCTTCTTCAGCCGCCCCAGCTGCCCGATCGCCCGGTCCTCCGCGTGCTCCCGCACCGAGCACGTGTTCAGCACCACCAGGTCCGCCTGCTCTGGCGCATCGACCGCCACGCACCCCGCGCGGTCCAGCCCCGCCGCCAGCTTCCGCGAATCGGCGACGTTCATCTGGCAACCGACCGTCCAGATGTGGTACTTCATGCAGCCCTTCCCGCTCGTCGCTTCCTCCGGACGGCGCCATTGTAATCGAGTCCGCCCCATGCGTCGCGGCGCCAGCAACCTTGCCCTGACACGGCGCACCGCCCGCCTCCGCATGCGGCGCACCGCCCGCCTCCGCACGCGGCGCACGGCCTGCCTCCGCGCTCCCGTTCGGGGGAAGCCCCCCTTCCCTTCAGGGAAGGGGCCGGGGGTTAGGTCCCCCAAACGGCCGAGGTCACGCCCGCCCGCCCCCCTCGTCGTCCTCGATCGCCCGCTCGCAGTGCCCGGCGTCCGCGCGGCCCAGCGCGTCGCACAGCACGTCCGCCGCCCGCGACCGCCGCCGCGCCTTGCCGATGCGCGAGCTGATCGTCTCGTCGGGGTCCCCCAGCGCCAGCGCGTTCAACCACTGGTCGCTCGCGATGAGCACGTTCCGCAGCCACCGCCTCAACATGCGGCAACCCTACTGCCCCCGCTTTACGATCTCCCAGCACCACGCGTCACCCCGCGCCCCCGCCAGCGCATCCGCCGTGCGGACCCGCCACCGCCGTGCGAAAGCCGCCACGCCTCCGCACCCGCGCGGTCCTCCCCTCCCTCCACACGCGGCGATCGTCACCGCGACGGCAACACTGATCCTGCCCGCCTGACGGCGTCGCCGTAGCACCCGGAACCCTCGCCGGCGTCACCGTGAGTGTGGCTGTGGGTGTGAGCGCTCCCTCAACGTCGGCGGACGCACGCAGCCACAGGCATCGAGTGCCTCGCCGGCCTGCTCGCCCTTGACCCCGCCGCGCGCTGCGGGGCGGCGGGCTAGCGTTTCACGGCGGTGTAGGTCAGGTGCGTCACCCGGGACGATGCGTCCGTGCGGGCCTGCTCCAGCGCGAGGCGGGCGTGGTCCACCCGGTCGAACAGGCGGATGCCGGTGCCGAACAGCACGGGCGCGAGCGTGATCGAGAACTCGTCGATCACGCCGCCGTCCAGGTACTGCTGGATCGTCTCGGCGCCGCCGGCGATGCGCACGTCGCGGTCGCCCGCCGCCTCGCGGGCCCGGAGCAGCGCGCTCTCGATGCCGTCGTTGACGAAGTGGAAGGTGGTGCCGCCCGGCCGCTCCCACGGGTCACGCCTGGTGTGGGTGACGACGAACACCGCGGTGTGGAACGGCGCCTCTTCCGGCCACGCCAGCTCGCCGCCGTCGAACATGCGCTTGCCCATCACGCTCGCACCGGTGCGCTCGTACGTCGCCCGGGCGATGTCGTTGTCCAGTCCTTCCTCCCCGCCCTCGCCGACCTTGAGGTTCTCCCGGAACCACCGCAGCGGGAACGCCCACGCCTGCAGCTCTGACCACTGCGACATCCAGCGCTCGACCCGGGGGTCGTTCTGACCTTCGGGCGAAAATACGTGCTCGACGGACACGGCGTCGGGCGCGATGAACCCGTCCAGTGACATCGTCACGCTGAAGAACACCTTTCCGGCCATCAGCGCACCGTCCCTTCCTGCCCGGTCTCCTGCTCGGGCACGGTCTCGCCCGCCGCCGCCGGCCCGCCGCCCGTGGACCGCTCCCGGGCGACCCCAGTCACGTAAGCCGCCAGCTTGCTCAGCGTCTGCTCGCCCCCCTCGATCGCGTGGTACTTCTCCACCGCCTCGTCGCGCAGTTCCCGGGTGCGGAACACCGTGCGCATGACGATCCGGGTCTGTTCGCCGGCCGGCTCGAACGTCAGCACCGACTCGAAGGCGTTCGCGTCGTCGCGCGACTCGCCGTGCAGCAGCGCGATCCGCTCTGGCGGGACGATCTCCCGCCAGGTGATCCACTCCTGGTAGTTGGTCCCGTCCGGCCCGTGCATCACGAAGTCCCACTCCCCGCCCGCGCGGAACGCGAAGGACCGTGTCGTGGTCGTGAACCCCTCCGGTCCCCACCACCGCGACAGGTGCTGGACCTGCGTGAACGCCTCGAACACCAGCTCCCGCGGGGCGCCGATCACCCGCGAGATCACGATCTCGCGGTCCGCGGTCGCATGCGCAGGCTCGCCGCCGCTACCGGTCTTCGCCGTCATCGGGCCCCTCCTGCCTTGCCTGCTTCAACTCCCGCACGTACTCGTCCAGCCGCTCGAAGCGCTCGCTCCAGAACCGCTCGAACCCGCCCACCCACTCGTGGACCGGCCGCAGCCCGCGGGCGTCCAGGCGGTACAGCCGCTGCTTCCCCGCCCCGCGGACCCGCACGAGCCCCACCTCCCGGAGGACACGCAGGTGCTTGGACGCCTGCGGCTGGCTCATCCGCAGGTCCTGCGCCAGCTCGGTCACCGGCCGCTCGCCGCCCCGCAGCAGCACCAGGATCTCCCGCCGCCGCGGCTCGGCGATCGCGTTGATCGCGTCCGAGGTCGTCGCCGCTCGTGCCATGTCGCCATTATATTCCTATATCGGAATGTGTCAAGCCGCCGCCCGGCCCCATCGACTTCCTGCGGGAAGCGGTGCACATCCTGCACGCCGTCATGGATGCTGACTTAGCGCGAACGGCTGGCGCCGCCCCGCAGGAGCACACCGCGACGCGCGCCGACGCCCGCAACGGCTGCCGCGCCTCGCGGTGTCACATCAGTACGGAGACGCTCTTACCCCCGCTGCCGCAGGTACATCGGGATCGCCGATGCCGCGCCGATCCCGCCAAGGATCACCACCGCCAGCACCGCCCCGACGCTGCCGGGCTTCGTCGTCATCTCCCAGATGATCGCCACCGTGATCATCATGTTCCCGTGGATCGCCGCGAACAGCACCGGGTCGCTCAGCATCTCGCCGATCGACGCCGGCACCGCCCCGTCCGGCGCCTGGCCCGCCGCCGCGCCCGCCGCCTTCATCCGCGGCGTGACCACGCCCAGCCCAACACCCACCGCCACGATGATCGCCAGCAGCGACCAGCTGATCCACGACGCGCCCCAGTCGTACAGGGAGTTGCTCTTGCTCACCAGGTACGCGCCCGAAAGCACGAGCGCCAGCGCCGTCGCCGGCAGCACGTAGTACTGGCTGAGGATGCGCCCGAGCCCGCCCCACACCCGCACCTCCTGCACCGTCTTCGCCCGCCGCATCATGCTGAACGTGACGAACGACAGCGCCGTCGCCCCGCCCAGCAGGAACACCGCCAGCAGGTGGATGAACAGTCCGATCTCGTACGCGTGCGGCATGGCGCCTCCCTCTCCCGCCGAGTGTAAGCGCCGAGCCCGCGGAGCGGAAACCGCGCCCCTCCTACGCCCCGCGCTCGGGGCTGAACGCCGCCGCCTCCGTCCAGTCGCCGGACGCCACCCCGGCCGCGACCAGCTTCCCCGTCAGCGGCCCCAGCAGGATCCCGTTGCGATAGTGCCCCGTCGCTGCGATCACGTTCGCCCACCGCGCCATCGGCCCGATGTACGGCAGCCCGTCCCCCGTCCCCGGCCGCAGCCCCGCCCACGCGAACGGCGTCGTCGCCGCGCCGAGCTGTGGTACCAGCCGCCGCGCCATCGCGCGCAGCCGCCCGATCCCCGCCCGCGTCGTCCGTCGCCGGAACCCCACGCGCTCCACCGTCGCCCCGGCGAACACCAGTCCGTTCGCCCGCGGCACCAGGTACCCGTCCGGCCCCCAGACGATCCGGCGGATCGGCGGCCGCATCCCGCCCAGCGCGATCATCTGCCCGCGCACCGGCTCCACCGGAAGCGCCACGCCCAGCCTCCGCGCGAGCTGCCCGGACCGCGCCCCGGCCGCCAGCACCACGACGTCGCACTCGAACGATCGCCCCCCCGACCGCACGTGCGTGACGCGTCCAGCCGATCGCGTGAATCCCGTCACCGGCGTCCGCTCCTGCACATCCACCCCGAGCGCCCGCCCCGCGCGCTCCAGCCCCAGCGCCAGCAGCTGGTTGCTGACCGATCCCTCCGCGTGCGAGAACACGCCGCCGGCCACGCGCAGGCTCAGCCGTGGCTCCAGCTCACGGCACAGCGCCGCGTCCAGCCACGCGATCGGCTCACCGAGCCTCTGCTGCCAGGCCAGCCGTGCTCGCAGCTCCCCCGCCTGCTCGTCCGTGAACGCCACCTTCAGGATCCCCTCCGGCCGGAACTCCACCTCGAACCCGCACGCCGCCTCCACCTCCGCCACCAGCGATGGATACGCGCGGAGCGCCCGCATCCCGAACTCC
>DASQHL010000178.1:0-5795 GCA_035632115.1 Dehalococcoidia bacterium | reverse complement strand
CCCCCGCTGCGACGTCTGCGTCCTCCGCGACCTCTGCCCGAGCGCGGCGGCCTTCACGCGGAAGCCGTCCCAGACTGCCCGCCGGCGGCCAGGTTAACCTTCTCGCGCTCTCGGGCGTTATGAGAACGTGCCAATCATCCGAACGTGGCCCCTGCTCGCGATCCTTACCCTGAGCGCCGCCCTCCTGGCGTCGCCCGTTCCAGCAGCCGCGGCCGATGGCCCCTGGCAGAAGATCTACGATCGAGCGGCGCCGCAGGCCACGGCGATCGAGATGTTCGACGACCAGTACGGCCTCGCCGTCATCGGCTACGGCGTCCAGCGCTCCATCGATGGCGGCGTCACCTGGAGCGAGCCTGACCCCGCCGCCGGCGTCGGCGGCGGCCACATCGCCATCGCCGACCGCCAGCACGCTTGGATCGCCGGCTACTCCGGCGTCATCCTCCGCACCGACGACGGCGGCCTGACGTGGCACCGGCAGGCGACCGGCACGGAAGCGCACTTCAACGGCATCGCCGCCGTCAGCGCCACCGAGGCGTGGGCGACAGCCTACGGCGCCGGTTTTAGCGACGTCGGACCGTTTGCGCACGAGGACAGCGTCCTGCTCCACACGGTCGATGCCGGCGCCACCTGGTCGCCCGTGCGCATGTCTGACTACGGCGTCTTCCTCGGTCTCTGGAACGCCGGCGCCGACCTCTGGCTCCTCGCCTCGCCCTGTCGCCCCGGCGATCCATTTGGCCCCGGCATGCCCGACGGACGCCCGCCCTGCAGCGATCGCAACACGCTGCTCCATTCGGCGGACGGCGGCCGCACGTGGGACGTCCTCGCGCAGGAGCCAGCCCCCGTCCCGACGCAGCTCAGCCGCATCGATGCGCAGCGGGCGTTCGGCATCAGCCGCGCCTGTGGCGCCTCGTTCTGCGTCGATCAGGTCGTCGCGACGGCCGATGGTGGCCGCACGTGGCAGGCGCGCTCGTTCCCCGCGACAACAGACCGGGTGTACGTTTCGGTGCTTCGCTTCACCGGCCCCGACGACGGCTGGGCGACGCTGAGCGAATGCGCCGCCGAGTGTCGCTACGGCCTCGCCCATACCGCCGATGGCGCCCGCACGTGGCAGCTGGTCGATATGCCGGCGCCCGGCGCACCCTCGTTCGCCCTCGCCGTCACGTCCACGCACGTCGTCGCCGCAGTTGGCACGACCGGCGTCCAGCGCTACGCCATCGCGACCGGCGCCTGGCAGGCGGCCACGACCGACGCCCGCCCCTCGCTCGGCTCGATAGCCTTCATTTCGCGCGACCACGGCTACGCCATCGCCGATGGCGCGCTCTGGGCCACCGATGACGGCGGTGCCACCTGGCGCCCCGGCCCGCCCTCGCCCCCTCTCGCAGGCGTCACGGTAACGCCCGGCGGCGCGTTCTGGGCGGCCGCGTGGGACGGGCGCGTCTTCCGCAGCGACGACGCGGGCGCGACCTGGCGCGTGGTCGAAGCGGCGCCCGGCCCGCTGTTCGCCGGCCTGCAGGCGTTCGATGGCCAGCGCGCCTGGCTCACGCTTAACGACGGCCTCTGGCGCACCGACGACGGCGGCGCGACCTGGCGCCACATCGACGCCGCGTCCTACCCCCGGTACGAGTTCGCCGACCGCGACCACGGCTGGACCACGTCTTGCGAGCGGTCGTACTGCGCCGGCTCGATACGCGTGACCGACGACGGCGGCGCGACATGGGTCACGCGCGCCGTGCCAGATCACGCCTACGTCCAGGGCTTTGTTGATGGCCTGCGCGGCTGGGCAAGCCTTGCAGACGTTAACGTCGTCGCCGATGGCGTCGGCTGTCCCTGCGTCCTCAGGACGACGGACGGCGCCCGCAGCTGGCAAGCAGTCTCCACAGCGCCCTGGTCGCTTAGCTCCATGACGTTCCTCGACGCGCGCCGCGGCTGGGCCGTCGGCTACGACTACAGCGTCCGCTCCGCCCCGTATCCCATGCCCTCCCTGCTGGCCACGACCGACGGCGGCCGCACGTGGACGAAGGAGCTGATCCTGCCCGGCTATTTGGGTGGCCAGATGGTGGCGGCGCACGGCCGTGTCTGGCTCCCGCTCGGGGTCGGCGCCAGCCCATGGATCGGTGGCCGCCTCCTCCTCTACCGCCGCGACGTGGTGCCACTGCCCCGGCTCATCGCCCCTGATACCGGTGCCGGCCCCGGTGGCGCGGCGGCAGCCCCGCTCAGGGCGATTGCGGCGCTGGCGGTCGGCGGAGTACTGCTTGCCATAACTGGCCTGGCTTGGCGGCGGCGACGCCTCTCGTAAGGAAACTCCCGCCGTACCGCCCTTGACTCGCGCCCGCTCCCCGCCCATAATGTTGACTAAATCGATTCACTTTACTGCCAAGCCGGGAGGCCACCGTGGTGACGGAAGTGAAACGCTCCGAATTCGCCCAGGACAAGTCCCACGACCCCGTCGTCAAGGCGGAGATCGATAACTTCGAAACACAGGCGCTCGCCTGGCGCGCAGGTGGCGGCCTCGGCGACGACTTCCGCCCCTTCCGCCTCCAGCACGGCACCTACGGCCAGCGCCAAGCCGACCGCCAGATGATGCGCATCAAGGTGCCCCACGGCACGCTCACGCCCGACCAGCTCCACGCCATCGCCGACTGCGCGGAGCAGTACACGCTGCGCAAGCTGGGCCACGTCACAACGCGCCAGGCCATCCAGCTCCACTTCGTCATGCTCGAAGATGCGCCGAAGGTCATGCGCCGCCTCGCGGAGGTCGGCGTCACGACGCGCGAAGCCTGCGGCCACACCGTGCGCAACGTCACCGCCGACCCGCTCAGCGGCATCGCCGACGACTGCGTCTTCGATGTCACGCCCTACGCCGAGGCGGCGATGCGCTACTTCCTCCGCAACCCCGTCAACCAGAAGCTCCCCCGCAAGTTCAAGATCAGCTACTCCGCCAGCGAGGCCGACCGCGGCCTCATCCCCATCCACGACATCGGCCTGATGGCGGTCGAGCGCGGTGGCCAGCAGGGCTTCCGCGTCAGCGTCGGCGGCGGCCTCGGCGCGGCGCCGCGCGTCGCGGACGTGCTCGTCGATTTCATCCCGGTGCGTGAGCAGCTCCGCACCATCGAGGCGACAATCCGGGTGTGGGACCGCCTGGGCGAGCGGCGCAACAAGAACAAGGCGCGCATCAAGTTCCTCATCGCCAGGCTCGGCATCGACGAGTTCCGCCGCTTGTACGAGGCGGAGCTGGCCACGCTGCCCCCGGCCACGGACGAGCGCTACCGCGAGCCCGACTTCACGCTGCTCGAAGAGCCGCCGGCGTACGGCTCCTACGCCGCCGGCAACGGCGGCCCCGCGCAGCCGCGCGACGGCTTCGAGGTGTGGCGCCGCACCAACGCGCTCAAGCAGAAGATCGCCCCCTACCGCACCGTGTACGTCCTGCTGCCTATCGGCGACGTGACGGCGGACCAGATGCACGCGCTCGCCGAGATCGCGCGCAAGTACGCCGGCGGCCACATCCGCACCGCCGCCTCCCAGAACTTCGTGCTCCGCTGGGTGCATGAGGACGACCTGCCCGCCGTCCACGCCGCGCTGGCCGATATCGGCCTCGCCGAGGACCACGCCATGACCATCTCGGACGTCATGACCTGCCCCGGCGCGGACACGTGCAGCATCGGCGTCACCTCGTCGAAGGGCCTGGGCACGGAGCTGCGCCAGCGCATCCTCGCCGGCAACGGCAAGTACCGTGACCCCCTCGTCGACCAGATCAAGATCAAGATCAGCGGCTGCCCAAACTCCTGCGGACAGCACCACGTCGCCGATATCGGCTTCTACGGCATGGCGGTCCGCATGGGCGAACGTCAGGTGCCCGCATTCCAGCTCCTCCTCGGCGGCAACGCCCAGGGCGAAGGCCGCCTCGGCAAGCTCACGATGAAGCTGCCCGCCCGCCACATCCCGGACGCCGTCGAGAAGCTGATCGACGCATACGTCGGCGAGCGCGGCGAGGGCGAACCCTTCGGCGCCTGGTCCGGCCGCGTCGGCACCCCCCACGTGCAGGAGCTGCTCGCTGAGTACAAGGTGGTGCCGCAGTTCAACGAAAACCCCATGGCATACGTCGACTGGGGCCAGACGAAGTTCTTCACGCTGGATGACATGGGCGAAGGGGAGTGCGCGGTCTGATGACGACAGAGTTTGCACCCGTTGCGACGGCGGCGGACCTGAAGACGGCGTCTGCCGGGCTGGAAGGCAGGACACCGCAGGAGATCCTGCGCTGGGCCGTCGAGACCTACCAGCCCGGCCTCACGCTCGCATGCAGCTTCGGCGGCCCATCCGGAATGGTGCTGCTCGACATGATCATGCCCATCGATCGCGGCGTCGAGGTGTTCTACCTGGATACCGACTTCCTCTTCCCGGAGACATACAAGCTGCGAGACATCGCCGCCGCCCGCTATGGCTTCGAGCCCGCCGGCTACATGTCGCTGCTCACGCCCGCGCAGCAGGCGGCGAAACACGGCGACGCGCTCTGGGCGCGCGACCCCGACGCCTGCTGCGCGCTCCGCAAGGTCGAGCCCAACCGTCGCGCGCTTGAAGGCAAGCGCGCCTGGATCAGCGGCATCCGCCGCGACCAGGCACCCTCCCGCGCCGCCGTCGATATTGTCGAATGGGACGAGAAGTTCGGCCTGGTGAAGGTCAACCCGCTCGCCGCCTGGACCGAGTCGCAGGTCTGGAAGTACATCCTCGACCACGGCGTGCCCTACAACGAGCTGCACGATCAGGGCTACCCCAGCATCGGCTGCACCCACTGCACCAAGGCCGTGCGCCCCGGCGACGACCCCCGCAGCGGCCGCTGGCAGGGCTTCGACAAGACCGAGTGTGGCATCCACGTCCCCGAACCCGCTCCGGGTGACCCGCAGGAGGTAGCTACCGCCTGAAACGTTCGCCAGTGGCGACGGGATCGATGTCGGGGCGCAGCCTGCTGCGCCCGAATGCCGTACGGGCGACCCACCGTGGTCGCCCGTGTACAAATCGGGTACACAAGTTCCCCCTCTCCACAGTGTGGAGAGGGGTCCAGGGGGTGAGGTAACACGTTGGAACAGCAGGGATTCACGGTCTGGTTCACCGGCCTCTCCGGCGCCGGCAAGACGACGATCGCCGACGCCATCGAGCCGCTGCTGCGCGAGCGCGGCATCAGCAAGCTTGAGAAGCTCGACGGCGACGTCGTGCGTACCCACCTCAGCAAGGGCCTCGGCTTCAGCAAGGAGGATCGCGATACCAACATCCGTCGCATCGGCTGGGTGGCCGAAGTCCTCACCCGCAACGGCGTCTGCGTCCTCGCCTCCGCCATCTCGCCCTACCGCGAGATCCGGGACGAGGTGCGCCGCAACGTCGGCAACTTCGTCGAGGTCTACGTCCGCTGCTCCATCCCGGAGCTCACGCGCCGCGACGTCAAGGGCCTCTACGAGAAGGCGCTGAAGGGCGAGATCCAGAACTTCACCGGCATCAGCGACCCCTACGAAGAGCCGCTGCACCCCGAAGTCATCGTCGACTCCGAGGCGGAGGACCCCCGGGAGAGCGTCGTGAAGGTCATCGCCCGCCTCGAAGCCCTCGGCTATGCCCCCGCCGCCGTCGAAGCGTAGGCGCGCACCCTGCTGCGCCCGCATTGGACATCTGTCGCATGAAACAAGCTCCCCCTCTCCACGTCGTGGAGAGGGGGCCGGGGGGTGAGGTAACCCCAGCCACACAACGCGAGCACGGTCGCCGAAACAAGTTCCCCCTCTCCACATCGTGGAGAGGGGGCCGGGGGGTGATGT
>DASQHL010000177.1:0-2754 GCA_035632115.1 Dehalococcoidia bacterium | reverse complement strand
CCCTCTGCCGGGGGTTCCGGGGGTGTCCCCCGGAAAACACATCTCTTCTTCAAGGTGGCGCAGGGTACGCGACAGCGGACACTGCGCCACCGCGCGTCACGTCCGCCCGCCACTATACCCCCGCGCATCGCGAGAGTAGTGTAAATCGCCCCCCTCCTGCCGTATCCTGAACACCATGAAACGCCGCGGCCGCCCACCCCACCCCGACGTCCTCACCCCCCGCCAGTGGCAGGTGCTCGCCCTGATCCGCGACGGCCTCACCGACCGCGAGATCGCCCTCCGCCTCGGCATCAGCCTCGATGGCGTCAAGTTCCACGTCTCCGAGATCCTCGGCAAGCTCGGCGTCACCAGCCGCAACGAGGCCGCCCGCTGGCACCAGCAGCGCACCGCCGCGCCGACTGCCTGCCTCGCGGGCAGACGCCGTCTTGGCCCGAAGCTCAGCGCGCCAGCCCGGACAAAGCTCGCCCCTCCACGTCGTGGAGAGGGGCCGGGGGTGAGGTTCCCCGCCCGCCGCCCGCGCCCAACATGCCGCCGCCGCGCCAGGCCCGTCGCATGCTGATCCCGTCCGTCATCGAGACCAGCGCCCGCGGCGAACGCGCCTTCGACATCTACTCGCTGCTCCTCCGCGAGCGCATCGTCTTCCTCGGCACGCCTGTCGATGACCAGGTGGCGAACCTCGTCGTCGCCCAGCTCCTGTACCTGGAGCGCGAGGACCCCGAGAAGGACATCAACCTCTACATCCACTCCCCCGGCGGCTCCATTACGGCCGGGCTGGCCATCTACGACACCATGCAGCTGGTGCGCCCGGACGTCGCCACCTACGCCGTGGGTGTCACCGCCAGCATGGGCACGGTGCTCCTCTGCGCCGGCGCGCACGGCAAGCGCTTCGCCATGCCCAACGCCACCGTCCACATCCACCAGGCCCTGCTCGGCGGCGGCGGCATCAGCGGCCAGGCCACCGATATCGAGATCCAGGCGCGCGAGATCCTGCGCGAAAACGACATCCTGCGCGGCATCCTCGCCCGCCACTCCGGCCAGGACGAAGAGCGCATCCGCCACGACTTCGACCGCGACTTCTACATGCACGCCGCCCAGGCGAAGGACTACGGCATCGTCGATGAGATCCTCGCGCCCCGCGAGGCCGAACGCCGCACCGCCACGCTGAAGCGCTGACCCGCCTCCACCGGCTCGGCGCCCGCGCCGTCCGCCACGTCCGCCGACGTCTCCGCATCCAACATCCAACATCCCGTCTCCCGTCTCCCGTCTCCAACCTCTAGCCTCTAGCATCCAACTCCGTCCCGTCTTACAATAGAACCTATGTTCCGGCTGTCCCGCCTGCCCCGACGCGCCCATGCCGCCGACTGACGCCGTCCGCACGCTCTTCGCCGGCTACTCCCCGGCGCCGCTCAACGACGTCGCTGTGCCCCCGTTCCCCGGCCGCGAGGCCGACGAGGAGGACGAGGGCGAGCAGAGCGGCATGGATCTGGAGTGGGAGCGGCCGAAGCAGGACTGGTCGCCCATCCCCGCCGGCGACCCTACGCCGGACGTGCCCGCGCGCTTCATCGACGGGTCGATCGCCTCGAAGACCGTAGGGTCGATCATCGTCGGCTTCCGCCGCCGCCCGCTCATCGCCGCCGCGATCTCCGCCGCGTCGCTCGAGCTGGACGGGCGCACGCTGCGACGCGGCGCCGGCGCGCACACCCGCAAGGTGCTCTGCCTCTATTCGCACGGCATCGCCCCTGAAGACCTGCGCGAGGCGCACCACGCGCTGCGCGCCATCGGTGTCGACCTCCTCGACCGGCCGACGGAGGACGCGCCGCATGACTTCGACGCGATGCGCCGCGGCGCGCGCCAGCTCGCGATGGAGGCCATGGAGGACGCCGAGCGCACGGTCCTGCTCGCCGATCTCGCAAAGCCGACGCTGATGGACGGCCTGCTGGAGCGCCGCCTGGCGACCGTGCCCTCGCACGACCTGCCGGTCGTCGGCCTCGTCAAGCGCCAGATGACCGCATACCTCCCGCCCGGTCTGCAGGAGCTCACCTACGCGCTCAAGCCCGGCGAACGCACCCCCGCCTTCGTGCTGCGCACGGTGCAGCACGTCGACCTCGTGAACGTCTACGTGCGGCTCTCCGCCCAGCCCGGCGCGTCGCCCTCGTACGGCGTCGTGCGCCTGACCGCCCCGCTCGCCTACGTCGAGCGCCGCTACCCCGGCGAGTCGGCCTCGGCGTACCTCTCCGGCCTCGCTGGCTACATCTACCGCCTGCGCCACCGCGACATCGCTTACGCCCGCGCCGGCATCAGTGTCGAACCGATCGTCCGCGTGGAGGATCACCTGCACGCGATCCTGCCAAACCTGGACGCCCTGATCCCGCGGATGCATCGATACCTCGCCCCCCGGCCCCCGCTCCACTCCATGGAGCGCGGCAGCGTCGTTCCAGGTGCCGGGGCATGACCCGCTACACCTCGCACGAATTGCGCACGGAGCAGCGTGAAATCGCCCGCGAGATGCGGCGTGGCCCGACATCGGCGGAGGCGCGGCTCTGGGAGCGCCTCCGCGCACGCCGGCTGAACGGCTTGAAGTTCAGCCGGCAGCATCCCATCGGCCGCTTCATCGTGGACCTCTACTGCGTAGATGCCGGACTCGTGATAGAACTCGATGGTTCCGTCCACGACGATCCGGAGCAACGCCAGGCAGATGTCGTGCGTCAGCAGTTCCTCGAAAGTCAGGGAGTTCGTGTGCTCCGCTTCCCCAAT
>DASQHL010000176.1:0-11950 GCA_035632115.1 Dehalococcoidia bacterium | reverse complement strand
GCGCTCAGGGCGCGGGTGTCCCTCGCGATATCGCCGGACTGTTCATCGATGACGATCTGGAAGCTGACCGCCAGGACGACGACCACCGCGCCTGAGATGATGGCGGCAAGCGCAAGGATCGCGACGGGCCCAGGACGCAGGTGTCTGCCGAAGACCATATGGGCGCACACCGCGCGCGTGTGACGGCCAAACGGGCGCACCAACGGGCGGGCCGTTACCTGCCGAATTGCCGGCGCCGGGCACTCCGCGGGAGATAGTGATTGTCCTCACATGGGGATTCCCTCATGGCTGGCGGGAGAGACTCGCTCGGCAGTTCGCCGGTGACGCGCAGCCCTGAAGGGGTCAGACGACGGTGGGGGGACGGTACTCGCCCCAGGCGGTACGGAGCTCGCCGCAGATCTCGCCAAGGGTGGCGTAGGCGCGCACGGCGTCGAGAATCGGAGGCATGAGGTTGTCCGTGCCGCGGGCGGCCTCGCGCAGGCGGGCGAGCGTGGCGGCCACAGCGGCTCCGTCGCGCCGGGCGCGGACGCTGCGCAGGCGTTCGACCTGGGCGCGGGCCAGCTCCGTGTTGACGCGGAAGATGGCCGGCTCGGGTTCCTCGTCGCCGCGGAACCTGTTGACGCCGACGACGACGCGGGCGCCGGACTCAATCTCCTGCTGTTGCGTGACGGCGGCCTCCTGGATCTCGGCCTGCATGTAGCCGGACTCGATCGCGGCGACGGAGCCGCCCATGTCCTCGATGCGGTCGATGTACTCCTGGGCCTTCGCCTCGATCTCGTTGGTGAGGGACTCGACGTAGTAGGAGCCGCCGAAGGGATCGACGGTGTCGGTGACGCCGCTCTCGTGGGCGATGATCTGCTGGGTGCGGAGGGCGATGCGCTGGGCCTCAGTGGTGGGGATGGCGAGCGCCTCGTCGTAGCAGCTGAGCGCCATGGACTGGACGCCGCCGAGGACGGAGGCGAGCGCCTGGATCGACGCGCGGACGATGTTGTTTTCGGGCTGCTGAGCGGTGAGGGTGGCGCCGCCGGTCTGGACGTGGGTGCGGAGCTTCCACGAGTTGGCGTCTTTGGCGCGGAAGCGGTCGCGGAGGAGGCGGGCCCACATGCGGCGGAGAGCGCGGTACTTGGCGATCTCCTCGAAGAAGTTGTTGTGGGTGTTGAAGATCCAGGAGATGCGTGGGGCGACGTCGTCGACGTCGACGCCGGCGCGCTGGCAGGCTTCGATGTAGGCGATGGCGTTGGCGAAGGCGAAGCCGATCTCCTGGGCGGCGGTGGAGCCGGCATCGCGGATGTGGTAGCCGCTGACGCTGATGCTGTTGAACTTCGGGGCGTAGCGGGCGCAGTACGTGATCAGCTCCGCGGCGAGGCGGAGCGACTCGCGCGGGGGGTAGATGTAGGTGCCGCGGGCGACGTACTCCTTCAGCACATCGTTCTGGGCGGTGCCCATGATGTCGCCTGTCGCGACGCCCTGCTTTTCGGCGACGGCCATATACATGGCGACGAGGACGGCCGCGGGGGCGTTGATGGTCATGGAGGTGCTGACGCGATCGAGGGGGATGCCGTCGAACATCTCTTCCATGTCAGCGAGGGAGTCGATGGCGACGCCGACCTGGCCGATCTCTGCCTCGGCGTCGGGGTCGTCGGAGTCCATGCCGATCTGCGTGGGGAGGTCGAAGGCGACGGAGAGGCCGGTCTGGCCCTGCTCCAAGAGGAACTTGAAGCGGGCATTGGACTCCCGGGCGGTGCCGAAGCCGGCGTACTGGCGCATGGTCCAGAGGCGGCCGCGGTACATGGTGGGCTGCACGCCGCGGGTGTAGGGGAACTCGCCGGGTCCGCCGATGTCGCGGTCGAAGTCGGTGCCGGCGACGTCGAGGGGGGTGTAGAGGCGGCGGGTCTCGGTGGAGGTGGTGTGGAAGGCGGGCTGGCGTTCGCCGCCGCGGGCGAGGGCCTTCGCGACGGTGGTGGCGTCCCACCGCTCAAGCTGTTGCTCGAGGTTCGTGCGGTCAGTGTGGCCGTTGAGCGACATGCCATGATGGTATCGCAGGTGCGGCGCGCTCGCACCATCGGCCCCCGGTCTCGGAACGCGTTGACACGGCCTGCGGGACGCTCCTGAGGCAAATGTCGGCAGCAACGCCAGTTCCCGCTTGCAAAGGCGAACCGCGGGAATCTACGCTAGCCAGCATGGAACCGCCCACAATGACCGTCACGGCCCACGAGTCCGAGCGGGTGCGATGGCAGAACGTCCGGCGCCACCCTGATCCGCATATCCGTGCGCTCGTCCACGACTACCAGGGCTACGAGCAGGTTACGCCCTGCCCGACGCTCGAGCGCCACATGCCCCAGGGCGCCATCACCGTGATCATCAACTTCGGCCCCAATCTGCGCACGCTTGACCCGCGCGATCCAGAGGCGCCGGCGTTCGCGCCGGACGCCTTCGTCGCGGGGATGAGCGACAGCTTTGCGATAAGCGAGTCGCTCGGCATCTCGCGCGGGCTGCAACTGGACTTCACGCCGATCGGCGCGCGGCTCTTCTTCGGCGTGCCCATGGACACGCTCTTCGGCCGGGTGGCGGACCTGGCTGACGTGCTCGGCGCGCCGGGCAGCCGTCTCGTCGATCAGCTCCGCACGATGAGGTCGTGGGAGGAACGGTTCGCGCTCGTCGATGAGACGATCGCGGCACGGTTCGGGGAAGGTCGCACCGTTTCACCGGGGGTGGCGTGGGCGTGGCAGCGACTCAATGAGACACACGGCCGCATCGACGTCCGCAGCCTCGCTGCCGAACTGAACTGGAGCCGGAAGCACCTCGCGGCACAGTTCCGCGAGCAGATCGGCGCGCCGCCAAAGCTCGTGGCGCGGCTCCTGCGGTTCCGGCGTGCGGTCCGGCTGCTTGACCGTGTGCCGGCTGGGCGCTGGGCGGAGATCGCGTACTGCTGCGGCTATTACGACCAGGCGCACTTCATCCGCGACTTCCGGCAGTTCGCCGGCGGCACGCCCACCGACTACCTCGCGCGCCGGCTGCCGGGCCAGTTCAGCATCGACGGCTCCTGAGCGGCGCTCGCGGGGTAACATTCATCCAAGCACACCACCGGCTCGTCGCTCTATGCTCCTCCTACAGCGCCGAGACAGGAGGAGTCACGACATGCCACCGACCTCAACGAACATCTACCCGACACTGCGCTACCGCGACGCCCCGGCCGCGATCGCGTGGCTGTGCGACGCGTTCGGCTTCCATAAGGTGATGGTGGTGCCCGGAGAGCAGGGCACAGTCGCGCACGCGGAGCTGAGCCTGGGCGACGGCGTGATCATGCTCGGCTCGTTTCGCGCCGGTGACGCGGAACCGTCGGGCAGTCTGCCCATGGGCGCGGAGGATCACGGGCTGTGCATCTTCGTCGACGACCCGGACGCCCACTATGCGCGCGC
This sequence comes from Dehalococcoidia bacterium, assembly GCA_035632115.1. GTDB lineage: Bacteria > Chloroflexota > Dehalococcoidia > DSTF01 > JACRBR01 > DASQHL01. The sequence goes on along the minus strand of DASQHL010000176.1, from coordinate 8,531 downwards.
GAAGGCGGCGGGCGCCGACATCACACTGGAGATCGAGAACACTGACTACGGCTCGCGCGGCTACTCCGTGCGCGACCTCGAGGGTCACCTGTGGACGTTCGGGACATACCGGCCCGAGTTGGAGCGCGCGCACCCGCATCCGCCGCGCGTCACCGCGTACCTCTGCGCGAAGGGAGCGTCCGACGCCATTGAGTTCTACAAGAAGGCGTTTGGCGCGAAGGAGCAGTACCGCATGGCCAACGCGGATGGCGCGATCGGGCACGCGACACTCAGCATCGGCGACACGACGCTGTACATCTCGGACGAGGCACCGCAGTTCGGGGTATTCTCGCCGAAGAGCCTGAAGGGCAATTCCTGCTCGTTCGTGCTTGCGGTGGACGACGTGGACGCGGCGTGGGGGCGGGCGATCGGCGCGGGCGCGACGGTCGAGCGGCCGATCACGGATGCGCCATACGGGCGGGGCGGCTGGGTGGTCGACCCGTTTGGCCACCGCTGGAACCTGATGGCGGAGAACCCGGGCTTCAAGCCGGAGGTGCGCGTCGACGACGTGCCGGGCTTCGCCCCCTGACGATACGGGAGGTAGGTCGAGCGGCGTCCCTCTCGCCGCGAGTGCGCGCCTTACGCCGGGAGGGGGTCGAGGAGGACGGTAGCTTCGCCTTTGACGACGGTTTCGCCGCGCTGGTTGAGGCAGTCGGTGCGGACGGTGGCGATGCGTTTCTCTTCGTCGAGCGCCGTGACCTCAGCCTCGGCGGTGATGGTGTCGCCGATGGCGACGGGGAGGCGAAAGCGCATCTGCTGGCCGAGGTAAACGACAACGGCATTCGGGGCGAGCTTCGTGCCGAGGACGGCGGAGATGAAGCCGGCGGAGAGCATGCCGTGGGCGATGCGCTTGCCAAAGCGGGTCTTCGCCGCCCAGGCATCGTCGAGGTGAAGGGGTTGGTCGTCGCCAGTGACGCGGGCGAAGGCGACGACGTCGTCCGCGGTGACGGTGCGGGTCAACGTGGCGGTGTCGCCGACCTTTACGGGTAGTCCGGGCATGACGGTCCCTCGCTTGCTGCGGGCGCGCTGCCGCTGCGGCCCGGCGCAATCGTACCGGCTCGCGGCGGCCCGGGCACGCGCGTTACGTCGAGATGGAATGCATACTCGCTCACACCGGTTCTCCGATCCGATTGACACCACGTCTACCCTGTCATAGGCTGTAGCCACGCCCCGAGAGACGTGGAGGTAGCCACCGCGTGACCACCCGGCCGGCTGTGAGCGCCACCGAACCAGACGCGCCGCGTGGGCGCACCCGCAAGCTCCGCCGGGGCCCCCTGACCCGCACGCAGATCCTCGACGCGGCGCTTCGGCTGTTCTCCGAACGGGGGTTTGCGCGCACCAGCGTGCGCGACATCGCCCAGGCCGCGGGGATCACCGACGCCGCGATCTACTATCACTTCGCGTCCAAGCGGGACCTGTTCGAAGCGCTGATCGAAGAGCGGGGGTTCACGGCGGCGCTGGAGTCGCTGGAGACGGCCGAGGTGAACATCGGCCCGAACGAGGCGATCCCGCTGATCGGCACGAACGCGCTGTCGTTCATCTACCAGAACCGCGACCTGATGAAGGTGCTGATGCTGGAGGCGATGGCGGAGGACGCCGTGGCGGCCGAGGAGTACGGCATCCTGGCAGAGCGGTGGGAGCGGGCCGAGGCGCGCATCCTGCGCATCTACGTCGAGCGGGGCGACATCCACGTCGAATCGGTGGACGAGCTGGCGAAGCAGTGCGTGGTGACGGTGCTGGGGGCGTTCGCGGACTACCTGATGTCGCCCGCGACGGCGCGGTCGGACGACCCGGAGCCGCCGGAGGCACTGCTGGAGCACGTGCGCTCGGCGATGCAGCAGATCGTGCGGGGGATCACCTGACGCGATGAACATCCGGCCGCTCGAAGCAACGTCGCCGCCTCCCTCGACCGTCGAGGACGCGCGCTTTGCACACGAGAGCGAGGAGGAGTTCGCGCGGCTGCTGGATTTCTACGGGGTGCGTTGGCAGTACGAGCCGCGGACGTTTCCCCTGCGGGAGGCGGGCGACGGACGGATCATCGAGGCGTTCTCCCCCGACTTCTACCTGGTCGAGCTGGACCTGTACGTGGAGCTGACCACGCTGAAGCAGGGGCTGGTGACGGACAAGCACCGGAAGCTGCGCCGCATGCGAGAGCTGTACCCGGACGTCCACGTGAAGCTCCTGTACAAGCGCGACTACCTGAGCCTGCTCTCGAAGTACGGCATCGGCGCGATGAATGGCGTAGACCAGATGTCGGTGCGGGAGGTGTTGATCAGCGCGTCGCAGATCGAGCGGCGGCTGAACGAGCTAGGACAGCAGATCACGCAGGACTACGCCGGACGCGAGCCGCTGTTCGTGGGCGTGCTGAAGGGCGTGACCTGCTTCATGGCGGACTTGATGCGCCACGTTTCGCTGCCGGTCAGCGTTGACTTCATGACGATCTCATCGTACGACGGCGACCGGAGCGGGGCCGTGCGGATCGTGCAGGACCTGACGGAGAACATCGGTGGGCGGGACGTGCTGATCGTCGAGGACATCATCGACACGGGCATGACGCTCAACCACCTGATGAGGCAACTGGAGGCGCGGGAGCCTGCGAGCCTGCGGGTCTGCGCGCTGCTGGACAAGCGAGCGCGGCGGCTGGTGGACGTGCCGCTGGACTACGTTGGGTTCGAGGTGCCGGACGAGTTCGTGGTGGGGTACGGGCTGGACTACCGGCAGCGTTTCCGCAACCTGCCGTTCATTGCGACCGTGCGGAGCGACGTGCTGCAGCAGCAGCACCCCGGCGAATAGCGGTACCATATGCTGGTGGGATAGACACCGCTCGGAGACTGATGCCGGACGAACCTGAACGCCCCGCGCCGCGCCGGCGACCGCCGCCCCGTCTCGTGCCACGCATCGGCGACCTGCTGGACACCAGCGAGGAGATGATCGCGTTCGTCGAGAAGTACCAGAACGTCTGGGAGGCGGAGAGCCGGGCGATGCTGGCGATGGGCGAATTCCTGGGGGCGCGCGCGGAGGCGATGCGGTACCAGGCGGAGCTGATGCGGATGGGGACGGACACGTTCCGCCGTTATGTTGACTGGTCGGAGGCGCTGCTGAGCCTGCGGCCGGACACGATCATCCAGGCGTTCCTGCGGCCGGAGCAGGGTCCGCGTCGGCCTGCGCGCGGCGGCGACGCGGCGGAGTGATGGAGGCGACGGGGCACTCGCCCAGTGGCCGCGCACGCTCAACGCCAGGGGAGGAGCGCGTCCCGCAGTTGCGCGGCGTGCTGCACCTCGTCGCGGCGGGGCTGGCGCCGGTGGGGCTGCTGGTGCTCTTGCTCATCGCCGACTCGCCGGCGCGCTACGTGGGCGCGGCGGTGTTCGCCTCCAGCCTGATCCTGCTCTACGCGACCAGCGCGACGTACCACGTGGGCCACTGGCCGCAGCGGGCGCGCGACATGGTGATGCGGGCGGACCACGCAACGATCTTCGTGTTCATCGCGGGCACCTACACGCCGTTCTGCCTGGTGACGCTGGGCGGGGCGTGGGGCATTTCGATGCTGTCGGTGGTGTGGACGTTCGCGGGGCTCGGGGCACTGTTGAAGATCATATGGCCGCGGGCGCCACGCTGGCTCGGCGTGTCGCTGTACCTCGGGCTCGGCTGGATCGGCGCGATCGCGGCGGCGCCGATCATCTCGAGCCTGCCCGTGACGGCGCTGGCGCTGCTGGTGACGGGCGGAATGCTCTACACGGTCGGCGCGATCGTCTACGCGACGCGGTGGCCGGACCCGTTCCCGCGGATGTTCGGCTTCCACGAGGTGTTCCACGCGCTGGTCGTCGCGGGCACCGTCCTGCACTTCACGCTGATCGCGTTGTACGTGGTGAGCTGACGCGGCTGGGTGCCCAGCAGCGGCGTCAGGCGCCGGCCGCGTCGCCCGCGAGGTCGCGTTTCCCCTTTTCGCTGGCGAGCGCGGCGTGGTTAAGGATGTTTCGGGACATCGACGACTGCTCGGCCTTCGCGCGCGCGGCGTAGACGGCGGCACGCAGGGCGTGCACGTCGGCCGAGTCCGGCGCGACCAGCACCGCGTACTCGACGAGATGGCAGGCGAGGCGGAGGTTGCCGGCCACCTGGAGCGCGCGCACGCGGTCGAGCACCGCGTCCACGCCACCGGCCAACGTCACCCACTCGCGGGCAAGCTCGGCACGGGGGGCAGGCAGCAGGTTGTCGGGCTCACCATCGTGCCAGCCGCCGTAGAGGCGCCAGATGTTGCGGAGGATGAACTGCGGGTGGTCGTAGATGGGGCGCAGATACGGCTTTTCGAGCAGGTGCGCCGGCATTTCCACTTCGTGCAGCACGCGGTCGAGGGTAGCGCCCTGGTTCATCAGCGCCAGGGTCTGTGATTCGACCGACTCGAGCAGCTCGGCGGTATCACCGAGTGCCTGCGCGACGCGGGGGGCGCCGAAGATGGGCATGCCGTGGCCGGGGATCAGTGTCTCCGCGCCGAGGCTCGCCATCTCGCGCAGGGCGGCCGCCCACTCGCCGCTGTAGCGCTGCACCTTCTGGGGGTTGCCGGCGTTGGGCGCGGCCCAGATGAAGAGGTCGCCCGGGGCGACGATGCGGCGCTCCGGAATCCACGTCCACGTCGCGTCGTCGGTTTCGCCGCGGGCATGGTGCAGCTCGAAGGTGAGATCGCCGCGGCGGAATGTGATGCGATCGTGGTAGGCGACGTCGGGGTAGCGGTACTCGGCGAACCAGCGGAAGCGTTCGACGGGGAGGGCGAACTGGCGGACGTTGATGGCGGCGTTCCAGCCGCGCGTCTTCTTGTAGCGGTCAAAGTTCGCGGCGAGGCCGGCGTGGCCGTAGACGACGGGGCGGGGCCAGTGCCGCCCGACCGCCTCCTCCTCGAACTTCGTGACGCCGAAGATGTGGGCGACGTGGTGGTGGGAGAAGACGGCGGCGGCGAGCGGCGCGTCGGGGCGCCAGCGGCGGACGGCATCGAAGAGCGCCTGCATGTCGTTGATGGCACCGGTATCGAGCATGACGAGGCCGTCGCCGGTGTCGATGGTGTTCGCAGAGGCGAGGCCCTTGTAGAAGAGGACGCCGGGGAGGATCTCGTCGCCCTCCGGGTAGCGGGCATGGACGGGGTGGGCGTCGCCGGCGGCGAGGGCGCCGGTCCAGAGGCGTTCGGAGAGGTCGCGGATGTCGGTCATCGAATCGTTCTCCCAGTGCTTGCCGGCGTGGCGCCGGGTGTGCGTGCGACGCTGGTCAGGCGTGCTCGGCGAAGTCCCAGCCGGCGCCCTTGCGGTATTCGCGGGTGATGAGACGGGCGACGGTCTGGCGGTGCACCTCGTCGGGACCGTCGTAGATGCGGGCGAAGCGGGCGTGGCGGTACATGCGCTCGAGCGGCCAGTCGCTGGTGACGCCGGCGGCGCCGAAGACCTGGATGGCGCGGTCGATGGTGTTGTGGAGCATCTTCGCGCCGACGACCTTGATGATGCCGATGGCGACGCGCGCGGGGTCGCCGGTGTCCATCTGGTGGGCGGCCTGGAGCGTGAGGAGGCGGCACGCCTGGATCTCGGCGGCCGTCTCGAAGATCATCGCCTGGACCTGCTGCTTGTCGGCGAGGGGGGAGCCGAAGGCGATACGGGAGTTCGCGCGCTCGCACATGAGGTCGAAGGCGCGCTGGGCCTGGCCGAGCCAGCGCATGCAGTGGAAGATGCGGCCGGGGCCGAGGCGCTGCTGGGCGATGGTGAAGCCCTGGCCGCGGGGGCCGAGGAGGTTCGAGCGGGGCACGCGGACGTCCTCGTAGGCCACCTCGCAGTGGCCGCCGAGCATGCCCATGACGGGCGTCTCGCGCAGGATGTTGTAGCCGGGGGTGTCGGTGGGCACGACGATCATGCTGAAGGCGGCGTGCGGGGGCGTGCCGTCGTCCTCGGTGCGGGCCATGACGGTGGTGTAGGCGGCGTTCCTGGCGCCGGTGGTGAACCACTTGCGGCCGTTGATCACCCAGTCGTCGCCATCGAGCACGGCGCGGGTCTGGATCTGCGTGGGGTCGGAGCCGGCGACGTCGGGCTCGGTCATGCCGAAGCTGGGGAAGACTTCGCCGGCGACAAGGGGCTTGAGGTAGCGGTCGCGCCACTCCGGGGCGGCGTAGAGGTTGAGCATGATCGAGTCCTGGAGGGAGTGCGTACCGAGGCAGACCTGGGCGTACTCGGAGCGGCCGATGACCTCGTTGACGTAGACGTAGTCCATGAAGGGCATGCCCTGGCCGCCGATCTCGACGGGATGGCCGAGGGCCCAGAGGCCGGCATCCTTCGCCTCCTGCATCAGGCGGCGCAGGGTGGTGCGGCCGGCGTCGCCGGGCTCTTCGAGCTCGTGCTCGACGGGATAGATGCGCTCTTCGATGAACGCCTTGACGCGCGCGCGCACGGGGCGGACGGACTCCGGGATCTCGAACGACATGGTCTTCCTCCGCGGCCGGCGCCGCGCACGCGCGCTCGCATTGGACCGGCGGCTGGCATGGTACATCGGGCGCGGGTTAGGCACGCGGCTGCGGCGGTTTCCGGACGTACTGGAGGCCCGCGCGGGCTCGTTGAATGGGTACAGCCACGGAGAGCCGCTCCGTTCTCCTCATCATCGCAGGTGTCTCTGCACCCTTTGAACGAACAGTTCCGGGTGCTGGATCTGAAGTCGCGCGATCTGCGGCACGGCACCAGCCTCAGACCTGCTGCGAAGCCGAAGTTCGATGTAGCGATCGTCGTAGGAGACCCGTGACACGGAGAACAGCAGGCGGCTTAGGGGCGAGATGTCACCGTGCCTGAGTTGGACGCTCTCGATGTCGCCCCAATCGTACGATGCCACGCCAAGCGCGCGCTTCACAACAACGCCTGCAGGCGTATGGTAAACGCCTCCTCGAGTCGCCCACCCGAAGAGCAACGCGATGACAAGTGCTGGCAGGAGCGAGAGTGCGGCCCCGGAACCTGCGGCTGCAAGCGTCGCGCGCTGAAGGATGAATGGGACGAAGTTGGCTATCGCGCCTATGATTGCCGCGCCCGCGACGGCACGAATCAAGACCCGCGCACCAGGCGCACGCAGTCGATACACGTCGTGCGTCATCCGATCCGGCCCGACGCCGCGCGCACCAGCTCGTCAGGTGAGCTGACATCCAACGTGAGAGAGCGAATCCCGAATGAGACGCCCTTCGCGTCGGTCGCCCAAGCCGTTGGGATGAGAGTTGGCCGAAGAGCACGCCGCAGCTTGATGTCCACTACCCGCCGATCAACATCGACGCCGCCAATCTTGGCTTTTAGTCTTGCGTACGCACCGGCGTCTCTCAGCGTCGCGGTTCGGACCGCTTCGACATCGCCCCAACGCATTCGCACCCTTGAGCCAAACGATCGACTGACAACAAGGCCATCTGCATCTACCGTCACCACGCCGCCGCGGGAGTGCCGATAGAGGAGAATGACCGAGGCCGACCAGATCACGATCGCGGCCGCCGCGAAGATAGCGAGGCCAAGACTCTGTCCGCCACTCGCGAAGTACAACCAGTTCAAGATCATGAGAACGCCTGCGCACGTCGCCAGTAGTCTCGCGAACCCTCGGGAGTCAACGTCGTCCCGTGCAAGTGGAAACCGCAAATCCTGCTGCCTCCTGTGCCGTTAGTATCGATCGCACGGGTGCGGTCGCCCACGGGGTGACTACTGATCTCCGGTGTGGGTGGCGGTGGCCGACGCGCGGGCGGGGCGTCCTAGTTGCCGAGGACGTTTTCGATCTTGAGGGTGCCGCCGCCGGCTGCCGGGTAGATGACGAGGTCGAGCGGGTTGCCGGGGTGGACGCTGGAGTGCGCCGGCAGGTCGACGGTGAGGATGGCTCTTTCGCCGGGGTCGAGGACGTGGTCGCCGTTGCCGTTGAGCCAGGTCACGGTGTAGTGGGCGGGGACGGCGGCGGCGGCGGTCGCGCTCATCAGGGTCTCGGCGCGCATGTTGCCGCTGTCGTCGGTGAGGAGGATGCCCTGCGTGCCGCGGACAGTGAGGGGGACGACGAGGCGCGTGACGACGTTGCCCTGGGTCTGAACCTGGACCTGGCCATCGAGCTTGAGGGAGGGCGGGAGGGCGGCGCCGGCGTTGCCGCCACCGCTGCCCGCGCCGTGGCCGCCGCCCCAGGGGGCGAAGAGCCAGAGCGCCGTGGCGGCGAAGACGGCGAGCATGACCATGGAGACGGAGCGGGTGGAGTAGGTCGCGGGGTTGAGGGTCATCGGTTCCGTTCTTCCAGGTGGCCTTCCCATCGGCCGTTCACCTGTAGAACGCGCTCGACTGGACGAGTGTTACCACGGCGGGGGCGAAAGCGCCACGAAGCCAGGGTGTGGGGCTGCCAAGATAGGTGTATCGTACACGAGCTGTGTCCGCGGCGGACCTAACCCCCGGCCCCTTGCCTGAGGGGAAGGGGAGCCAACTGACGGGTCACCGGCCTCCAGCAACCAGGCCTTCCGGGCGCATTATCCCCGT
>DASQHL010000175.1:0-10122 GCA_035632115.1 Dehalococcoidia bacterium | reverse complement strand
TACGCGGCGAAGTCCTCCGATGCCGCCGTGGCGCCGCCGACCTTCGCGACGACCGGGGCGCCGCCGATGGCGGCCGGGATGACGCTGTCGCGCAGCCGGTGCACCAGGTCGGATGTCGCCTTGTCCTGCGGCGCCGTGGAGGGAATGACGCCGATGAGCGCGGCCTGGCCATCGCCGCTGATTTGGGGGGGCGAGACGGAGCTGACACCGGGCGTGTCCTTCAACCGCGCCGCCAGCCGCTGCAGCACGGCGGGGTCGGTACCGGCAGGCATCTCCGCGGCGACGACCAGCGGGCCATTGAAGCCAGGGCCGAACGAGCCCGCGAGGAGGTCGTAGGCCTTGCGACTGGTCTCACCCGCCGGGAGGTTGCCCGCATCGCCGAAGCCGAGGCGCATCGAGAGCAGCGGCAGCGCCAGCACGACGAGCAGCACCGCCGAGGCGACGGCGGCGTACCACGGGCGACGCTGTATGAAGCGGCTCCAGCGGTGCCAGACGGAAACGGCGCCGGGACGGTCGCTCGCGCGGCCGTGCGGCAGGCCGAGCCTATCGATGCTCCGGCCCGTGAAGCCGAGCAGCGCCGGGAGCAGCGTGACCGAGGCGAGCATGGTCATCAGCACGGCCAGCGCGGCGCCGGTGGCGACGCTGCGCACGAGATCCAGGTTGAGGAGGAACATGCCGAGGACGGCGACCACGACCGTGACGCCCGCGAACACGACGGACCGGCCGGCGGTGTTCATGCTCTGCAGCACGGCGGCCTCCGGATCCAGGCCATCGTGCAGCCCCTGGCGGTACCGCGTGACGATCAGCAAGGCGTAATCGATGCCGACGCCGATGCCGAGCATCGCCGCGGTGGGCGTGGTGAACGCCGGCACTGCCAACACGCGCGCGGTGAGCGTGACGAGCGCGACGCCGCAGCCGACGCCGAAGAGCGCGGTGACCACGGGCAGGCCCATCGCCAGCAGCGATCCGAACGCGATGAGCAGAATGATGATTGCCGCTACGAGGCCGATCGCCTCGCTTGCTGGCATGGACTGCGACTGGAACATGAAGCCGCCGAGCTCGACCTGAAGCCCCGGGACGGTCACGCCGGCGCGCAGAGCCTTGATCTTGTCGCCATCGACCGTGGCGGCCTCAGCATCGCGCTGAGAGAAGTGCACCTCGCCATAGGCGAGCTTGCGATCGGCGGAGACCTGGCGCGCACCCTCGGGCGTGTACGGGCTCGTCACCGTAGCCTCCCGGACGTCGGTGGCGATGCGGGCGAAGAACGCCTCCATGGCCTGGCGGACGGTCGGGTCGTCGATTCCGCGGTCGGAGCGGAAGACGATCTGTGCGTCGTTGCCGGCGCGCGTGGCGAAGCCGTGGCGCTGCAGGATGCCGATCGCGGCGTCGCTCTCTGACCCGGGCAGCCCGAACTCTGTGCGGAAGGCGCCGCCGGCAACGTTCGAGAGGGCGAAGAAGCCAGCAATCAGCGCTATCCAGGTGAGCAGCACCCAACGGCGCCTGCGGTAGCAGAAGCGGGTCAGGGGAGCCATCGATCGTTGTCCTTTCTGCGAACGGCTCGCGCGTGCGAGCAGGATCGTAGCGGCCACGCGTGCGCTCATGCTGAAGCGCGGCGCGATTAGTCTTCCAATGTCTCGCCGCCATGGTACCGTGGGATCGCCGTGGCTCCTGACAGTACGCCGGCAGGAGTCTTGCTCGAGAGATCGCCTCTTCCCAGGCCGCGGCCTGGTACACGTCGCACGGGAGCGGTGCGAATCGACACGCGGGGCCAGTGCCGGCGAGCTGAACGGGGGGGCACCGCCGCGACGAACGCGGCCGGGAGTTGGCGTGGTAGCGCCAGCGGGATTCGAACCCGCGATCTCCGCCTTGAAAGGGCGGCGTCCTGGGCCTCTAGACGATGGCGCCGTTTGGGCCAGTATATCGGCGGTCCGAGACCGAGGCTACGCATGCAGCGCGCTTGCCCGGGGCGGCGCGGGCGTGTTTGCTTGCGGGCGTATCGAGGCGGAACGGAGGACGGATGGACGACAGGCTGCCGATCATCGCCGGGGTTGGGCAGGTGACGCAGCGGCCGGACACGGAGCGGCCGCGCGAGCCGCTGGCGCTGATGGCGGAGGCAGCGCGGCTGGCCGAAGCGGACTGCGGCGTCGCGGGCGTGCTGCAGTCGCTCGATTCGATCCGCGTGGTGAACGTGATCTCGTGGCCGTCGCGCGCGCCGGCGCAGGACCTGGCGCGGGCCCTGGCCGTGGCGCCGCGGGAGCAGCTCTACACCCATATCGGCGGCAACACGCCGCAGTGGCTGGTCAACGAGGCGGCCGAGGCGATCCACCACGGGGAGCTGAAGGTGGTGCTGATCGCCGGGGCGGAGGCGATGTACGCGGCGCGCCGTGCCCGCGCGCGGGGCGTCGACCTCGGCTGGTCGCCGCGGGGCAACCCGGCGCCGGACATCGGTGACCCGCGTGCCGGCGTGAACGCGATGGAAGCGAAACACGGCGCCACGCTGCCGACGAGCGTCTACCCCCTGTTCGAGAACGCGCTCCGGGCGCACTACGGGCGGACGATCGAGGCGCATCAGCGGACGCTGGGGGAGCTATGCGCCGGATTCTCGTCTGTGGCCACGGCGAACCCGTACGCCTGGTTCCGGGAAGCGCGGACGGCGCGGGAGATCGCGGCACCGGACGCGGGCAACCGCTACATCGGCTTTCCGTATCCGAAGTACATGAACGCGATCCTCGACGTGGACCAGGGGGCGGCGCTGCTGCTGACGAGCGCTGGCGAGGCGCGGCGGCTGGGCATCCCGGGGGAGCGCTGGGTGTACGTGCGCGGCTGCGGCGATGCGACGGACCACTGGTTCGTGACGGAGCGGGTGGATTACCACTCGTCGCCGGCGATCCGGGCGGCGGGCCAGCGGGCGCTTTCGATGGCGGGCGTGGGGATCGACGAGGTGGCGCACATCGACCTTTACAGCTGCTTCCCGTCAGCGGTGCAGATCGCGCGGGACATGCTGGGAATCGCGCCAAATGACGGGCGGGCGCTGACGGTGACGGGCGGGCTGCCGTACTTCGGTGGGCCGGGGAACAACTACGTGACGCACAGCATCGCCACCATGGTGGAGAAGCTGCGCGCAGACCGCGGCGCCCTGGGGTTGGTAACGGCGAACGGGTGGTACGTGACGAAGCATGCGGCAGGCGTCTACAGCACGGAGCCACCGGCAGGCGAGTGGCGTCGCACGGCGCCGCGCGTGGACCAAGCGGCGATCGACGGGGAGCCGCATCCGCCGCTAGCGAAGGAGCCGGCTGGGGCGGCCACAGTCGAGACGTACACGGTGCTGTTTGACCGGGAGGGGGCGCCAGAACGGGGGATCGTAATCGGGCGGCTTGGCGACGGCTCACGCTTCATCGCGAACACGCCGGGAGACGGGCGCACGCTGGAGGGGATGACGCGGCAGGAGATGGTGGGAACCCCGGGACGGGTGACCGTGAGCGCCGAGGGGACGAACCTGTTCGTGCCCGGGTGAGGCGCGCGTGAGGGGCGGCCGTTGCCGCCCCTCACGCGCTGTGCACACTCCGGAGGCCGGCGCGCTACTTGGCCTTGCCGATCTTGAACATGGTGGTGCCGCAGACGGGGCACTTGCCCTTCGTGGCGGGCTTGCCGTTCTTCATCGTCGTGGCTTCGGCGTTCTGCATCTCCCGCTGCGTGCGGCACTTCAGGCAATAGGCTTCCATGGGCGTGTTTCCTCCTGTTCAGGGCTGTTGCTGCGCGTCCACGCGGACCGACCACCGCTTTCGAATAGACGGATGACCATTTGTACGAGGTTGAGCGTGGTCGTACGAATGATAGTCCGCTCGGGAAGGTTGTCAAGCGGATCCGGCGCGAATCCGGGATGAATCTGGCCAGATTCGCGAAAATAGGCGCGTTTCGGCCCGATCAGGCGGCGCCGAGGACCTTTTCGGGGTGCCAGCCACCGCCTTCTCGGCAGCGCAGGACGCCGAGGAAGTCGCCCTCCGACGAATAGGCGCGGCAGAGTTGGGCGCGGTCGCGCGGCGGGAGCACGACATTGCGGCCGGCGCGGACATCGGCGCAGCGGGCGGGCCCGAGGATTGCCGCGGGACGGCGCTCAACAGCGCGGTCCACGGCGAGCAGCAGGTCCGGCAGGCGGGCGTCGCGTGCCGCAGCCTCCAGATGTGACGGTGCGTGTGCGTCGCTGATGGCGAAGCCGCCGGTGGCGGTGCGCTGCAGGGCAGCGAGGTGGGCGGGGCAGCCGAGGCGCCGGCCGAGGTCGTGGGCGAGTGAGCGGATGTAGGTTCCTTTGCCACAGGTGACCGCGATCTCGGCGACGGGGGGCTCGAACGAGCGAAGCACAATGCGGTCGATGCGGACGGTGCGCGGGGGCGCCGCGACGGCCGCGCCTTCGCGGGCGTAGCGGTAGAGCGGTTTGCCGGCGATCTTGATGGCGCTGAAGGCGGGCGGGGTCTGTTCGATGTCGCCGGCGAACGCGGGGAGCGCACCGGCGACCGCAGCAGCGTCGAGGCGTGAGGGGTCGCCGTGGCCGGTCGGCTGGCCGTCGGCGTCGTAGGTGTCGGTTGCCCAGCCGAAGCGGACACGGGCGACATAGGCCTTCGGCGCGTCGTCGAGGTACTCGATGAAGCGCGTGGCCTGGCCGACGGCGACGGGCAGCACGCCGGAGGCCAGCGGATCGAGCGTACCGGCGTGGCCGACGCGGCGCACGCCGGTCAGGCGGCGGACGAGCGCGACCATAGCGAACGATGTCACGCCCGAGGGCTTATCGACGATCAGGAAGCCGTGCGGCGAGCTCACGCCCGCACCATAACGAACGCCGTGACGGCCAGTCCACGGAGCAGCAGACGCCTCTTCGACCGGACGCGGAGGGCCGGGGGCAGCGACCTCATAAGGACGTCGGGTTCACCGGTGAGCACGACGCAGCGCCCATCCGGACGCAGCACGCGCGCGGCCTCGCGCAGCCCCCGCGCGTACAGGCGCTCGATGCCGGGGACGGCCTGGTGCTGGCGGCCGTAGGGCGGATTCGTGACGACGACATCCACTGAGCGGTCACGGAGAGGGAGGCGCGTGGCGTCCCAGCGAGCGAGCGCCGGCTGGCGCCCGGCGTTCGAGCGCGCGGCGGCCAGCGCCGCCCGGTCGGTGTCGCCGCCGACGATCAGGGCGGCGCGGCCCGCGTCGGCGCGCTCGCGCAGCAGGGTACCGGCGCCGCACATGGGGTCGAGCACGATGTCGCCGGGCCGTGGCTCCGCGAGGAGCACGAGGGCGCGGGCGACCGTCGGCTTGAGCGAGGCGGGAAGGTGCGCCCGCTTGTAGGCGCGGGCCGCCAGCTCGTCGCCGGAGAGGCGGAGACCGATGAGGGTGCGCGCGCCGACAACGTGGACCCACAGCTCGACCGCGGCCGGGCCTGTGGCTGGCACCCAGCGCGGGAGCAGACGCGCCATCGCGCGCTCGAAGACGCGCTGCAGGTCTTCGCGGCGGAAGGCGTGCTTCCCGGCGACGCGAGCGACGACCTTGTACGAGCGGCCGCCGCGCTTCGGGCGGACGGCGTGGTGGGCGACGAGCGCGCGTTCAAGCGCCGTCCGGTCGATCAGGTCGGCGAGGCGGCGCGGCGCCGTCTTTTCGGCCGGCGTCGGGGCATCGATGAGGACGTGGAACACGTCTTCGAGCGTGCCGCAGCGGAGCGCACGTGCTGGCTCCGGAGCGGTGAAGAGGATGATGCTGTCGCGCTTGTCGAAGCGGACGAGCGTCCCGGTGACGGCCGCGCCGGCACGCTTCAGCTCGGCGGCTGCGAGGTCTTCGATGCCGGGGACGACGAGGGCGTAGCAGGCGGGGGCGCGGCGGCGGGTCGGAGGCATGGGCGATCAGCCGAGGCGCCGCGTGAGAGCGGACACTACAGGCTCTCTCCGCGGTCCTGCGCCGTCCTGCGCATCAGGTCGGTCAGCTCCTGAGCGCGCTCCATCGAGGTGTCGTTGTGGAAGGCGAGGTCGGGCGTGTAGCGGAGGCGGACGCGGCGCGAGAGCTCGCGGCGGAGGAAGGGGCGTGCGTGTTCGAGCGCGGCGAGCGTGGAGGCGCGCTCCTGGTCGGTGCCGAGGACGCTGACGAAGGCGTCGGCGCGGCGGAGGTCCGGCGAGACATCGACGCGGGTGACGGTGACGAGGCCGCCGATGCGCGGGTCGTGCAGCTCCATGCGGAGGAGATCGCTGATCTCTTCGCGCAGCAGGTCGTTGACGCGCTCAGTCCTTCGGGACATGGTGGGTGCGGGCGGCGGCCGACGGGCGCGCGGCCGGACGACCGCGGTGCCTCAGTTCGCTAGGTGTCTCGCTCGGTGCGGAAGAACTCGATGACGTCGCCCTCTTCGAAGCTTTCGAAGCCATCGATCTGGACGCCGCACTCGAAGTTGGTCTGGACTTCGCGCACGTCTTCCTGGAAGCGCTTGAGGGTGCCGACCTTGCCTTCGGCGAGGGTGGCGCCGTTGCGGATGACGCGGCCGCTGTCGCTGCGGGTGATGGTGCCGTCGCGGACGAAGCATCCGGCGATGGAGTTCTTGCGGGCCACGCGGAAGACCTGGCGCACCTCGGCGTGGGCGGTGACGACCTCCTTGAAGGTCGGCTCGAGCATGCCCTTGAGCGCCTTATCGACGTCCTCGACGATATTGTAGATGACGTTGTAGTGGCGGATATCGACCTTCTCGGAGGCGGCGATGCGCTCAGCGCCGCCCTCGGTGCCGGTGTTGAAGGCGATGATGATGCCCTTGGAGGCGATGGCGAGCATGACGTCGGACTCGGTGACGGAGCCGGAGCCGGTGTGGATGATCTTGACCTTGACCTGCTCGTTCGAGAGGCGCTCGAGCGACTGGCGGATCGGCTCGATGGAGCCCTGCACGTCGGTCTTGAGGATGATGTTGAGTTCCTTGAGCTTGCCGGCGCTGATCTCGCCGAAGAGGGTATCGAGCGTGACGCGCTGCTGCTGGTTCATGGCGGCCGCTTCGCGCGTGCGGACGCGGTCGAGCACCATGGCGCGCGCCGTCTTTTCGTCCGGGACGACGGCGAGGGTCTCGCCGGCCTTCGGCACGGACTGGAGGCCGAGGATCTCGGCGGGCTCGGACGGGCCGGCGGACTTGATGCGCTTGCCGTGCTCGTTGAGCATCGCCTTGACGCGACCCATGGTCTCGCCGACGACAACGTAGTCGCCGGCGCGGAGGGTGCCGGTCTTGACGAGCACGGTGGCGAGGGGGCCGCGCGTCTTGCTCAATTCGGCCTCGACGACGATGCCGATGGCGTCGCGGTCGGGGTCGGCCTTCAGCTCGAGGACCTCGGCGACGACGAGGATGTTGCCGAGCAGGTCATCGAGCCCCTCGCGCGTCTTAGCCGAGACGGGCGTGAGCGGCGTGTCGCCACCCCACTCCTCGACGACGACGCCGTTATCGGACAGCTCTTTCTTGACGCGGTCGGGGTTGGCGCTGGGGAGATCGATCTTGTTCATGGCGACGACGATGGGGACGCCGGCGGCCTTCGCGTGGTCGATCGCTTCCTTTGTCTGGGGCATGACGCCGTCATCGGCCGCGACGACGAGGACGGCGATATCGGTGACCTGGGCGCCGCGGGCGCGCATGGCGGTGAAGGCCTCGTGGCCGGGGGTATCGAGGAAGGTGATGGGGTGGCCGTCGACCTGGGCGCGGTAGGCGCCGATGTGCTGGGTGATGCCGCCGTGCTCGCCGGCGGCGACCTTGGCCTCGCGGATGGCGTCGAGGAGGCTGGTCTTGCCGTGGTCGACGTGGCCCATGATGGTGACGACGGGGGCGCGGGGCTGGAGCTTGGCCGGATCCTCGGTGATGGTGGGGCGGCCGGTCTGGCGGTCGACGGCGACCTGTGTCTGCTCGGGCGCGCGCACTTCGACGGCCTCGAAGCCCATATCGGTGGCGACGATGGCGGCGGTGTCGAAATCGATCACCTGGTTGATGGAGGCCATGACGCCGTTCTTCATCAACTCCTTGATGACCTCGACGGGCGAGACGGCCATGAGGTCGCCGAGCTCCTTGACGGAGAGCGCCCGGGGGATCTCGATGGACTTGGGTTGGGCGTCGGTGGTGGTCATCCGTGCTCGATTCTCAAACCGCGGCCTCTTCGAGCGAGGCCGCGTGTGCCTTCAGCAGTTCCAGGTCTTCGGCGGGCACCGCGATCTTCAGCGCGTGGCCCAGGCGGCCCTTCTTCAGCGCGTCGTCCCAACACGCGCGCGATTCGTGGACGTAGGCGCCGCGGCCGTTCTTCTTGCCGGTCGGGTCGAGCTCGACGCGGCCACCGGGCGTCCGCACGACGCGGACGAAGCCGCGCTTCGCGCCGGTGGTCCGGCAGGCGATGCACGTGCGTTGGGGCACGTGCTTCGGGCGGGCGACTCCGTCTGGCACCATGTTACCGGATCAGGTCGGCGTACTCGTCGTCTTCCTCGTCTTCCGGCAGGATGACGCGGCGAGCGCCGCCGCCCTTCTTCTTCTTGTTGAGGGCGATGCGGGCGGCCTCGTCCTCCTCGCGGCGGCGGACGGGCGGGCCGCTGCCCTTCTTCTTGGGCGGCGGCTTGAGGTCATCGAGCGAGGGCGGGCGGGCCAGCTCCTCGGCGAAGCGGATGCCGCCGCGGGAGGGCGCGGGCGGGGCCACTTCGGCGGGGGCGAGTGACGCGGCGGGCTGCAGCGGCTCTTCGGCCGGCTCCGCGGCGGCGGCTTCGCGCTCGGCAAACTCGAGGGCGATCTCCTCTTCAGGCGTGAGCGCGCGGGTCGCGGCGGCGGCGCGCGCCTCCTCGGCGATGGCGACGGCGGCGGCGCGGGAGCGGCGCAGGGCCTCTTCGCGCTGGGCGGCGGCGGCCTCTTCGGGCGTAATGCCCTTTTCGGCGAGCTCCGCTTCGTAGGCAGACTGGCTCTTGATATCGATGCGCCAGCCGGTGAGCTTGGCGGCGAGGCGGGCGTTCTGGCCCTCCTTGCCGATAGCGAGCGAGAGCTGGCGGTCGGGGACGACGACTTCGGCGGTGTTGGCCTCATCGTGCGTCATGACGCTGACGACCTGGGCGGGGCTGAGGGCGTTGGCGACGAAGCGCGACGACTCCGGGTCCCAGACGACGACATCGATGCGCTCGCCGCCGAGTTCGTTGACGACGTTCTGGATGCGGATGCCGCGCATGCCGACACAGGCGCCGACGGGGTCGATGCCCTCCTGCCGGGAGTAGACGGCGACCTTGGACCGGTAGCCGGCCTCGCGGGCGATCGCCTTGATCTCGACGATGCCCTTGAAGATCTCGGGCACTTCGAGCTCGAAGAGGCGCTTAAGCAGGTCCTTGTGCGTGCGGGAGACGACGACCTGGGGGCCCTTGGCCGCCTTGAAGACTTCGATCAGGAGGACCTTAAGGCGCTGGCCGGCGCGGTAGTGCTCGGTGCGGGCCTGTTCGGGCGGCGGGAGGACGGCCTCGGTCTTGCCGAGGTCGATGATGACGTTCCGGCCTTCGAGGCGCTGGACGACGCCGGAGATGATGTCGCCTTCCTTGCCGGAGTACTCCTCGTAGACGACCTCGCGCTCGGCCTCGCGCAGGCGCTGGAGGACGACCTGCTTGGCGGTCTGGGCGGCGATGCGGCCGGCGTTGGCGGGGGTGGCCTCGAATTCGAGCACGTCGCCGATCTTGGCGTCGAAGCGGACCTGGCGCGCCTCATCGAGCGTCATCTCAATCTTGTCGTCTTCGACGGTCTCGACGACGGTCTTCGTGGTGAAGACGAGCATGGTGCCGTCCTCGGGGTTGATCTTGACGACGACGTTGGACTGGGCGAGGTTGTCCTTCTTGTAGGCGGAGGCGAGTGCGACCTCGACGGCTTCGAAGACAACGCCCTTGGGGAGGTTCTTCTCGGCGGCGAGCTGGGAGATGGCGGTGATGAAATCGTTTTTCATGTGGTGTCCTGACCCCGGATGAACAAAAGAGTGGGCGCGAGCCCACTCCTGAAAGATGCGTCTTCAGAGTTCGGGTGCAGTATCCGGAGTTGGGTGGGAGGGTGACAAGGGGGTGGCGGTGCACCTCACCCCCGGCCCCTCTCCACATCGTAGAGAGGGGAGGACGGGCGGTGGGGCGCCG
>DASQHL010000174.1:0-9594 GCA_035632115.1 Dehalococcoidia bacterium | reverse complement strand
CGGATGATTGGCACGTTCTCATAACGCCCGAGAGCGCGAGAAGGTTAACCTGGCCGCCGGCGGGCAGTCTGGGACGGCTTCCGCGTGAAGGCCGCCGCGCTCGGGCAGAGGTCGCGGAGGACGCAGACGTCGCAGCGGGGGCGCTGGGCGGCGCAGGTGCGGCGGCCGTGCTTGATGAGGCCGATGTGGAAGGCGTAGAAGTCGTCCGGCGCGACGGCGGCTTCGAGGAGGGCGTGCGCCTTCTCCGGCGTCATCGCTGCCGAGCGATGGTCGGTCGTCGGTTGTCGGCTTTCGCGCGGGGGGGTGCGGCGGACGACGGGGATTCGTTCTGGGATGAGGCCCAAGCGCATGGCGACGCGGAAGACGTGCGTATCGACCGGCATGGCGGGTCGGCCGAGGGCGAACAGCAGCACGCAGGCAACGGTCTTCGGGCCGACGCCGTGGAGGGCGCGCAGCCAGTCGCGCGCCTCCTGGAGCGGCAGTTCGCCGAGAAACGAAAGGTCGAATGAGCCGCCGGTGCGCTCCTTGATATCGCGCAGTACGGCCTGGATGCGCGGGGCCTTGGTGGGCGCCAGGCCGCCGGGTTGGATCGCGGCGATCAGCGCGGGGAGCGGCGCGGAGGCAACGGCGTCCCACGACGGGAAGGCTTCAAGCAAGCGCGCGAAGGCGCGACCGGAGTTGGCGTCGGAGGTGTTCTGGGAGAGGATGGTCAGCACCAGCTCGGACGTGGGATCGTGGTGGGGGCGCCACTCCGGCAGGCCGTACGCGCCGTCGAGGCGGGCGATGATCTCCGGGATGCGGGCGCGGGCCGGGTGGGGCTTCGGCGGGCGAGCGCGGCTGCGGGGCTTCGGCGAGGCCGGGGGCATGGCGGGAGGATAGCAAGAGGCCGGACCTGCGTGGTCCGGCCTCTTGCTATGCCCGTACGCGCGCCAGTGCGGCGCTAGTTCACGATTTCGATATCGGCCAAGGTGGTGCCGAGGCTGCTCTGCCAGGCCATGCCATCGGACGTGTTGTCAAAGTAGACGTCGATCCATGTCGGCAGGAGGCGGCCACGGTCAAGGCACTCGTAGACGCGGCCGGTGGGGTCGCCGGTGATCCGCAGCTTGGTGCCGAAGGGGAGGTTATCGCTGCAGGCGACGGCACCGGGGAACGGCGCGCCGCCACTGGACATGCGGTGGCAGAAGCCGCCACCAGGCCCGGAGCAGCCGTAGATGGTGATGCGAGCGCGGAGCACGGTCCCGGCTGCGAATCCCGAGGCGGCGCCCAGACTGAACGCACGGGCTGGTTCCGGCGCGACCCTGGCCGCCGGAGCCGGCGTCGGGGCAGCAGCAGCCTGGGCGGCTGCGGCCAGCTCCAGCCGGGACAGCGCCATCAGGGCGTCTTCGACCCGGGCCTGGTGGCTAGCGACGGCGCCGGCCACGACGGCGTTACCGAGATCGGCGGAGGGTGGGGCGGCCAGAGCGCTCGACTCCTCCCAGTTCGCCGCGACGCCCGCCGCAGCGCGAAGCGTAGCGGGCGGACCGAAGGATGTGGGTCCGTCGCGCATGGAGCTGGCGAGGGCAGTGACGGCGGGGATGGACGCAGCGATGACGATGCCAAGCGCACCCAGAGCCACAGCGGTGATGATGCGGCGGGCCATGAACTCGCGGAAGGCCGCGAGGGTAAGCCCGGGCGCAGGGCGCGGCGGTGCAGCGGGCGCGAACGATGCTGCTTCAACGAAGACGGGGGCGAGCTTCCGGTCATTGGCGAATGCCGCGCCGACGGATGCGGCGGCACCAGCGAGGACGACGGCTGCGCGCGCGCCCGCGACGATTCCTCGGTAACTCAGACGGTCCCTCCTTGTGGCTCAGGCGCGGGGTCGTAATCGGTCAACTATCCGGCGCGGGGGGCCGGGTCCGTGCCGCCCGCGGGGGGCACAAAACGCCCGATTATAACGGCGAAGCGGGCAAGATCAAGGCGGCAACGGGGTCTCGCGGACGCGTCCGCGGCACATTGTTTGAGGGATCACTAGCTCGCATCCACCATCCATCCGAATCTGTGCGGGCGGATTTACGCCGTGATTCCGACCCCTAAGGAGATTTAACGGAATGGGAGCCGGGCGGGCGCCGGATCACGGCTGATCCGGGCGCCGCGTGGCTTCTCGAAGAACAAGCGTTACGGCGGTATCAGATCTACTTCGTTAGCGCCTCACGGAGCGGCTAGACGCGCTCGAAGATGGAAGCGATGCCCTGTCCGCCGCCGATGCAGAGGCTGACGAGGCCGTACTTGGAGCCGCGGCGCTCCATCTCGTGCATCAACTTCACGGTGAGGATGGCGCCGGTGGCGCCGAGAGGGTGGCCGAGGGCGATAGCGCCACCGTTAACGTTGACCTTTTCAGGATCGAGGCGGAGCGCGGTGCTGCAGGCGGCGCCGACGGAGGCGAACGCCTCGTTCAATTCGACGAGGTCGATCTGGTCGATGGTCATGTTGGCCTTCGCGAGGGCTTTCTGGACGGCGGGGATGGGGCCGCTGCCCATGATCGAAGGCTCTACGCCGGCCTCCGCACGGGCGACGAGCTTGAGGCGGGGGCGGACGCCGAGCTCGCGGGCGCGGGATGCACTCATGACCACGAGGGCGGCGGCGCCATCGTTGATGCCGCTGGCGTTGCCGGCGGTGACCATGCCGCCTTCCTTGAAGGCGGGGCGCAGCTTCGCGAGGGCCTCCATCGTCGTCTGGCGGGGGTGCTCGTCCTGGTCGATGGTGGCCGTCTCCCGGCCCTGCTTGACCTCGACCGGGACGATCTCGTCCTTGAACCTGCCGGCCTTGATTGCCGCGGCGGCGCGCTCCTGAGAGCGCATGGAGAACTCGTCCTGGGCCTCGCGGGAGACCTCGTACTTCTCGGCGAGGTTCTCGGCGGTGACGCCCATGTGGACCTTGCTGAAGGGGTCGCCGAGCAGGTGGAGGATGCCATCTTCGAGCACGCCGTTGCCCATGCGGTAGCCGCTGCGGCCCTGTCGCACGTAGTAGGGCATCATGGTCATGTTCTCGGTGCCGCCGGCGACGACGGCCCTGGCATCGCCGACCTGGATGTAGCGGGCGGCGGTGTTGATGGCCTCGAGCCCGCTGCCGCAGATTCGATTAACGGTGAGGGCGGGCACTTCGACGGGGATCCCCGCCTTAACGGCGGCGTACCGGGAGATGTAGCCGTCCTCGGCGACCTGGCCAACGCAGCCCATGATCACGTGGTCCACCTGGTCCGGCTTGAGGCCGGCCCGCTCGACCGCCGCCTTGATCACGATGGCGCCCAGGTCGGAGGCGGAGAGGTTCGCGTAGGCGCCCTGGAACTTGCCGATGGGCGTGCGGGCGCCGCTGACGATGACGACGTCTTCCATAGCTGAGACTCCTGTCGAGATGGCGACCTGCGCGGGGGCGGACGCGGACGTTCCTGATCGGAGTATAGGGAGGGTGCGGCGAGAGCGTCAATTCGGCCGACCCGGTTGTCATTGACAATGCCGTTCTGACGGGCGAGACGCCGGAAGCGCGCCGGGTGTGCTGGTGTCGGTTTCCGGGCCGGGCGAATTGACAAACTCTACCCCGAACGTCCACGCTCACCATCGAGATGGATGGTGAGACTCCGATGTTCCGGCCGGAGACGCTCTCGGAGGGCGATTTCGAGGCGCTTCAGGAGATAGTGCTAACTCGAAAGCACAAGCTCGGATGGCTGCTCTTCGGGATCGCCGATGACATCGCCGCTGGTGTTGTCATCGGACTCACATTGACGATCGGCTCATGCTTCGGCATCGGCGTTGCCGTTGTCGTCGTGTCGTCGCACCGAGGTACCGGCGTCATGCTGGCGTCAGCACTCGCTCCGTTGGCCGCGTACGCCGCACTCGAGATCCCGATGTTGTCGGGCATCGTCGACTTCGGCCAAACGAAGCACCCACACCTTTACCCCACAGCGCTCTCGCTAGCGGTCGTAAGCTTCATACTCGCGTACTGGTACATTCTGCTTGTGTACGTGACGTGACGCCCCGCTGATCGTCCCGTGCATTCCGGGAATACGACTCGCCACGGATTTCGCGGTCACGGCATCCACAGAATCAAGAGGGAGGACGAGGATCGGGGCTTTCGGCGTCGCTCTCTCGGGTGTGGCGCTCCCGCGCGACGGCGGCGCCTTCTTCGTCTGCGCCGATTTCGGATCCCGGGAGTTCGCGCTCTTCCGCGGGCCGTTCGAGCTCGTGGCGATCGTCGCCCCAATAGCGCCACTGGCGCGATCGAAAGTAATCGACGCCACCCGATAGGAACTCACGAAGCCAGCGGAGCATGCGGGAATCCTACTCCTATCCTGATGGAAATGGAAGCCAGTGATGGTCCGCTATCGCATGAACGCGGACCAACAGCTCGTACGCAGGAAGCGCGCCGGGGATGGCGCGCTTCTGCGTACGGGTTGCTTGTCGAAGGTCAGGCGGGGCCGTGACGGGCGACAAGCCGTGCCTCCGACCGGCGGTGGGTGATGGCGTTCACCGCGCCGCCGGGCTCCCAGGGGGTGCCCAGTGCCGGCAGCAGCCAGCGGTCGACGCCGATCCAACCGGAGACCTTCCAGGCGAGGAAGATGAGGATGGCGAGGATGAACATCACGGGGTTCGTGCTGGCCGAGCCGGCCATCATAAAGTTGAAGTTCATCGTCGCGCCGGCCAGAGCCGCGAGGCCGGTAAACGCGCCGACAATCAGCAGCACGCCGACCGTCATCTCACCGAAGGCGATGACCCAGGCGAACCAGTGGTACCAGCCGTGGGTGTCCATGTAGTTGAGGAACGTGCGGTACCAGTCGTACTTGATGGCGGGCGTGCCCGTCTTCGGGATGGCGATGGCGCGGTCCCAGAACGCCTTCAGGCCGAGGCCGTCAGGGCCCGGAACGGCGATCCAGCGCTGGTCGCCCCACACCTTGTGTGAGCCGGCCAGAATCCACTGGTAGCCGAGGTAGACGCGGACGAGGAGCCACACCGGCGCGAGCCACGTGTTACTGAAGATCGCGGCGACTGGCTTCGGGTCGTGCAGTTCCTTCTTCTCGAACGCCTTGCCGAAGAATGCCATCACATCCCCTCCTCGTGCTCACCGAACACGCGCTCCGTGACGGCCTCACCGATCCCCCAAGCGGCGACGACGCCACCGAGGATGGGGAGGAACATCAGAACCTGGTTCTTGTCGCCCATGTTGAACGCGATGACCACCGCGAGGCCCGCAACCGCGGCCCATGCGGCCACACCCAGAATGAGTGCTGTCAGCTTCGTCATGGCCCCCTCCTTTCTGTCTCTTACCCCTTATTTCTGTTCACCTGCATTGTCCGGTAGGGACGGGCGCGCTTCCAGAGACGATCGACACCAAGC
This sequence comes from Dehalococcoidia bacterium, assembly GCA_035632115.1. Classification (GTDB taxonomy): domain Bacteria; phylum Chloroflexota; class Dehalococcoidia; order DSTF01; family JACRBR01; genus DASQHL01. Next base: position 4,228 of record DASQHL010000174.1, on the reverse strand, counting down.
ACAGGCCCATATGGCTCGCGCGGCAGAGCGAGATCGGGGGCCGGATGGCCGGCGGCGGCGGGGCAGACGGCGCTACGGCTGGAGGTGGGGCGCGGGGCGTGAGGGCGGGCGTGGTTCGTACCCGGGGCAGCGCACGACAGGGAGGCGGGGGTACTTCGGATAGCGTGGGTCCTCCCGCGAGCGTTCGCAGAGCAGGAACGTGGAGCCGCGGGCGGAGGTGAGGGCCCGGACGTACGCGCAAGACGGGCAGAGGCTGGCGGGCGCGTTTCGCTGCATGAGGCAAGTGTACGCGGCCGAGCGGGAGGGACGGGCTATCGGCCAGTGAAGTGCGGCGGACGCTTTTCCATGAACGCGCGGACGCCCTCGGCGCGGTCAGCCGTGGTCTGGAGAATGACCGTGAGGTCGGTCTCGTAGCGCAGCGCCTGCTCCAGCGGCATCTCGAGGCCTTGGGCGATCGCTTCCTTGGCGTAACGCAGGGCGAGCGGGCTGCGGCTCGCGATCGTCTGTGTCAGCCTGCCGGCCAGATCCGCCAGATCGACCCGGTCGGCGGCGATAGCATTGACCAAGCCCCAGGCGCGTGCGGTAGCGGCGGAGATCGGTCCGCCGAGCAACAGCATCTCGGCGGCGCGGCCGCGGCCGATCAGGCGGGGCAGGCGCTGCGCTCCGAGCCAGGCGGCATCCGCGGCGGGCAGAGGCATGGTGAAGTGCGCCGCCGCGGTCGCGATGCGGAGGTCGCAGGCGAGGGCCAGCTCCAGCCCGGCGCCCACGGCGTCGCCGGAAACGCATGCGAGCACGGGTTGGGGCAGCCGCTCGAGGGAGCGAAAAGGGAGCCGACCGGAGGCGGGCGGCGGGCCGGACCAGCCGCGGGAGAAGAGGGTGCCCTCCGCGGTGAGCTGGACCACCGAGACGGACGGATCATCGGCGATGACGACGGAGGCCGCATCAAGGTCGTCGAGGAGCGCCTCGTCCACGGGGTTACCCTGATCGGGGCGGTTGAGGTGGATCACAGCGAGCGGGCCGTGGGTGGAGAGGCTGAGCGTCGAGAACGGCATCGGCGCGATCATACCAGAGCGCGGGGGTGCCGGCGCCTGCGGATTCGGCGCTATAACAATGCGCGCGGCGGACGTACACTGGGGAAGACGCGGGCCAACGAGCGCAGTCCGACAGGAGCAGCACGATGAAGATCCTCGCGACGTTCGACGGGTCCGAGTTCTCCGAGTCGATCTTGCCGCAGCTCGCGCTCATGGCCGGCCTGCCATCGGCGGAGTTCACGCTGCTCTCGGTGGCACATTCACCGCACGGGCGGCTGGCGCACCGGAGCGGCGTCCACCCGGACGCAACAGGGGAAGTGATGGGGTCGCAGCCGGTGGCGGTCGACCTTCCGGACCCGCAATGGGCGGAGACGAAGGGCCAGGCGATCGAGCGGCGGCAGGCCACCGGGGAGGATTACCTCGCGGCGCTGGCGGCGCGTCTGCCGGCGGGGGTGACGGTGGAGCTGGCATCCACGGTGTCTGACAACGCGGCCGCGGCGATCGTGCAGGAGGCCCGAGAGCGGGGCGTGGACGTGATCGTGATGGCGACGCACAGCCGCGGACCGCTGGCCCGCGCGCTGTTCGGTTCGGTCACCGAGGAAGTAGTGCGATCCGGGGTGGCGCCGGTGCTGGTGGTGCATCCCAAGGGCGGTTGACCAACCGTCAGCGCCCTGTCGGCACGAACGTCCGCTCTGGTGACGAGAAGACGATGCAGGCGCGCACGGACGCGGCGCTCACGTTGATGAGTTGGTGCGGGACGCCGCGCGGCACGACGATGAGGTCGCCCGCACGGAGGGTTGTGCGTTGGTCGCCGAGCGTGTGCTCGACCTCCCCCTCGAGCACGAAGACGACCTCCTCGCATTCGGGGTGTGTGTGTTCGACGTTGCTCTTGCCGGGATCGAAGACGGCGAGGCCGACCGTCTGCTCCGCACCCACCGGATCGCCAGCACGCACGGCCCAGTGCACGCTGCCGAAGTCCGTCGACTCAGGCGACGCGCCCACGCCGCGGCGCACCTGCTGGTCGATCCCGGGGATGTCCACGTGGCAGCTCCCTTCGTCAGGCGCGGCGCAGCATGCGGCCGGCGCGGGCGCCGGTCTGGCGGCCCTCCTCGACGGCGACGGCACCGTTCACGATGACGTAGTCGATGCCAAGGGGGTATTGGCGCGGCTCCGTGTAGGTCGCGACGTCTGCAATCGTCTCGGGGTCGAACACGACGACGTCGGCGAAGGCGCCTGGGCGCAGCTCGCCGCGGTCGGGCAGGAGGTGGGTGCGCGCCGGGAGTGAGGTCATCTTGCGGACACCCTCCTCCAGCGTGAAGAGCGGCTGCTCGCGCACGTAGTGTTGGAGCGTGCGCGCCATGGTGCCGTAGAGACGGGGGTGGGGTTTGCCCTCGGATGGGAGGCCGTCCGAGCCGATCATGCAGAACGGGTCGGCGATGACGCGCCGAACGTCGTCCTCCGCCATCACGAACATGATGACGCTGGGCGAGTTCTCCTCGTCGTGGAGGATCTTACGGATGGCGTCGCCGATGGGGAGATCCAGCTCCGCGGCGATGTCGGCGATGTACCGGCCCTCGTAGCGGTCGTGGTCGTACTTGACGCTGGCGATGATTGCCGGAACTGCCTCGAATGCCGCCTCACGGCCGACGCGGAACATCGCGGCGAGGCTGGACGACGACGCGACGTAGGGGTAGGCATCGAGCGAAGCGCTGACGCCGCGAGCGCGGGCGGCGGCGATCATCGGGAGTGACTGGCGCGTCAGGCCGTACGCGCCGGGCCCGGCGGACTTGTGGTGGGAGAGCTGGACGTGGCAGCCGGACTGCTCACCGATGGAGAGCGCCTCCTCGACGGCGGCGAGCAGTCCGGTGCCCTCGTTGCGGATGTGGCTGGTGTAGATGCCGCCGTGCGCGGCGACGACCTTCGCGAGGGCGACGATCTCCGGCGTCTGCGCGTAGGCGCCGGGGACGTAGACCAGGCCCGTGGACATGCCGATGGCGCCAGCGCGCATACCCTCATCGACGAGCTCGGCCATGCGGGCCAGCTCGCCATCGGTGGGCGGCTCCTTCTTCGTGCCGACGACGTTGAAGCGGACGACGCCCTGTGGCACGTAGGCGGCGACGTTGCAGGCGGGGCGGGCGGCATCGACGGCGGCGAAGTACTCGGCGACGGTGGACCATGGTATGTCGCAGGAGCCGAGGATGGGCGCGAATCCAGCCTCGTAGTAGCGCCGGAACTCGTCGTTGGCAGGAGCGACGCCGGCGCCGCAGTTCCCGGCGACATCGGTTGTGACGCCCTGCATGATCTTGAAATCGACACGCGGGTCACGGACCACAGCGGCGTCGTCGTGCGTGTGGACATCGATGAAGCCGGGTGCGACGGCGTGGCCGCGCGCATCGATCTCGCGGCGGGCGGCGCCCGTCACCGCGCCGACGGCCTCGATGCGATCGCCGCGGATCGCGAGATCGCCGGGGTATGCGGGGGCGCCGCTGCCGTCGATGATGCTGCCGTTGCGGACGATCAGGTCGTAGTCGGGCATAGCGTCTCCGGGCGGGTCAGTTCAGGTCGACCGGATGACCGGCGCTGGCGGACTCATAGATCGCATCGACGACTTCGTGCGTATAGAGGGCAACGTCGAAATCGAGCCAGCTCTGGCGATCTTCGCTGACCGCCTTGAGGAAGGTGTAGTCCTCCAGGAGGTAGGCCTGGCCGAGATCGTGCGGGAGCACCGTCTCGCGCAGCCGCGGGTCCTCGACGGCGGCGCTCGCGAGGTAGCGGGCCACCACCTCCTCGGACGAGAGATCCGTACGGCCACCGGTGGCGTTCGTCTCGCAGCGGATGGAGCCGGCGTAGTCGTCGTCCTCCCAGCTGTACTGGGCGTTCTCGCAGACGACGAGCATGCGGCGGCTGGAGCCGCGGTGCAGCAGGTTGTGCCAGATGGAGGTATGGCTGACGACGGCGCCGCTCTCGAACTCGATGATCGCCGCGCTGAGATCCTCCACGCCCTCACGCTCGAAGAAGTGGCGGGTGACACCGCTGACGCGCTTCACGCGGCCGAAGTAGGAGATGAGGATGTCCACGTCGTGGATCGCGTGCTCCAGGAGCGTCCCGGCGCCGACGAGGGCGACATCGCCGCGCCACGTGCTGGCGTAGTGACCCTGGATGGGGAAGAACTGGTCGTCGACCATGACGCAGGTCAT
>DASQHL010000173.1:0-10125 GCA_035632115.1 Dehalococcoidia bacterium | reverse complement strand
TACGGCGAAGACGGCTACCAGGTGCGGAAGGCGCTTGCCGCTATCCGCGAGGACCTGGCCGCCGACGACGAGATGCTCGCCACGAACACGAGCGTGCTTGACGGGCGCGGCCTCGCGCCGGATGAACTGCTGGCCCACGCGGCGGCGATGCCGTTCCTGGCCGCGCACCGCCTGGTCATCGTGGAGGGGCTGCTGCGCGCGCTGGGCGAGGCGCGCGGCGGGCGGCGCAAGAAGAAGGCCGAGGCGGACGATCCGCTCGAGGCGTGGCGGCTGGCGAGGGCTCGGCTTGCCGACCCGGCGACGATGCCGGCGACCACGACGCTGGTCCTCGTGGAAGGACCGATTCCAAAGACGAACGCGGCGCTTGCCATTTTCGCGCCGATCGCGCTTGCCACGGAGTACCGGCCGCTTTCGCCGGGCGAGCTTGGCGGGTGGATCAAGAGCGCGGCGCGGCAGAGGACGCTGAAGCTCACCGACGGGGCGGCGAGGTCGTTGGCGAGCGTGATTGGAAGCAACCTGTGGGCGCTCGACAACGAGCTGGACAAGCTGACCGCTTACGCGGGCGGCGAAGCTGTCGACGAGGCCGCAGTCTCGACCCTGGTCAGCGCGGCGCGCGAGACAAAAGTCTGGGACCTTGCCGACGCGATCGTGGCGGGCAACCAGCGCTCGGCGCTGACGTCGATGGGCCGGCTGCTCACCGCGGGAGAGGCGCCACAGCTCCTGCTGTTCATGATCGCACGCCAGTACCGCCAGCTGATCCTGGTGAAGGATCTGCGAGAGCGGCGCGTCCCGCAGGCTGAGCTGCAACGCTTGTCGGAGGTGCATCCGGCGCGGGTGGCGACCGTGGCGACGATCGCCGGGCGGTACAGCTGGGCCGCGCTCCGGCAGGCGTACGGGCGCATCCTGGACGCCGACCTCAGCGTGAAGCGCGGGCTCATGGACGACGAGTCATCGCTGCAACTGCTTGTGCACAACCTCTGCGCGCTGGCGCCCGGCGGGAGCGCACCGAGGGCTGCCTACACGCGCTCCGCGTCCGGCTGAAAGACCGGGTTGAAGCAGGCGACCTCGTGGCGGTCATCGACGACGGCCAGGGCCGGCCAATCCTCGGCGCGGCAGGACGAGAGCGCCTTGACGCAGCGGGGCAGGAACGCACACTGTTCCGCCAGCGCGGCAAGATCCGGCGGCGCGCCCGGGATCTGGCGCAGCGGCCGGCCGGGTTGATCTACCCGCGGACGCGCTTCCAGGAGGGCGGCCGTGTACGGGTGGCGCGGACGTGCGTACACATCCGCGGTGGCGCCGCGCTCGACGATCCGGCCGGCGTACATCACCGCCACTTCGTCAGCCATCTGCGCCACGACGCCGAGGTTGTGCGTGATGAGAAGGATGGAGGCGCCGAGGAGCTGCTTCAACTCGTGCAGCTCGCGCAGGATGGCGGCCTGCACTGTCACATCGAGCCCCGATGTCGGCTCGTCCGCGATGATGACGCGGGGACGCAACACGGTGGCGATGGCGATCATGACCCCTGGGCCATGCCGCCGGAGAGCTGGAATGGATACGCGGCGGCGACGCGCTCGGGCTCCGCGAACTGCTGCTGGCGGAGCGCGTCCAGGGCGATGCGTTTCGCTTCGGCGCGTGACACGCGCTGATGCGTACGCACCATCTCCGCGACCTGAGCGCCGATGCTCATCACGGGGTTCAGGCCGCTCGACGCGCCCTGAAAGATCATCGAGATCTCACGGCCTCTGAGGGCGCGGAGGGCTTCGCCGTGAAGGCGGAGGACATCGTGGCCCGCGAAGATCACGCGGCCCGATTCGATGCGGCCGGGCGGTGCAACCAGGTTCAGGGTGGCGAGGGCGGTCGTCGTCTTGCCGCAGCCACTCTCGCCGACGAGGGCGAGCGTGCGGCCGTGGGCGAGCGACAACGAGACGCCGTCCACGGCCTTCACGGTGCGGTCGCGCTGGCGGTAGGTGACGCGCAGGTCTTCGATGCGGAGGAGGTCGTCCATGGTGCGCCTCTTCACGGCGTCTGCGCGTCAAGTATAGTCCGCGGGGCCGCGAGGACGCCCGCGACACAGGCGCGGGCAACGGCGGGGCGCCGTTGCTCCAGCCATCGCTGGCGCGGGTCAGTCGCGGCGGCCGATGGTGGCCAGCACCTTCCCCTGGATCTCGACGTTGTCCGCGGGGGTGAAGATCGGCTTCATGGTGCTGTTGGCCGGCTGGAGGCGGACGCGATCGCCCTCGCGGTAGAACTTCTTAAGCGTGGCCTCATTTTCCTTCTTGAGCCACGCAGCGACCATGTCGCCATCGTCGCAGGAGCCGGTCTGCTCCAGGATCACGATGTCGCCGTCGTTGACGAGCGCGTCGATCATCGACGTGCCGCGGACTTTCAGCGCAAACACGTTCTCCTTGCCGCGCGTCATCTCTTCGGTGGCGTCGAACACGTTGTCGAAGTCGACGTTGTCGTTGGTCGGTACGGGGATCGGCTGGCCGGCGGCGATCGTGCCGATGATCGGCACCTGGACGGTGCGTCCGCGCCGCGCACCACCGCGGTCGAGGAGTTCGATGGCGCGGGAGACTTCGCGGTCGCGCCGGATGTGACCGAGCCGTTCGAGCGCCTTGAGGTTGTAATCGACGACGGAGGTGGAGCTGATGTCACAGCCGACCTGGATGTCGCGGATGCTCGGTGGATAGTCGTGGTCGTCGATGAACTGCCGCATGAACGTGAGGATGCTCTGCTGCTTTGCAGACAGTCCCTTCATACGCGCTTCCTCCTCCGGCCGGCTGATCATAATCCGGCAACCGTTTGTTTCAAACGCCTGTTCTAGTCGTCACGATACGCCACGCTTCGCGTGGTTGTCAAGCGCCGGCGGCGGACGACGGCGTGCGGTGCGCCGGGGGCGACGCCGGTGGCTGGCAGCGACGCGCGCCTCCTCGGGTCATCACGGCGACCGCCGGGTGCGCGGACATGGCGTCCAACGAGCGCAGATCGGCCGAACGGCGGGGCCAGCGGAAGCGATTGGCGGGCGTTTTCGTGCGCATTTTCTGCACCCTTATGTCGATTCGCGAATCTGTAGAGGCGCTTCGTTCGGCAGTTTTGGCTGTTTTCAGCGGCGGGCGCGGGCGAGGCGGCGGCGCTGTTGGAGGCGGACGGCGGGGCGAGGACGGATAGCGGCCGGACATGATGACTCCCCGGGAACGCGTGACGCTCCCCGCGTCGATCATTCACGCAAGCGTCGCGGATCTGGAACCACCTGATGTCACCCCCTGGCACAGGTAGCACCGGGCGGGCGAGCAGGACGCGCGGTGCGCGCGGACGGCGTTTCGACGGCTGGCGGTGCTGGCCGGCCGGATCGATTGCCCACACCGCGGCGAGCGCCTACGATCGGCGGCACGCGAGCGCTGACGTACCACACGGGAGGCGGCTGTGGACTTCGAAACGATCCTGTACGAGACGGAAGGCGGCAAGGCGCGGATCACGCTCAACCGCCCGGAGAAGTTGAACGCGCTCTCGATGAAGCTGCAGCGGGAGCTGAACGCGGCGCTGTGGGAAGCGGACAATGACACGGCGATCCACGTGATCATCCTGCGCGGCGCGGGCCGCGCGTTCTCGGCGGGCTACGACCTGACGCCGCTGCAGTCGCCAGCACGACGCGCAGACAAGGACGAGGCGTACACGAGCGTGTACCGGGGTGTGGCGTCGTTCGAGGACGACGCGTGGCAGTTGGAGCGGCAGCAGCGCGAGCGGCTGGCGCTGTGGGACGTGCACAAGCCGGTCATCGCGCAGATCCACGGCTACTGCCTGGCGGGCGGGACGGACCTGGCGCTGCTGTGCGACATCGTCGTTGCGGCGGACGATGCGGTGATCGGATTCCCGCCGGTGCGGGCGATGGGTTCGCCGGTGGGCCACATGTGGACGTACCTGGTTGGGCCGCAGTGGGCGAAGTACTTCCTGCTCACGGGGGACAGCGTCAGCGGGCGCGAGGCGGCGGAGATCGGCCTCGTGTGGAGGTCGGTGCCTGCGGACGCGCTGGAGGCGGAGGTGGAGGCGCTGGCGTCGAAGATGGAGATGATCGAGGTGGAGCTGCTGGCGCCGAACAAGCGCATCGTGAACGTGGCGCTGGAGATGATGGGGGCGCGCACGATCCAGCGGATGGCGGCGGAGATGGACGCACGGGCGCACCAGGCACCGGCGGTGCGAGAGTTCGGGCGGCTGGCGATGACGGAGGGGTTGAAGGCGGCGCTGGAGTGGCGGGACCGCAAGTTCGGGGACAGCCGCGGCAGCTCGGACTACCAGAAGCGCCGGGCGGAGCAGGAGGCTCGCGTGCGGCAGAGCGAGTAACGGCGGGGGCTGGCGGGGACGTGGTGCTGCGCTGTGCGGCCTACCGGTGCGCCAGCCATTGGTTTCGGAGCACGGCCATCACGACCGTGTCGTGGTAGACGCCGCGGGCGTAGCGGGCCTGGCGGCGGCGACCTTCTTCGACGAAGCCGCACTTCCGGTAGCAGGCGATGGCGCGCTCGTTGTAGTCGAAGACGTCGAGCTCGACGCGGTTGAGGTTCATCTCGGCGAAGGCGAAGCGGACGAGCGTGCGGACGGCGTCGGAGCCATAGCCGTGCGAACGGTACGCCTGCTCGCCGATGCCGATCCCCAGGTTCGCGCTGGCGTCCTCAGGCACGACATCGAACAGGCCGCAGTTACCGATATGAGCGCCGTCCTTCGTCTCGATCGCCAGCCAGAGTTGGTCGAAGGCCACGGGCCTGCCGGCGATCTCCCGCACCGCCGCTTCGGCCGCTGGCAGCGGCACATCGTACCGGCGGCCCATGAGCCACTTGAATTCGGGATCCGCCCACCAACGCGCGTTCCGCTCCACGTCGCCCATCTCCTGCGGGCGCAGGTTTATCAGAATGCCTTCAATCATCCGCCGCACGCCAACCGTCTCGCAGCACGGCCATCACGACCGTGTCGTGGTAGACGCCACGGGCGTAGCGGGCCTGGCGGCGGCGACCTTCTTCGACGAAGCCGCACTTCCGGTAGCAGGCGATGGCGCGATCGTTGTAGTCGAAGACGTCGAGCTCGACGCGGTTGAGGTTCATCTCGGCGAAGGCGAAGCGGACGAGCGTGCGGACGGCGTCGGAGCCGTAGCCGTGCGAACGGTAGACCTCCTCGCCGATGGAGATGCCGAGCTTCGCCGAGCGATCTTCGGCGCTGACCGCGAACAGGCGGCAGTTGCCGATGTGCACGCCGTCCTTCGTCTCGATCGCGAGCCAGACGTGGTCCAAGGCCACGGGCTTGCCGGCGATCTCACGCATGGACGCCTCGGCCGCAGCGCGCGACCAGTCGTAGCGGTCGCCGGTGAGCCACTTTATGTCCGGGTCGGCCCACCAGCGGGCGTTCCGTTCGACATCGGCGAGCTCGCGAGGGCGGAGATTGACAAGCGTGCCTTCGATCATGGCGCGCCCCGCCATCCCTCACGGAGCGCTGCCATGACGATCACGTCGTGGTGGGCACCCTCCGCGTAGTGGGCGGCGCGCATCCGCCCCTCCTCGACGAAGCCGGCCTTGCGGTAGGCGGCGACGGCGCGCGGGTTGTAGGCGAAGACGTGCAACTCGACGCGGTTGAGGTTCATCTCGTCGAAGGCGAAGCGGACGAGCGTGCGGACGGCGTCGGTCCCGTAGCCCTTCGACCAGCAGTCCTTCTCGCCGATCAGGATGCCGAGGTTCGCCTTCCGGTCTTCCGGCACGATCTCGAAGAGGTCGGTGTTGCCAATGTGCCGGCCGTCCTTCGTCTCGATGGCGAACCAGGCGTGGCTGAACGAGAGGGGGCGTCCGGCGTGGTCGCGGAGCCACGCCTCCTCGGCGGCGCGGGACACGAGGTAGCGGGCGCTGAGGTAGCGTGTCACCTCGCGGTCGTTGATCCAGCGGGTATCACGGTCGAGATCGTCGAGCTCGGGCGGGCGGAGGTTCACGAGGGCGCCCTGGATCATCGTGGCGGTTGTCCGGCGGTTTGGGCGGCCAGCCAGTCGTCGCGCAGGAGCGCCATGATGAGCGTGTCGTGGTACGCACCGTCGCTGTAGCGGTCCTGGCGCAGGCGCGCCTCCTCGACGAAGCCACAGCGTTGGTAGCAGGCGATGGCGCGGGCGTTGCGCTCGTCGACGGTGAGATCGATACGGTTGAGGTTCATCTCCGCGAAGCCGAAGCGGACGAACGTGCGCATGGCATCGGTGCCGTAGCCGCGAGACCAGTACGTCCTGTCGCCGATCGTGATGCCGAGACGCGCGGCGCGATCCTCGGGAAGCGCGTGGTGGAAGTCGATGCCGCCGATGTGGACGCCGTCCTTCGTATCGATAGCGAAGCCGACGTTGGCGTAGGAAAGCGGCTGGGCGGTCCGGCCGGCCAGCCAGGCTTCCTCGGCGGCGCGGGAGACGCCGTAGCGCATGTTGAGGAAGCGGGTGACCTCGGCGTCGTTGATCCAGGCGTGATAGCGGTCGAGATCAGCCATCTCTATCGGCCGGAGCCGCACGAGGCTGCCTTCGATCATGGCGTCCTCCGGAGGCGCATCGCGTTCCGGATCGCGGTGCGTTGGCGCAGTATACTCCGGCCGAAACAGGCGTCCGGGCGTGTTCTCTTTCGGGTGGGCGTCTGCTAGGATTGGCAGCGAGTTCGGACCCCGGGGGTTGCACGCCGTAGGTACTTCACCCTGCTAGCGCACCTGCTCCGACAACGCACACCGGTCCCTCCACCGCGCGGTCCCGTCCGGGATACAGCCGCGTCCGATGCACCACTTCGCCATCGACCGTCGCGCACAGCAACGCGTTCTGCTGTACGCTACGCGCTCAACGCCCAGGATCACCGGCCGCCGGAGGGCCGCGGCCGCACGCACGCAGGGCAGTTTTCATGCTGAAAGGAGTCCTACACATGTCCGACGAAACAGCAGTGGCCGAGCAGGCGGTGCAGGCATCGATCCCGGCGATGGCGCCGTTGATGGCGCCGGCGGCTCCCGCCATGCCGAAGGCGGAGGCGGCACCGAAGAAGGCCGCGGCGAAGAAGCCCGCAGCCAGGAAGGCGGCACCGAAGAAGGCGGCCGCCAGGAAGCCGGCGAAGAAGGCGGCGGCGAAGAAGAAGCCGATGAAGAAGGCCGCAGCGGCCTCGCGCAAGCCGGCAGCGAAGAAGAAGCCGATGAAGAAGGCGGCGGCAAAGAAGCCGGCGGCAAAGAAGGCCGCGGCGAAGAAGCCGGCCGCAAAGAAGGCCGCTGCGAAGAAGCCGGCCAAGAAGGCCGCCGCAACGAAGAAGCCGGCGGCAAAGAAGGCCGCGGCGCGCAAGCCGGCGAAGAAGAAGGCCGCTGCGAAGAAGTAGCACAGGCGCCCGGATGTCCGCTGCCGCCTCCACCGCCCGCACATGACGGCGCCGCTCGATGGCGTGCGCGTGCTGGACCTCACGTCCGGGGTGGCGGGGCCGTGGTGCACGAAGCTGCTGGCGGACTACGGCGCCGACGTGATCAAGATCGAGCGCCCGGGCCGCGGCGACCCTGCGCGCGGACACGGCCCGTTCCCGGACGGCGTCCCGGACCGCGAGCGGAGCGCGCTCTTCCTCTCACTCAACACCAGCAAGCGTGGCGTCACGCTCGATGTCGCGACATCGAGCGGGCGCGCGTTGCTGTTGCGACTCGCGGAGGCCGCGGATGCGGTCGTACACGACCTGGGGCCGCGGGACGTGGAGCGGCTCGGGCTGGGGCACGAGGTGTTCGCGGCCGCCAACCCCGCGATCGTCACGACGTCCGTCACGGCGTTCGGGCAGAACGGGCCGTACGCGGACTGGCGCGCGACGAACATCGTCTCCTACGCGGCGGGCGGGCAGCATTACCTGACGGGGGACGCGGACCGGGAGCCGCTGCAGAACGGCGGCTACCAGGCGGAGCGGCAGGCCGGCACGTGGTCGTTCGGGGCCACGCTGGCGGCGCTGTGGGACGCGCGGCGAAGCGGCACGGGGCAGGAGGTGGAAGTGGCGGGGATGGAGGTGCAGGCTTCGATCCTGGAGCTGTACCTGCCGGACTATGCGTACCGGAAGTCGGAGGTGCTGAGCACGCGGCGCGGAAATATCGCGTCGGCGACGGTGGGCATCTATCCGGCGGCGGACGGTCACATCGGCATCCATACGATGCCGAAGAACTGGCCGCAGCTGCTGGACGCGATGGACGCGGGCTGGATGGCGGCGGACGAGCGCTTCATCGACAACCGCGCCCGGCTACGAAACGACGACGAGCTGTCGGCGCAGCTGTTCATCTGGTCGGGCGGAGTGACGCGGCGGGAGGCGTACGAGCGGGCGGGGGCGGCCCGGGCGCCGATCTCGCCGGTGAACACCGTCGCGGACCTCCTGGAGTCGGAGCACCTCAACGAGCGGGGTTTCTTTCGCGAGGTGGAGCACCCGGCGGCGGGGGCGCTACGGTACGCCGGGCCACCCGCGCGGATGTCGGCAACGCCGCCGGAGCTGCGGGCGGCGCCGCTGCTCGGCCAGCACACGTCGGAGGTGCTGGAGGGGCTGCTTGGCCTGAGCGCGCGCGACGTATGCGCGCTGGCGGCGGCGGGGGTGGTATGAACGGCGAGACCTCTCGCGTCCTCCGTCCGACGTATGACCTTCCGCTGGCAGGGCTTCGCATCCTGGACCTGACGATGGTGTGGGCGGGGCCGGCGGCGACGCGGCTGCTGGCCGATGCGGGGGCGGAGGTGATCAAGGTGGAGTCGGCGCGGTCGTGGGACATGCTGCGGTCGCTGCACTTCCTGGGCGGGCAGACGGCGCAGTGGTGGGACAAGGCCGCGTATTTCAACCACAACAACCGCAACAAGTACGCGTGCACGCTCGACCTGCAGACGGAGCGGGGGCGGGAGCTGGCGCTGCGGCTGGCGGCGATCTCCGACGTGGTGTTCGAGAACTACCGCGCGGACGTGCTGGGCAAGCTGCGGCTGGACTACGACGACCTGCGGCGGGTGAAGGACGACATCATCCTGGTCTCGATGCCGAGTCACGGGAAGTCGGGGCCGGAGGCGCACCACGTCGCGTACGGGACGAACGTGGAGCAGCTGGCGGGGCTCGTTTCGGTGACGGGATACCCGGGCATGGGGCCGCACAAGTCGCCGATCGCGTACGGGGACCCGAACGCGGGCGCGATGGCAGCGGCGGCGGCGCTGGCGGCGCTGCACCACCGGCAGCGCACGGGCGAGGGCCAGCACGTCGAAGTGGCGCAGTGGGAGGCGATGATCGGCAACATCGGGGAGTTCGTGCTGGCGCACCAGATGGACGGCGGCAGCGGGGAGAGCCCCGGCAACCGCCACGTGTCGCGGATCCAGGGCGTGTACCCGTGCGCGGGCGAGGATGCGTGGGTGGCGATCTCGGTCGGGGCGGACGCGGAGTTCGCGGCGTTGTGGGGAGCGATCGGGCGCGGGGAGCTGGCGGGCGACGCGCGCTTCGGGGACGTCGTATCGCGGCGGCGCAACCACGACGAGCTGGACGCGATCATCGGCGCATGGACGGGCGACCGGACGCAGGACGAGGCGGCGCAGGCGCTGCAGGCGGCGGGCGTGGCGGCGGCGCCGGTGCTGCGCATCCCGCGCCTGATGGCGAACGAGCATCTGCGCGCGCGGGGGTTCTGGGAGAGCGTGAGCCACGCGGCGGCCGGAACGTGGGACATGGAGGGGCCGGTGTGGCGGATGTCGCGCACGCCGGCGCACGTGCGCGTGCCGCCGCCCATGTTCGGGGAGCACAACCAGTGGGTGTTGGGCGGGCTGCTGGGACTGAGCGAGACGGAGATCGCCGAGCTGGAGGCGGCGGGCATAACGGCGCGAGAGCCCGATCAGCGCGTGCACGCGTGAGGCGCGGGCGCGCGTCCGGGCCGCGCGCCCGCGAGCTCCTAGAGCACCCGTCAAGAGCAAGCGCCGGTCACCGCCCTGGAGCCACCCGACGGTTCCCATGTCGCAGCAGAACGCCATCAACCATATCCAGACGACTCGTGGAATAACGCGCATCTCTCACCTCCATCGCGTTGTGCGGTGGCATCGAAGAGGGAGATGCGGAGGCAACAGGAAACGGCCCGGAGGCCGTCAGCCCCGCGATTTTGCCCGCAGGCCGCATCTCATTT
>DASQHL010000172.1:0-3713 GCA_035632115.1 Dehalococcoidia bacterium | reverse complement strand
GGCGACCCCCTGCGCGACATCGGCCCCTTCTGGCACGACGAGCGCGCCGCCGGTCGCAGCCTCTCCTTCCTCAACAACAACACCAACAAGCGCAGCGTCACGCTCGATATCACGGAGCCGGACGGCCGCGCGCTCTTCCAGCGCCTCGTCGCCACCGCCGATGCCGTCGTGGAGACGTACGCGCCCGGCTACCTCGATCGCCTCGGCCTGGGCTACGCCGCGCTCGAGGCGTTGCGCGCGGGGATCATCCTCACCTCCGTCACCGGCTTCGGCCAGACCGGCCCGCACGCCGGCTACGCCTGGAGCGATGTCGTCGGCGTCGCCATGAGCGGCATGATGACCCTCGCCGGCGATAAGGACGACCCGCCGAACATGCCCGCGTCCAGTCAGGGCTACATCGGCGCCAGCATCCAGGCGGCCTGCGGCACGCTCATGGCGCTGACCTATCGCGACCGGACCGGCGAAGGCCAGCACGTCGACGTCAGCATGCAGGAGGCGCTCTCCATCAACCAGGAGACCGCCATGCAGACCTACGACATGATGAAGGCGATCCGCACCCGCACCGGCGCGCGCGGTGCCATCCCCATCGATCTCCCCGGCCTCGGCACCTTCGAGTGCGCCGACGGCCACGTCTTCGCCTACCTCGGCACGCCCGGCGGCGCCCCCTGGACCGTCATGCTCGACTGGATGAACCGCGAGGGCCTCGCCGAAGACCTGAACGATGAGCCCTACAAGGGCATCATCGCCCAGCTCAACCTGCGCTTCCTCACGACGCTCATGAACGAGCCCGAGAAGCTGCCCGAACGCCTGAAGGCCCTCGCGCACATGCACGGCGTCTTCTCGCGCTTCTGCAAGAGCATGGGCAAGTGGACCATCTACGAGGAGGGGCAAAAGCAGCGACTGATGTTCGGCATCGTCTCCACGCCGGACGATATCGTGAACAGCCCCCAACTCGTCGCGCGCGGCTGGCTCACGGACGTCCGTCACGACGACACCGGCGAGACGCTGCGCTACCCCGGCCCCCCGTACCGCCTCTCCGGAACGCCCTGGTCAATCCGCCGTCGCCCGCCCCTCCCCGGCGAGCACAATGTCGAGATCTATGGCGAGTTGGGCGTGGAGACGGAGGAGCTGGCGGCGCTGCGGTCACGCGGCATCGTGTAGAAGGTTAACCGACAACCGACAACCGAAACCGACAACCGACACACTGACACACTGACACACTGACACACTGACACACTCGCCACGGCGCGGAGGGACGATGACCGAGCAGGTGCAGCCGCTAACCGGGATCAAGGTCGCCGACTTCTCGTGGTTCGGCGCCGGGCCGATCTGCGCCGAGAACCTCGCGACGTTCGGCGCGACCGTCGTGCGCGTGGAGTCGGAGGCCCACCTCGATGGTCTCCGCGGCGTCGGCCCCTTCCCGCCCGGCAAGAACACCTACAACGTCAGCGGCTACTTCAACAACTACAACGCCGGCAAGCTCGACCTCACCCTCAACCTCAACACTGATCTCGGCAAGCGGATGGCGCTCAAGCTCATCGCCTGGTGCGACGTCTTCATCACGAACTTCACACCCCGCATCGTCGAAAAGTGGGCGCTCACCTACGACGACCTGGTCAAGATCAACCCTGCGATCATCGCTGCCTACCAGCCGATGCAGGGCTTCGATGGCCCCCACAAGCACGTCATGGGCTTCGGCGCCGTCCTCGGCCCGATCACCGGCTACAGCTACCTCAGCGGCTTCCCGGATCGTCCGCCCATGGGCCTCGGCACGAACTACCCCGATTACGTCATCAACCCCGGCCATACGCTCGTCGCCATCCTCGCCGCGCTGCACTACCGCCGCCGCACCGGCAAGGGCCAGCGCATCGAGCTCGCCCAGATCGAGTCATCGGTGGCGCCCCACGGCCCCGCCATCCTCGATGACACCGCCAACGGCCGCGTCCAGATGCGCGCCGGTAACCGCCTCCCCCACGCCGCGCCGCACGGCGCCTTCCGCTGCCGAGACGGCACGTGGGAGGAGAAGCCGGAGGACCGCTGGATCGCCCTCGGTGTGTTCAACGACGTGCAGTGGTCCGCGCTTGTCCAGGCGATGGGCTCACCGCCCTGGGCGTCCGATGCGAAGTTCGCCACGCACGCGGCGCGGAAGCAACACGAAGACGAACTCGAGGGCCACGTCACCGCCTGGACGCGCGATCAGGTCGCCGAGCACGTGATGGTGCTCCTGCAGGCGAAGGGCATCCCCGCCGGCGTCGTCCAGAACGCGCGCGACATGCTCGATGGCGACGAGCACATGAAGTCACGCGGCTACTACGTCTACCTGGACCACCCCGAGGCCGGCCGCACCGCCTACGATGGCCCACCCTTCGTCCTGTCGAAGACGCCCGGCGTGCTGCGCTCCCCCGCTCCCCTGCTTGGCCAGCACAACGAGCAGGTGTGCAAGGAGATCCTCGGCATGACCGACGACGAGATCGCGGACGCGATCATCGCGCAGGCGCTGTACTAGCGGTTGTCGGTGAGCGATCGGCGCGGCGCCGTCGCTGAGATGGCCCCCGCGCTACGCCGCCGCGTTCCCGTCCGTCACGCGCCAGTCGACGTCCCCCAGCAACTGGTCCAGCGTCGCCCCGTCCGCCGGGTACTCGGCGATCAGCATCGTCACGTTCGGCGCCAGCCCTTCCAGCCGCGCCGTGACCACCGCCGCGCCGGTTCGCGTCGTGTTCGGCAACAGCACTGCCAGCATGTCGCCCAGGTCGCCCGCGAAGTCCACCTCCCGCAGCCAGCCCTTCAGCGCCAGCCGCGGCACGTTGAGCGCGTCCGGCGTCACGGCTGAAATGCGGAGCATCGTGAACGGCTGCCCGTACCGGCTGGCCCGCGCGATCTCTTCCTCGACGCGCAGGCGGAAGTACCAGTTCGCGTACAGCCCTGTGTCGCGGTCGAACGTCGGCCGGCGCCGGTCCGCCTGCAGCGCCTTCGTCTGCGCTGCCGAGATCCCCACGATCTCCGCCTGCGCGATCTCCCGCGGCTCGGACACCCCGACGTGCCACGCCATCGCCACGAACGCCGCCACGGCCATGGCCTCGAGCGCCACGCGGAGCGCCAGCGGGTCCACCAAGGATGCGGCGGCGACCGCCGCGGTGCCGGCGCCCAGCGCCGGGATGAGCAGGAGCAACGAACGCGTACGGGACATCACTGGCCACCTCCGGCGGAGTTCACGCACAGCACGGCTTTGCCGGCGAGAGCCGGCGGTAGCTCACTCGGGCAGTTGTTGGGCGCCGCGGCGGCGTCCGCCGCTGCGAACACGGAGTAGCTCCGGCCGTCCGAGCGGTACCAGTACGGGTTCGACCCGTCCGTGAACGGCACTCCCTTCGCAATCGTCGTCAGCAGGCAGCCCGCGTCGAACGCGCGCTGGCAGAGCGTCGTGAAGTAGCGCTCCGTCGTGGGGTACGTGCCGTTGGCCGCCTTGTACGTCTCCAGCAGCTTGCCGATCGCCGCCAGGTCGGCCGTCCGACGCGCGTCCGCCGCCGATTGCGTCGGCGTCGCCGTCCGCGTTGCGGCAGCCTGCACGCCCCCGGGCGCCGCCACCGCGTTCGACGACGTCCGCTGCGCCAGCACGAGCGAAACCACCGTCACGGCGATCAGCGCCACGAACGGTGCCAGGTACCAGGGACTGCGCAACGTCTGGTCCACGTCGAATCCTCCTGTATGTATCGTCG
>DASQHL010000171.1:0-1759 GCA_035632115.1 Dehalococcoidia bacterium | reverse complement strand
AAGACGGTAGAACAGAGAGCAGAGAGCAGAGAGCAGACGGACAACAGACGACGGACAACAGACGACGGACAACAGACGAGAGACCACCGGACGACAGGCAACAGGCCGACAAGGTCGACGACGGACGACGAGATAGACAACACGGCCCGCTCACGCGGGCTTGTTGTTAGGCGTTTGCTGTTCTTTGCTGCTTGCTGCCGCGCCTGCGGCGGCGGTCAGCGCTGGAGGATGTGGACGCATATGGCGGCGGCTTCGCCGCGCATCATGCCGCCGCCGTTCTGGGTCAGGCCGACCTTGGCGTTGCCGCCCTTCACCTGACGCTCGCCGGCTTCGCCGCGGAGCTGCCAGACGATCTCCGTGAGCTGGGCGCAGCCGGTGGCACCGATCGGATGGCCCTTCGACAGGAGGCCGCCGCTGGGGTTGACGGGGATCTTGCCGTCGAGGGCGGTGACGCCGTCTTCGATGAGCTTGCCGCCTTCGCCGACCTTGCAGAGGCCCAGCTCTTCGTACTCCATCAGCTCGGCGGGGGCGGAGGCGTCGTGCAGCTCGATGACGTCGATGTCGTCGGGGCCGAGGCCGGCCATGGCGTAGGCCTTGTTCGCCATGCGCGTGGTGACGCCGGGCTCGCCGGGGGCGCGGTCCTTGCCGGAGCCGAGGATCGACGCCGTGACCCAGACGGGCTTCGTGGTCAACTGGCGCGCCTTCTCCTCCGAGCAGAGCACAAGCGCGGCTGCGCCATCGCCGATGGGGGAGCACATGAGGCGGGTGAGCGGCTCGGCGACCATGGGCGAGTTGAGGATGTCTTCGACGCTGTAGGTCTCGCGGTACTGGGCGTAGGGGTTGAGCGACGCGTTGTAGTGGCTCTTGACGGCGACCTTGGCGAACTGGACGGCGGTGGTGCCGTAGCGCTTCATGTGCTCGCGCGCGCCGGCGGCGTAGAAGTCCATGAACATCGAGCGCTTCTCGCCGGCACCCTCGGCTGACGCGCCCTGCTGGTCGCCATCTTTGCGGCCGCGGGCGGCGGTGGCCTTGAGCAGATCCTGTATGGCGGTCATATCGACGGCGGAGCCGATGGCCTGGAACGAGCGGCGCTTGTCTTCGTGGTAGAGCTTTTCGACGCCGAGGGCGAGGACGCAGTCGTACATGCCGGAGGCGACGTAGAGCCAGGCGAGGTGGAAGGCGGTGGAGGAGCTGGCGCAGGCGTTCTCGGTGTTGATCATGGGGATGTCGCCGAAGCCCATCTCACGGAGGATGACCTGGGCCTTGATCATCTCCTGGCCGGTGATCAGGCCGGCGGTGGCGTTGCCGACGATGGCGGCCTCGATCTGGGGCTTGTCGACGCCCGCGTCTTTCATCGCGGCTTCGACCGCGACACGGCCGAGATCCTTGAGCGTCTTGTCCATCGACTTGCCGAAGGGGGTCATCCCGGCACCGACGACTGCTACCCTGCGCATCTCACACACCCTTTCGCCCGAGGGCCACTGTCCTACCGATTACATCATAGGCCCGCGCAGACGTGCGTGCCACCGGGCTCTTCGAAGCTGCGACGGGTGCGGCCGATGCGCCAGATCGCGCGCTTTGCGTGCACCATTATGTCGTGTCTAGATTCAAAAACGCGTTTCGTTCGGCAGTTTTCGTGTTTTTCCGACCAGCGGCGGCTCCGATCCGGGGCGGCCGGGGACGGGCGGGCCGGGTGGCGGGGGGCATGGTGGCACGGGCGCGGGGTGATCTCCAAGGGCGTGGCGGCGCGGGTCGAGGG
>DASQHL010000170.1:0-26774 GCA_035632115.1 Dehalococcoidia bacterium | reverse complement strand
TGAGCTTCTCGACGCGAACGGCGCTGATGCCGCGTCCATTAGCGAGCTCTGCGTCTGCGATGTTCAGAGCGCCGACGGGTGCGCGAACGCTGATGAGCACGTCGCCAGCGAGCGCACGCCTCCAAGGCTCCGAGCACCATTTCACGGGACGCGGGTGGCGCGACCCGAACTCCGTATTGCCCTGGATGAAAGGCAACCCATCACCGTCTTCGTTCACGCTGGTGCCCGGCGGCGCCTGGCCCATCGTGATGGATGCCACGTCACCCAAGCGCGCTGTGCGCCACCCTTCCAGCACCGCGCCGTCATGCCTCATGCCGGACTCCACAGCTCGTTGATCAGCGCCGCCGAGTCTGCGATCACCCGCGCTGAGTCGGGTGGCGTGGCAACGGCGTTCATGTCCGGGTGAGCAGCGAAGTTCCTGAGATCCGCAGTCGCTGCCAGCGATCTGTCCGATCGTGCGCTCGACAGCAGGCCTTCGGACTTGGCCCACGTGAGCAGCGCGCGCAGCGTTGGTGCGCGCCCAGCAGGCTCATGTGGGTGAGTCTGGGCCATCCACTGCCTGTAGCGCTCGCGGAGCGCGAACCCGCAGGCGAACAGCGCGCGGTCGGCCGCCAATGCGTGGAACTCGTAGACGAAGAGCCCGTAGATGTGGAGCTTTCGCGCCGTCTCGAAGTAGTCGCGCACCTCGGAAGGGATCTGGGGCCGGAGGTCAGTATCGGCGATCATCTTCTGCACGAACTCGGCTGCAAACTCGTCCTTCAAAACACGGTCGGTCATCAAGCCGTGAGGACCAAAGGCTGTCGTCCATCGCTCAAGGCGTGTCAGTTCGGCAAGCGTCTTGATCTCCATCGTCACGGATACCCGAGCTCCGCGAGCAGTGCGTCCATCCTCCGTGCCGCCTCATCCCGTATCCGCTCCGCCTCGCGCAGGTGCGCAATGGCTTCGCCGACGTCGATCCGCTGCTCGGGCTCGCTCGTGTCAACGTAGCGGCTGATGTTCAGGTTCCACTCGTTGGCTCCGATCTCGTCCAGGGGTACGACGCGCGCGAACCGCTCTACATCCTGGTACGCGCGGAAGACGTCGGCGATACGCTCGACGTCCGTATCGCGCAGGTAGTTCTGCCGCTTACCCTGCTCGAAATCCTTCGACGCGTCGATGAAGAGCACCTTGCCCGCGCGCTCGGCGGGCTTGCTGCGATTGAGCACGAGGATCGCTGCCGGGATACCGACGCCGAAGAAGAGGTTCGCCGGCAGCCCGATCACCGCCTCGAACAGGTCACCCTGTACGCCGGGGCCGCCTTCCAGCATCTGGCGACGGATCGTGCCTTCGGCGGCACCCCTGAAGAGGACGCCGTGCGGCATCACTACGCCGACCATGCCGCGGTCGCCGGCCGTCGCCACCATGTGTTGCACGAAGGCGAGGTCACCCTTCGTGCGCGGCGGCATCCCGTACGCGAAGCGGCCGTACGGGTCGTGCTGCGCATCGTCGTGGCCCCAGTCCTTCAGGCTGAACGGCGGATTGGCGATCACGCGGTCGAACAGCATCAGCTCGCCGTCGCGCACCAGCTGCGGCTGGCGCAGCGTATCGCCCTTGCGGATATCGGCGTCCAGGAGGCCGTGCGCCAGCAGGTTCATCTTGCAGATCGCCCAGGTGCCCAGGTTCTTCTCCTGGCCAAACAGGCTGAGGTTCCGAGGGTCGCCGCCCTGCCGCTCAACTTCGTGCGCGCACTCGATGAGCATGCCGCCGGAGCCGCACGTGGGATCGCAGATGCGCATCCCCTCCTGCGGCTCCAGCAGCCGCACGATGAGCTGCACGACCTTGCGCGGCGTCAGAAACTCCCCGCCCTTCTTCCCTGCGTCATCGCCGAACTTCTCGATCAAGTACTCCAGCGCGCGGC
This sequence comes from Dehalococcoidia bacterium, assembly GCA_035632115.1. GTDB lineage: Bacteria > Chloroflexota > Dehalococcoidia > DSTF01 > JACRBR01 > DASQHL01. Next base: position 24,877 of record DASQHL010000170.1, on the reverse strand, counting down.
CGAATGTGTCGGGCTCCGGCAACGCGTTGTTCCTGAGGTCGATCTCGGAGAAGTGGCGGATCAGCCGGCTCAGCAGCCCGTCGCGATGCCTGGCATCCCCAAGCCGCCGGTCGTCGTTGAAGTCGATCGTCGTAAGCACCGTCTCGAGCTTCGCGGCGTTCGACGGCACGTCCTCGATCTCTTCGACGGCCTTGTTCAGGTATTCGCCGATGCCCTCCGTCTGCCGCCGGACCGCCGACCATCGCGCCCTCGCCGGGATGTACACCGAGTACTCGTCCGGGTCCTCAACATCGGCGCCTGCGTCGCGTTCCACGCGCTCCCGCTCCTCGTCGAACACATCCGACAGCCGCTTCAGGAACAGCAAATCGAAGATGTAGCCCTTGTAGTCGGCGGAGTCGATCTGTCCGCGGAGGATGTCCGCGGACTTCCACAGATGTGCGTTCAGCCCTTCGAGCGTCAGCTTGTCCGCCATGTGCCGCCCTCCTACCTAACCTGGCTCAGTATCGGTGCCAGCGCGACGCCAGCGCGCGTCGCAAGGTCAACGAGCGTCCCGGCATTCGCCACCTTCTCGATAGCGCCCCAGGCGCGGGCCACAATACCAGCGTCAGGGTTCTTCTTCGCGAGCTGGAGGTCGATGGTCTGGATCTCATTCACAGCGGCGAACTTGTCGTCGTCGGTGAGTTCGCTCGCGTTGATCGCGCGGCGAAGCGCGTCCAGTTCCTGCGCAGCCTGCCCGAAGGACGCGTTGACGTAATTCCCACTGCCGACGTTCACGACGCCGGTCACGTTCTGGATGTTGATACCCTCGTACGGGTTCACGCGCCCAAACGCGGACTCCCCCTCGATCCGGTCGATGCCCTCGGCCGAGATCTTGTAGCGGACCTGCTCCGACGACTGCGTCGTGCCGTACTTCGTCGTGAAGAGCCGCGCCTTCTTGTCCTCACGGACCCAATGCTTGTCGAGCAGGTAGTCGAGCTGGCTGGCGACCTCATGCTGCTTGAGGCCGTGCCGTTCCTTCATCACGCTCTGCAGGTCGCGGATCAGCACACCTTGAGACTTCATGCCTTTGGCGGAGGCGTGCAGGTCGTAGAGGTAATGGAGCACGACGTCGCGGATCTCGTCCGCCGAGAGGCTATGCGCGGGCTTTGCCGCTCTTTCGACACCCGTCATCACGCGTTCCTTTCTCCGGCCAGCAGGCCGGCCACAAGTTGCTGTGTGACTTGCCGGCGCAGCTCCAGCGCCTGCGCCGTGTATTCCTCGTAACTGTTCAACTCGCTGGCCATCGCGACCACGCGGCGCTGGACCTCCATCGGCGGTACCGGCACTTCCAGCGACCCGATGTCCCGTACGGTAAGCGCTATCTGCCCGGTCGCCGACCGCACCATCGCCAGGATCGCCGACTGACCTAGGTCCGACCTCAGGTACGCCGCCAAGACTTCGGGCAGTAGTAGCCCCTCGTCTAATCGGACGCCCGCTAGCGTCGCGGTCAGCACCGCCCCAGCGAGACGCTCGGACGCAACGGCCACCTTCGGCACGGTCCCTCGCACGGCAACTAGTACGTCGCCGCGCTCGATCCGATACCGGGCTGCGTCCTCGGGATGCGGCAGACGCACGGTCGTCAGTGGGCCCATCACGGCCGCGGAGGGCCCGATGTCCTTGACGCTGACGGCGCTGGCTTCGAACTCCCCCCGTCCGGCGATCGTTCGGCCGAACAGCGCAAGCCCCGGGTAGATTCGCGCTAGGGAGCGTAGACATCGCATCTTCAATACACCCAACTCTGTTGCCATATTCACAATACATCATCCGGGGAGAAGATCAAGCTCGCGGCCCGTATGCGCAGCGACGACTGGAGCCAGCGTGCAGACCACAATGGCTGGGCTTCAGGGGACCGCGATCTGGCCTGGCGGCATCCATCCGGCGATCAGATTCGCACCCCTGGTCACAACTTGGTCACAACTGAGAAGGCTCCTGAGCACCCATTGATGCGGACAGGAGCCCTTCCCAGATTCAGAATCGTGGTAGCGCATGCGGGATTCGAACCCGCGATCTCCGCCTTGAGAGGGCGGTGTCCTGGGCCGCTAGACGAATGCGCCAAGTGGCTGGGGATGGAGGATTCGAACCCCCACATACGGATCCAGAATCCGCTGTCCTACCATTAGACGAATCCCCAACTCGACCCGAAGTCTAGCACGGCGGTTTTCGGCCCGACAACCGGCGGGATCCCCTACGCGAGCGCCTTCGCGGCGGCGCGCAGGCGGGCCAGGCAGCGCTCGCGGCCGACGATCTCCATGCTTTCGAACAGGGGTGGCGTGACGCGGCGGCCGGTGACCGCCACGCGCACGAGCGAGAAGAGATCGCCCGGCTTCACGGCCAGCCGGCCGGCCAGTTCGCGCAGCGCCGCCTCCAGCGCGTCGTGCGCCCACGCCGTCTCGGCGACGAGCAGGGCGACGGCCTCGAGGGCGGCGCGCGCCTCCTCCGCACGGCCGGCGTACGCCTTTCCGAGCAGGTCGTCGCGCGAGTAGCGCAGGTCGTCGATGAAGAAGAAATCGCAGTAGGCGGCGACCTCCGCGAGCAGCTTGACGCGCTCGCGGATCAGCGGCGCCAGGCGGGCGACGAGCGCGCGGTCGAGCGGGCGGGCGACTTCTGGTCGCAGATCGCGCTCAAGGCGGTCGGCGAAGAGGGCGACGAGCTGCTCCTCGGGCATGTCCCGGATGTAGACGCCGTTCATCCACGTGAGCTTCTCGACGTTGAAGATCGCCGGGTTCCTGACGATGCGGTCCAGCGTGAAGTGCTCGATGAACTGCTGGCGCGAAAGGATCTCGGTGTGGTCATCGAGCGACCAGCCCATCAGGCCGAGGAAGTTGAACACGGCGTCCGGGAGGTAGCCCTGGTCGCGATACTCGAAGACGCTGGTGGCGCCGTGGCGCTTGCTGAGCTTGGCGCCATCGGGGCCGAGGACCCGCGGCACGTGCGCGATGATCGGCGGGGTGATCCCGAGGGCGCGATAGATCAGGGCGTGCCGGGGCGCGGACGGCAGCCACTCGTCGCCGCGCAGGACGTGCGTGATGCGCATCATCTCGTCGTCGACGATGTACGCCAGGTGGTACGTGGGGAAGCCGTCCGACTTGAGCATGACGAAGTCGTCGATCGTCGCGAGGTCGAACGCGGTCTCGCCGTGTATGGCATCGGCGAGCGAGATTTCACCGGCGAGCGGCGTCTTGAAGCGCACGACACAGCTCCGCCCCTCGGCTTCGGCCTCAGCGCGGGCGGAGGCACGGCCTGCGTCGTCGCGGCAACGGCGGTCGTACTTCGGCGGCTGCTTGTTGCGCGCCTGCTCCGCCCGCACGGCGTCCAGGCGCTCGGCCGAGCACCAGCACTCGTACGCATCGCCCTGCGCGAGCAGGCGGCCGGCGGCGGCGCGATAGTGTTCAAGCCGCTGGGACTGCACGTAGGGGCCATACGGGCCGCCGATGTCCGGCCCTTCGTCCCAATCGATACCGAGCCAGCGCAGGCTCTGCAGCAGCCCCTCGACAGCGCCGGGATCGTAGCGCGCCTGGTCGGTGTCCTCGATGCGGAGGATGAGCTGGCCGCCGCTGTGCCGCGCAAGGAGGTAATCGAAGAGGGCGGTGCGGAGGTTGCCGAGGTGGGGCACGCCTGTGGGGCTGGGCGCGTAGCGCGTGCGTACGGTCATGGCGAGAGTGTAGCGGGGTGCCGGGGCATCAGCTATCGGCGGGGTGCGCCGCATCGAGCGCGTGCAGGGCGCAGATCTCGCGCAGCAGCGGCGCCACGTCGGGCTCGGGGCGAGGCGACGGGCCGAGGGGGTCCGGCGCCGGGGCGTCGCCCAGCAGCAGCTCGACCGTGCGCCGCACGCACCACGGCAGCGCGACGAGGTGGTAGCCGCCCTCGAGCGCGAAGAGCAGGCGGCCGCCGCACAGCTCGGCCGCGGCATGGCGCAGGAGCGAGACGAGGGCGCCGTATCCGTCGACGCTGAGTTGCTGGCCGGCGATCTCGTCGGCGAAGTGCGCGTCGTAGCCGGCGGAGACGAGGATCAGCTGCGGGCGGAAGCGGCGTAACGCAGGCAGCACGACTTCCTCGAAGGCGCGGCGGTGGGCGAGATCGCCGGCGCCGTGCGGCAGCGGAATGTTGATGGTGTAGCCGCGGCCAGCGCCGGCGCCCAGGTCCGTCGCGCGGCCGGTGCCGGGGTAGAACGGGTACTCGTGGGTCGAGATGTAGAGGACGCCCGGGTCGGTGTAGAAGGCGTCCTGCGTGCCGTTGCCGTGGTGCACGTCGAAATCGACGATGGCGACGCGCGCGAGGCCGTGCGTCCGGCGGGCGCACGCGGCGGCGACGGCGACGTGATTCAGCAGGCAGAAGCCCATCGCCTGCGCCGGCGAGGCGTGATGGCCGGGGGGACGCACCAGGCAGAACGCCGACTCGACGGCACCGGAGACGACGGCGTCGAGCGCGGCGAGCGTGCCGCCGACGACGCGCGATGCGACATCGAAGGAGCGTGGCGTGACGAGCGTATCGGGGTCGACCCAGCCGCCGCCGTCGCGCGCGAGCCGCTGTAGGGCGTCGACGTACCGGGGGTCGTGCACGAGCGCCAGCTCTTCCGGCGTGGCATCGCGCGCGGTGATGCGGTGCAGGCGCGGGAGGAGATGGGACGCTTCGAGCAGCGCCATGGTCGCGAGCAGGCGCTGCGGGCGCTCCGGATGGTCGCCGGTGTCGTGCTCCAGGTAGAGAGGATCGTAGACGAAGCCCACCGTCATGGCGCGATCGACGCGCGCGGTCCGCCGGCGGTCACTCGGCGGGCGCCGCCTCGATGGGCTGCGGAGCCGGGCGCCGTCTCGCGATCCGCCGCCAGAGGCGCGGGATATCGCCCTGCTGCCAGGTGATCAGGAACATGCTCGCGATGAACACGGAGCTGTAGGCACCGGTCGACACGCCGATGAGCAGCACCAGCAGGAAGTCGCGGATGCTGCCGCCGCCGAGCAGGAGCAGGGCGAGGATGGAGAAGATCAGCGTGAGCGACGTGTTGAACGAGCGGCCCATGGTCTGGAGCAGGCTGTGGTTGACGGCGTCCGGGAAGCTGCGGATGAGGCCACGCGCGACGTTCTCGCGGACGCGGTCGAAGACCACGATGGAGTCGTGCACGCTGAAGCCGACGACCGTGAGGAGGCCGGTGATGAAGAAGGTATCGACCTGGACGTTGAAGAACTTGCCCAAGATGGAGAAGGCGCCGACGACGAGCAGGACATCGTGCAGCAGCGCGACGATCGCTGAGACGCCGTAGCGCAGCGAGTTCGGGACGTTGCGGAACGACCACGTGATGTAGAGCGTGATGGCGACCGAGGCGGCAAGCACGGCGTAGAAGGCATTCAAGCCGATCTGTTTCGAGACGGCCGCCGACACGGAGGAGAACTCGGTGAACTGCGTCGTGGGCTTGCCCTGCGTATCGAGGAAGCCGCCGAAGTGCTGGCTCAGCGCCGATTCAACCTTGTCGCGCTCTGAGGGCAGCGCGGGGCCGACCGGCGGGGTGGTGGCCGAGCCCTCGATCTCCTTCGTCTGGACAAGGAACTTGTTGGTCCCGGTGCGCTGCACGCGCGCCTCCGGGTGTCCTACATCGGACAGCAGTTTCTGGACCTGGGCGGTCGTGGCGGGCTTGGCGTAGGTGAAGGAGAACGTTGTGCCGCTTGTGAACTCGATCCCCGGCTTGAGGCGCGGCGGGATCATCAGCGAGATGACGCCGGGGATCACGAGTAAGGCCGAGAACAGGTAGAACCAGTTGCGTTTGGAGACGAGATCAAGCATCGGCGCCCTCCGCACCCGGCACTCCGCGCGTCGACATCGGTGTTTCGGCGTCCGGCGTATCGTCGGTCCAGAGCCAGAGCGGGCGGGCGAGCGGCGTCGCGATGGCGAGGCGCAGGAACGTGCGCGTGACGGTGATCGCCGAGAAGAGGCTGACGATCACGCCGATAGCGAGCGTCAAGGCGAAACCCTTGATCAGGCTGGACGCGAAGGCGTTGCCCATCCAGTAGAGAATGGCGCAGGTGATCATGGTCGAGACGTTACTGTCGCGGATCGAGGACCAGGCGCGCGTGAAGCCGGCCTCGACAGCGGGCACCAAGCTACGCCCGTTGCGCAGCTCTTCCTTCGTGCGCTCAAAGATCAGGATATTCGCGTCCACGGCCATGCCGACCGAGAGCACGAAGGCGGCGATTCCTGCGAGCGTGAGCGTCACGGGCCCCGAGCCGGGGATGCCTATCTTGAAGATGGCCAGCACGACGGCGGTGTACACCACCAGCGCCAGTGAGGCGAGCACGCCGGGCAGCCGGTAGTAGAGGATCATGAACGCCATGACGAGCAACATCGCGACCAGTCCAGCGCGCACGGAGTTGAGCACGGCCTGGTCGCCGAGCGTCGCATCGACGTTCTCCTGTTCGATCACCTTCAGGGGGATGGGGAAGGCGCCGTTGTTGAGGAAGGTACGGAGGCGCTGCGCGTCGCCCAACGTCAGGCCCGTGGTCGTACCGGAATCGCTGAACTGCGACTTAATGAGCGGAGCGATCACCCGGCCATCGGCTCCGCGGATGGGCTGCCCGTCGAGGAACGTAGCGAGCGGCATGCCGATGAGCCGCTGAGTGAGTGACCCCATGATCTTTGCGCCGTCGCCGGTCATGTTGAAGTTGAGCTGGGGCGCGCCGAGCGAATCGAAGAGCACCTGACTGTTCGACTTGAGGTAGTTGCCCGTCATGATGGTCGGAGCGCCGTTGAGATCGCCCTTGGCCGGCGTCCAGACGATGTTGTTGCCGGGCGCCTGGTTAGCGGGGATGTACTGCGGCGTCACGCGCTGGATCGTGCCGTCGGGGTTCTTGGCGAGTGTGCCGTCGGCGTTGGCCAGCGCGACGCCACCCTTCGCATCGACATCAGGCTGGCAACTACCCGGCTTGTAGTAGACGTTGGTACCGGTAGGGACGACGGCCACGGGCGTGGTGCCGGAGGAGTTGGTGGTTGTGCTGGAGCCGCCCTGCTGCAGCCCCTCACAGAACATCAGCACGGCCGGCCGCGTGATATCGCGCGCGGTCTGGGCGCTGACCCCGGGCAGCTCGACGATGAGCCGATCCTTGCCGGCGCGCTGTACTACGGACTCCGACACACCGAACGGGTTGATGCGGCTCTCGATGATGCTCTTCGCCGCGTTCATTCCGTCGTTCAACTCCTGGTCGGAGACGCTGCCAGAGAGGCCACTCAGGTCGGCCTGAAGGACGATGCGGGAGCCGCCCTGCAGGTCGAGGCCGAGCGTCATGCCGCGGCAGTTGGCGGAGGGGTTAGTCTTGCTGGCACCCGGGGACGCACAGGGGAGCTTGATCGGGCCGATGGTGGCGGGAAGGCCGCGGCCGGACGGCCACGGGATGAAGCTGGGCAGATAGCGGTTGGGTTCGTCCGGCCACACGGCGTAGATTGCGCCTGCCGCGACCAGGATGATGAAGACGATCGAGAGGCGGTTCCACCAGCGGCGCATCAACTACCCTTCTCTTCCGAACCAGACAGCGTGCGCGAGAAGCGCGTCTGTCCCGCGGCCACCCGCTGTGCCACCGCCGTCGTGAGAGCGCTGACGACGACGCCATTCCCGAAATCAATGACGATCTGCACAGGCCCCGTCTCGGGCACGTACACATCCTTGACGGTGCCCAGGAAGCCGGACGTGGTCAGCACCTCGTCACCCACCTGCAGATCCTTGATGTCCTTCTGTTGACGGCTCTGCTCTTGCTGCTGCGGCCGCAGGACGATCAGGTAGAACGCCACTACGATGCCGACGATGACGACAAAGCCCAGTTCCGCCGCGTTCATCGCCCCGCACCCGATCCTTCCCGCGCCAACTTGCTGACAAACGCCAGCGCTTCGTCGCGGCTCCTCACGTCGCCCGCAGCCTGCGCTTCAGCCAGCGCCTCGATGAGCCTGCCGACCTCCGGACCACCGGCGACTCCGAGCGTTGACATTATGTCATGCCCAGTCAGGAGCCTGGGCGGATGTACTATACCCTCCTCCTCGATCGAACGCACCAGCAGGCTGTTCATATACGCTACCTGTCTTGACCATCCGTCCGAGGTGAGGCGCGGACCGCGCGCGGCGGCGGCATCGGCGAGCGCGAGGAGGAGCACGGCGGGCATGGCGTCGCCGAGCGCACGGTAGAAGCGGTATAGCGCGCGCCGTGTCGGCGCCTCGCCGACTTGGGCGAGCTGCACCGGCCGGAGGTGCTCGGCCACGAGCGTTGCGACGGCATCGATCTCCGCGCGGCCGAAGCGCAGACGGCGCAGCACGCGGCGAGCGACAGTGGCGCCAGCTTCGGCGTGACCGTAGAAGCGCAAGCGGCCGTCATCTGCGAAGGTGCGCGTCTCAGGCTTCGATACGTCGTGCAGGAGCGCAGCCAGCTTCAGCAGCACGGCCCGGCTCCGGCCTTCGCTGAGGGAGCCGGCGAGGTACGCGCGGATGTCTGCCTCACACCAGCGAAGGGCGTCCCACAGCGCGTCCCAGAGCAGCGCATCGCGCGTCGCAGAGGGACGCCGCGCCGCAAGCATCGCGTCCATCGCGGCGAGGCAGTGCAGATTGTGCTCAAACACGTCGTAAACGTGGAAGCGTGGGGGCTGCGCAACACCCTTGCCGGCGCCGAGCTCCGGGAACATGATCGCCAGCAGCCCGAGGTCGTCAAGCAGGCGCACGGCAGGTTCGGCGCGCTCGAGCGCGAAGATCCGGGCGAGCTCGTCGCGTTGCCGCTCGGGCGCCGCCCGGGCGAGCTGGGCCGCGCGCTCCCGGACCGCGGCGGCGGTAGCCTGTTCGATGGAAAAATCAAGCTCTGCGGCGACGCGGACGGCGCGCAGGAGGCGCAGCGGGTCGTCATCGAAGACGTAGGCGCCGTTCATGCGGACGATTCGTGCTTCAAGGTCGGCGAGGCCACCGCAGACGTCGATGACGCGAGCACCGCCGAGGGCCACGGCGAGCGCGTCGACCGTGAAGTCGCGCCGGCGCAGATCCTGCTCGAGCGTGCCCTGCAACGCCGAGACGTCGATGTACATGCCGGAGGTGCTTGCGAGAACGATGCGCGCGACGCCGCGCTCGTCGTCCAGGGGCACGAAGCGGGCGCCCATCTCGCTGGCGAGGGCGCGGGCCCACGCCACAGCGTCACCGGCGGCGGCGACGTCGATGTCGCGCGTCGTGCGGCCGAGCAATACGTCGCGCACCGTGCCGCCGACGACGTACGCGTCGAGGGCCGCGGCGCGCGCTGATGCGTGGAGCGTGGCGAGGAGCGGGCGAAGCGTTCGCGGCGGCGTGAATTCGGTCATGGGCGCCGCTGGCACGCGCGCGCCGGCGCGCCCCGGGAACGGAGGTAGTCGGCGGCCATCAAGCGAGGCTGACTTCCGCCTCCTGCTCCTCGTCATCGACGGAGCGGCGGACGGGGATCAACTCATCGGGGCCGGAGAGGTAATCGATGTACAGGACGCCGTTGATGTGATCGATCTCATGTTCGAGCGCCTGAGCGAGGAGCGAGTCGGCCGCCTTCAGGCGGATTTCCTTTCCGTTGCGGTCGAGGGCCTTCACGGTAACCCGGCGCGAGCGGGTGATCTCGGCCTGGTAACCGGGGACGGAGAGGCAGCCTTCGGTGAGCCGGCGCTCGCCAGAGGACTTCACGACCTCCGGGTTGATCAGTGCGATCAGCCCGTCGTCCGGGGTCTCGATGACGACGACGCGCAAGGACACACCCACCTGGGGGGCGGCCAGCCCGACGCCGGGCGCGGCGCGCATGGTGTCGACCATATCGTCGATCAGTTTCTGGATCGACGCATCGACCTTGCGCACGCGCTTCGCCTTCTCGCGCAGGACCGGGTCGCCGGCGATGCGGATCGGCATGATGCCCATGGCGGCAGCGTACCGTGGGGCGGGGCTTGGTCACCAGCGTCAGACGGAGACGGCCCGGGAGCGGTCGCAGAGGCGGCGGAGTTGCCAGAGGTGGGCGAGGTCGTGTTCATTCATCTCACGCGCAACCTGCATCACGGTGAGCGGGCCGAGGTAGGGGTGGATACCGCGTCGCTCCCAGTCCTCAGCATCGAGCGACCAGAGCAGGTAAACGGACTGGCGCCGCTGCACGGCGAACTCATCCATCATGTCGAAGACGGGGTCATCCGCGGCATCGCCATCGCGAAGCAACTCGATCGAATCGGCGTCAAAGGCGTCAATCCGCGGCGTCTCCATACGGACCATGCGTTCGAGCCGGTCGATGTAGCGGCGTTCCATCTGGCACATGTGGGCCACGAGATCCCGGCACGACCACTCACCGTCTTCGGGAGAAGCGTCAAGCGCGTCATCGTCCAGGTCCCAGAGCAGGGACTCCATGGCGTGCGCAGTTTCGCGCAGGGCTTTGAGGAGCCAACTCTTCGCGTCGTATTCGGGCACCGGCCGCATCGCGTGCCTCCCCGTCGATCCGCCAGATCGTCGATCCTACGCCGACGGGCGCGCGGTTACAAGAGGTCCGGCGCGTGCCGGCGAACTTTTACAATGTCCGCGATGCCAAGACTATTGCAGGCGGACCGCTTCTCGACGCTGGTGAGCGACGTGCGCGGGTGCGTTTCGTGCTCCCGCATGGCGCACAGCCACGCCATCGGCCGGGCGAGCGTGCGGCGGGGCGCGCGCGTGCTGTTCGTCGCCGAGGCCCCGGGGCGGCGCGGCGCGGCGATCACGGGCGTGCCACTAACGGGCGACGAGGCCGGGCGCCGGTTCGCCGCGTTCCTGACGCTGGCGGGACTTGCGCGCGGCGAGGTGTCCGTGACGAACGCCGTGCTGTGCAACCCGCACGACGAGCGCGGCCACAACCGCACCCCAGCGGCCACGGAGCTCGCGCGCTGCCGCCCGTTCCTGGCGCGGACGATCGCGATCGTTGACCCGTGCGTGGTCGTGGCGCTGGGCGGCGTAGCGCTGGCGTCGCTGCGCGCCATTGCGCCACACGCGCTCGAGTTGCGGCGCGACGCGGGCACGCCGGCCGCGTGGTCGGGCCGTACGCTGGTGGCGCTGTACCACCCGGGGCGACGCGCGACACTCCATCGGAGCCAGGACGCGCAGGACGACGACTGGCGGCGTCTTGGCGAGGCGTTGCGGCGCGTCCTGTGACGGTGCGGGAGTAGCCGGTACGCTGTGCGCGCATGAACCTGGACGCGCTCCCGTACACCTCTTTCATCGTCCTGGTCGAGTTCTCCGTGGGCAGCCTGCTGGTCTGCTTGCTGGCGCAGGCGCGCGGGCGTGTGGCCGAGAGCTTCCTCAAGTTCTGCGCCGGCATGATTGCGGTGGGAGCGCTGGTGACGCTGCTGAACGTGCTGGTACTCGATCCACGGTCAGTCATCGGGGGCTACCGGCTCGACCAGCACCTGTTCGACTGGGTGAAGATCGGCGCGATCGTGTTTCTCCTCACCACGCTGCCGTACAACTGGGCACTGATGCGCGGCGACAAGGAGATGTCGATGGTAACGGGCGCGGTGGCCGGCATCGCGGGCGTTGCATGGCTGGCCGTGGTGGCGTACTACGTGAGCCTGCCGACGTGGGGTTACGCCGGGGCGCTGCTCAGCATCGCCGCGGGGACGATCGCCGTGGGCGCGGTGGTGGAAGCGATGACGCTGGGTCACTGGTACCTGATGACGCCGCGGCTGCCGCGAGAGCCGTTGTCAGAGCTGACGCTGTTGCTGGTCGGCGCCATCGCGCTCCAGGCGGTGCTGCTGGTGGTGAATGTCATCGTGCCGGCACGCGAGGTACCCGCCGCGACGGCGTTCCTTGGATCGACGTCGCTGGGGGCGAACCCGGCGTTCTGGCTGCGGATCGCGCTGGGGCTGGCATTTCCGGCGGCGCTGGCGTACATGTCGTTCGTGTCCAGCAAGGGCTATCCGGCCAATGAGAACGCGATGATGTCGGCGACGGGCCTGCTGTACATCGCCGTCGGCGCCGTGATCGTGGGCGAGGTGCTGGCGCGCGGGCTGATGTTCCTGACCGGCGTACCGGTGTAGCGATGCGCCCGCTCTACCTGATCCGCCACGCCTCCCCCGCAATCCAACCGTCCGTGCCAGCGGAAGAGTGGGTGCTGTCGGAGCGGGGCATCGAGGAATCGCACCAGCTCGCCGGGATCGCCGCGGGCTGGGGGCTCAAGGCGGTGTACAGCAGCCGCGAGGCGAAGGCGATGAGCACGGCGCTCATCCTGGCGGGCGACGACGGGCCGCAGGTGCACACCGTCGACGGACTGCACGAGCTGCGCCTGGGGGGCAACTATATCTTCAACGCCGACGCATTCTCCGAACGCGTGCGCGACGTCCTCGACAGCCCTGAGGTCAGCGTGCGCGGGTCGGAGACAGCCGCCTCGGCCGCCGCCCGCTTCGCGCGCGCGGTGGGGATCGTGCTGCAGGGGCCGTTCCCGGCCGCGGTGGTGTCCCACGGACGCGTACTGGTCGCGTACCTGGCGGCAGAGCGGGGGCTGGAGGACGCGTTCGAAGTCTGGCGGGCGCTGCCGATGCCCGGCTGGATCTGCGTGGACCTTGATGCTCCCGCCTCGAAGCTGGCGACCGGCTTCAGCGGCCTGCCGGACGCCTGACGCTTGCGGGGCCGGGGAGGCTCCGATAGGCTGGCGGAGCCATGGACGTGAGCCATCTGACCGAACGCACCGAGAATCCAGCCATCGAGCCGTTCAACGCCGGCGACACCGTGAAGGTGAGCGCAAAGGTGGTGGAGGGCGAGCGGGAGCGCACCCAGGTGTTCGAGGGCGTGGTGATCCGGCGCAACATGGGCGGGGCGGGTGCCAACTTCACGGTGCGGCGCATCGCACATGGGGTGGGGGTGGAACGCTCGTTCAACATCAACTCGCCGCGACTGGAGAAGGTGCAGGTGGTGCGGCAGGGCAAGGTGCGCCGGGCGCGCCTCTACTACCTGCGCGGACTCACCGGCAAGGCGGCGCGCATCAAGGAGAAGGCGCGAGTCTAGGACGCGCCGGGCGACGTGTACGATGAGGGAAGGCAGGCGCCTTCCCTCTTTTTGTTAAGCGTGCCGGGGAGCCCGCGGACGTGACGACCACCGCCCACAGCATGGACGAACGGGCGCGCAATCAGCGTGCACTCTTCGCGGAGGTTGCGGTCCACTCGACGCTGCCGCACCGGCAGACGTTCAGCTACGGCATACCGGCGCACCTCGCCGTGCGCCCGGGCCACGCGGTGTACATCCCGTTCGGCCGTCAGACGTTGCAGGGGATCGTGCTGGAGGTACACGACACACCGGTCTTCTCCGACCCGGAGAAGATCCGGCCGGTGCGATCGATCATTGGCGAGGTGCCGCTTATCGATGCCGAACGGCTCGCACTGGCGCGCTGGATCGCGGACTTCTATGTGGCGCCGATCTTCGACTGCGTGGCGCTGTTCCTGCCACCGGGATTCGAGCGGCGGCCGCTGACGCTGGTGCAGCCGCTCGTCGACGAGAGTGAGATTGCCGGACTGGACCTCTCGGCGCGACAGCGCGAGGTGCTGACGTCGCTGTTCTCGGAGGGCGGCCGCGACCTCGACGCACTGCGCCGCCGCCTCGCGTTCGTGGGGATGGAGACGGCGCTGGCGCAATTGGAGAAGCGTGGGCTGATCGTGCGTGAGTACGTGCTTGCGCGGCCCCGGATCGGCGCGCGAACCGTGCGGGTAGCGACACTGGCGCTGGCACCCGAGGAGGCGCTACAGCGGGCGCAAGCGTCGGCGCCGGCGAAGCATTCGCGGCGCGGCGCGGTGCTGCGGCGGTTGCTCGAGCGCCGCTCCATCTCCACGGACGAGGCGACACGGCTCGCGGGCAGTCGCGCCAACCTGGACCGGCTGGTCCGCGCGGGGAGCGTGCGTTACGACCGCGAGGGTCACGCGCTCACGCTCGGCGTATCGCAGGCGGAAGCGGCCGAGGAAATCCGCGTGATGACGGAGCCGAAACGCGCCGCGCAGGCCGCCGTCGCGGTGCGCGAGCTTGGCACGCATGGCGCGCGCACGCTGGCAGAGCTGCGAGCGGCCGGCGTCGAGACGGCGACCAGCGAGTGGCTGGCGGAGATCGGCGCGCTGACGCTCACGGAGACCGCGATCGAGCGGCGGCCACTGGAGCATTTCGCGGTGGTGCGGCGGCCGCCGGCACACCTCCTGCCGGCGCAAGCGGCAGCGGCGGAGGCGATCCACGGCGGGCTGCGCGGAGGCCGCGGCGAGACGTTCCTGCTCCACGGCGTCACCGGGAGCGGCAAGACGGAGGTGTACCTCCAGGCGCTCAACGATTGCATCGCGGCAGGCCGGCGGGCGGTCGTGATGGTGCCGGAGATCGCGCTGACGCCACAGACGGTGCGCCGGTTCCGCGAACGCTTCGAGCGCGTCGCGGTGTTGCACAGCGGGCTGACCGACGGCGAGCTGTTCGACCAGTGGCACGGCGTTGCGGCCGGCCAGTACGACGTCGTCATCGGTTCGAGATCCGCGATCTTCGCACCACAGCCGAATCTCGGGCTGATCGTGATCGATGAAGAGCATGAGTGGACGTACAAGCAGCACGATGCGCAGCCCCGCTACCACGCGCGCGACGTGGCGGTCGAGTTGGCGCGGCTGCAGGGGGCGGCGCTGGTGCTGGGGAGCGCAACGCCCGACGTGGCCTCGTACGCGAGAGCACAGAGCGGCGCCTACACCTTGCTGAAGCTCCCTGAGCGGATCCGCCCGGTGGCGGCGAGCGACGGCACGATGCGGCCGGAGGCATCGGCCGCGATGCCCCAGATCAGCGTCATCGACCTGCGGGAGGAGCTGCGGGCCGGCAACCGCAGCATGTTCAGCGGCGAGCTGCGCGCGGCCGTGTCCCGGGCGCTGGCTGCGGACGAGCAGGTGATCCTGTTCCTGAACCGGCGCGGCCTCGCGGGACATGTGCAGTGCCGCGACTGCGGCTTCGTGCCGGAGTGCACGAGTTGCGCGGTCGCGCTGAGCTTTCACAGGCAGTACGACCGGCTGGTGTGCCACCAGTGCAACCGCCAGTGGCGGCTGCCGACGACGTGCCGCCAGTGCGGCAGCCCGCGCATCAAGTTGCTCGGTGTCGGCGTCGAGGGGGTGGAGGCGGAGGCGGCGCGGGCGTTCCCGCACGCGCGGCTGCTCCGCTGGGACCGCGACGCGACGCGCGGACGGCACGCGCACGAGCAGATCTTGGCGACGTTCCTGGCGCACGACGCCGACATCCTCATCGGTACACAGATGCTGGCGAAGGGGCTGGACCTGCCGGCGGTGACGCTGGTCGGCGTGGTCAACGCCGACGTGTCGCTCCACCTGCCGGACTTCCGCACGGGTGAGCGGACGTTCCAGATCCTAACGCAGGTGGCGGGCCGGGCGGGCCGAGGCGAGCGTCCGGGGCGCGTGATCATCCAGACGTACACACCCGACCACTGCGCGATCGAGGCGGCGGCGCGCTACGACTACGAGGGCTTCGCGGCTGCCGAACTGGAGTCGCGCCGGCGGGCGGGCTACCCGCCGTACGGGCGTCTCGTGCGGCTGACGCTGGCGCATCCCAATCCCCGCACCGCGCGGGAGGAGGCACTGCGGCTGCAGCGCGTGCTCTCGCAGCGGCGCGCGGAGCTGGGGAACGACGCGGACGTCCTGGGCCCGTCGCCATCGTACGTGCCGCGGGTGCGGGGTCGCTGGCGGTGGCAGTTGCTGCTTCGCGGCAGGGACCCGGCGGCGCTGGTGCGCGGGTTCGTGCTGCCACAGAACTGGGCTGTGGACGTGGATCCGGTGAGCCTGCTGTAGGTTGGCTTCTCAGCCTTCGGAACGCCGGGAATGCTTGCCACTGCGCAGGCGCCGTAGCGCTTCGGCGAGATCCGGCGCGAGCGGAGCCTCCAGCTCCATCGGCTCACCGGTGCCGGGGTGCGTGAAGGCGATCCGCCACGCGTGCAAGAACTGCCGCGCGACCAGGGGCGACGGCTTGCCGTAGACGCGGTCGCCAACGATGGGGTGGCCGATGGCGGCGAGGTGGACACGAATCTGGTGCGTGCGACCCGTCTTCGGGCGCGCCTCAAGCAGAGAGACCCCGCTGAAGCGTTCGACCACGTTGTACGCGGTGACTGAGGGGCGCCCGTAGGCGACAACCGCCATCCGCTGGCGACGCCGCCGATCCCGGGCGATCGGCGCATCGATCACGCCTGCGGGCGGCTTCGGGGTGCCCTCCACGAGCGCGAGGTAAGTCTTCCCGACACTGCGATCGCGCAGCTGTCGCGCGAGGGCGTGGTGCGCCGCGTCGTGCTTTGCGATGAGGATCACGCCGGACGTGTCACGGTCGAGCCGGTGGACGATCCCGGGCCGCAGGACTCCGCCGATGCCGGAGAGATCGCCGCAGCGGGCAAGGATCGCGTTCACGAGCGTCGAGGCCGGGTGGCCGGGTGCCGGGTGTACCGTCATGCCGGCCGGCTTGTTCACGGCGATCAACTCACCGTCCTCGTGGATCACGTCGAGTGGGATCTGTTCGGGCTGGGCGGTGAGTTCGACCGGCGGCGGCACATCGACCCGCACGCGCTGTCCGACATCGAGACGGAGCGACGCCTTCGCGCGCTGGCCCTCGACCGAGACGAGACCGCCGGCAATCAGACGCTGGGCGTAGGAGCGCGTGAGCTCGGGGAGCCGGCGCGCGACGAACACGTCGAGCCGCTCGCCCGGCGCGTCGGCGACGAGATCAGTCCTCGCGGGCTTGCGCGGCGCCGGCGTCAACTGGTGGCTCGGAGTTCTTGCGGCCGTCGTCGGACTCCTGGAGGGCGAAGAAGATCAGCACCACGACGATGCTGATGCTGATGCTGGCGTCGGCGACGTTGAAGGTCGGGAAACGACCGACGTCGATGAAGTCTGTCACCTCGCCGACGCGAACCCGGTCGATCAGATTGCCGATGGCACCGCCCAACTGCATGCCGAGCGCGACGCGGATGAGGCCGTGCTCCATGGGCGGATAGAGGTAGTAGAGGACGATCGCACCGAGCCCGAGCATGCTGGTGACGATCAGGAACGGGGTCTGCCCCTGGAGGATACCGAAGGCAGCGCCGCTGTTCACGACGTGGATGATGCGCGCGTGCAGAATCGCGTGGTCGGGCCACTGCTCGCCGAGCGCCAGATTGGAGCGGACCAGCCACTTGGTGAACTGATCCGCCCCGACGATGACTGCGGCGATCGCGAAGAAGAGCAGATCGCGCCGCCAGCGCGCGGGCGAGGCGCTCGCAGTCGGCGCGTCGGAAGCCGGGAGGACGGTGGGTTCGCTCACTAGGGTGCAGGATACCACGAGGGTGGGCGGCGACCGGACACTCCGCCGCCGCAGGCTGTCGGCGCTGACACGCCGATTCCGCCGTGCGGTAGATGTTACACTGGGAGTCCAACTGCACATTCTCGCCGAAGGGGGTCCGTGATGGTCCAGCAGAAAGAGAGCGTCGTCACGCCCGAACGATTCGCCCGCGGGCTGACCTACGCCGAATATGTCGCGGGGATCGAGCGTAACAAGCAGCGCTTTGAGGAGAACTACGCGGAGATGTCGGTGTCGGCGGAGGATGTCGCGGCGTTCAAGGCGCTCATGGCGCTGCCGGGCGGGCCCGCGAAGGTCCTGGTCATCGGCGAGGACTGGTGTCCGGACGTGTTCCGCGGCATGCCGGTGTTCGCGCGACTGGCCGAGGCAACCGGGCTGGAGCTGCGGATCTTCAAGCGCGACGAGAACAAGGACATCATGTCGGAGTTCCTCAAGGACGGCGAGTTCGAATCGATCCCGGTAGCGGTCTTCTACACAACGGACATGACGTACTTGACCCACTTCATCGAGCGACCGGCGCTGGCGAACGAAGAGATGCGGACGACGCTGCGCCCCATGTACGAGCGCTTCCGCAAGCCCGATATGACCGACGCTGAGCGGGCGGCCATGCGCGAGGAGAACATCGCCTTCCAGCACGGGCCGATCTGGGCGAACTGGCGGCAGGAGACGGTGCGACAGTGCCTGGCGGCCCTCCGTGAGAAGCTGGGCGCCTGACGCAGGCGCACCGGGCCCGCACGGCGCCGGCCGTCGGTGCAGGCGGCGTGGCGCATCGGTGTCATCCATCTGTCACAGTCGATCCGGTGTCTGTGCCGTATCATAGATGAAGGAGCGCGGGGTGCCGGAGCGGCTCCCCGCGAGACGATGGGAAGTTCGATCAAGCTCGGCCGGATCTTCGGGATCGATATCGGCATCCACTGGAGCTGGATCTTCATCTTCCTGATCGTGACGTGGTCGTTCGCCACCGGGCTCCTCGCGAACACCTACCCGGCGTGGAGCGGGCCGCAGCTCTGGCTCGCGGGCGCGCTCATCGGCGCGATCTTCTTTCTTTCGATCCTCCTTCACGAACTATCGCACGCGGTGGTATCGAACCGGGCGGGGCTGCCCGTCCGGAGCATCACGCTCTTCGTGTTCGGCGGTGTGTCCAACCTGACGCGTGAGCCGGACACGCCGGGGATGGAGTTTCGCATCGCGATCGTGGGGCCGGCGACCAGCCTGGGCCTGGGCGTGCTGTTCGCGGGCGGGTGGGCGGCGCTCTACAACGTCAACGACGGTCTGGCCGGGATCTGTGCGTACCTGGCAGCGATCAACGCCTCGCTGGCGGTGTTCAACATGCTCCCGGGCTTTCCGTTGGACGGGGGCCGCGTGTTTCGCTCGATCGTCTGGGCGCGGAACCACAACCGGCTGCGCGCGACGCGTGTCGCGTCGCGCACCGGGGAGTGGATCGCGTACGGCATCATGGCCGTGGGCGTGGCGTACACGTTCTGGTTCAGCCTATTCAGCGGGCTGTGGTTCCTGCTCATCGGTTTCTTCCTCCGGAACGCGTCCGCAGCCAGCTACGAGCAGCTCCTGATCGAGACGACGCTCAGCGGGATCGCGGTGCGCGACGTGATGCGGACGGACGTCGACCGCGTGCCGCCGGACCTCAGCCTGGAGGAGCTAGTGCACGACCACGTGCTCAAGCACAACGCGCGCTGCTTCGCGGTGATGGCGGCCGGCGACTTCGCCGGCCTGGTGACGCTCAGCGACCTGCGGAAGGCGCCGCGCGAGCAGTGGCCGGCGACGAGCGTCTACCGCGCGATGACACCAGCGACGCAACTCCACACCGTGTCGCCGGGCGAGAACCTCACCACCGTGCTGCGGATGATGGCAACGCACGACGTGAACCAGTTGCCCGTCCTCCAGGGGCGCGAGCTCGTCGGCATGCTGGATCGCGCCGACGTACTGCGCTACATCCAGGTGCATCGCGACCTCGGGAGCGTCGCCGGAGACGGTGCGACACCGGAACCGCGGGTGCCGACCGGGACGCCAGGGGCGTAGGGGACAGCGCGGCGGCCGGCGTTGTCGGATCGGATGTGAACGCGCCAAGCTGGCGGCGGTAGGCTGGGATCGTGGACGAGCGGCCGAGATACTGGTTTCGAGCGCGGCGGTACGGCTACGGCTGGACGCCAAACACCTGGCAGGGCTGGGTGATCATGGCAGCGTGGGCGGTGCTCTTCGTGGGGCTGGTGACCGCATCGACGGCGCTGGCTTCGCGCGGCGCCGGGTCGATCGCGCTGACGATCGGCGGCGCGGTCGTGCTCACCGTGGCCCTGCTCGCAATCTGCCGGGCGAAGGGTGAGCCCGCGCGATGGCGCTGGGGCAAGTAGCGGCCGGGGCGCTGCTATACTCCCGGACACCTCACAGTGCAACGAGGAGAGGGCGAGCGTGGAGCGCGCACAGGTCGTAGCCGTCAGCAGCAAGCCGGAACCGGGTGTCGACAAGATTCCGCGCGAGGCGGTGACGCTGGTCGCGGGACACGGCGTCGAGGGTGACTACCATGCCGGCGCCTTCGTGCGCCATCGCTCGCGTGCGGCGAAGACGCCGGACCTGCCGAACCGCCGCCAGGTGCACCTGATTCCCAGCGAGCTGTTCGAGGAGCTGGCGCCGCTGGGCATTGCAGTGCGGCCCGGGCAGATGGGGGAGAACATCACCACGCGCGGTCTGGATCTGCTGGCACTGGCGCCAGGCGCCCTGCTGCACCTGGGAGAGACGGCGGTGGTCGAGGTGACGGGCTGCCGCAACCCGTGCAACCAGCTGGACGCGGTCGACGAGCGGCTGTTGGCGCAGGTGGCGATCAAGCAGGACGACGGCGGCATCATGCGCAAAGCGGGCATTATGGGGATCGTCGTCACAGGCGGGACAGTGCGCCCTGGCGACGCGATCCGCGTCGAGCTGCCGGCGGGCATCGTGGCCGGCGCGCTGGAGCCGGTGTAGGCCGCACCGGCGAGTTGTCCCGCTGAGTTCAGCGCGCGGAGCGAAGCATGGCTACGCGAACTCCCAGGCGCCGCCGTCCTTGAAGGCGCGGAGGATGCGGCGTGCCACGACCATCCGGTGCACTTCGTCCGGGCCGTCGTAGATGCGAGCGGCGCGGGCGTTGCGGTACATGCTCTCGAGCGGGGTGTCGCCGGAGACGCCGCGCGCGCCGTGCACCTGGATCGCGCGGTCGATGACGTCGTGCAGCACCTTCGCGCCGAAGAACTTGATCAGCGAGATCTCGACGCGCGCCTCATCGCCCTGATCGATCTTGTAGGCAGCGTGCATCGTCAGCAGGCGGCACGCCTGGATCTCGGCAGCGGAGTCGGCGATCCAGTTCTGGACGGTCTGCTTCTCCGCCAGCGTGCTGCCGAAGGCCTCGCGCTTGAGCGCGTAGTTGCACATGATCTCGAACGCGCGCTGCATCTGGCCCAGCCAGCGCATGCAGTGGTGGATGCGGCCCGGGCCCAGGCGCCGCTGGGCGATGCGGAAGCCGTCGCCGGGTTCGCCGAGAGTGTTGGTCACGGGCACGCGCACGTCCTCGTACAGGATCTCGCAGTGCGCGCCATCCGTCTCGCCCATCACGGGCACCGGCCGCACGATCGTGAAGCCAGGGGTATCCGTGGGCACGATGATCTGCGACATGCGGCGGTGCGCCTCCGCCTCCGGATCCGTCACCGCCATGACGATGGCGAAGCTGGCGCCGATGGCGCCGCTGGTGAACCACTTGTGGCCGTTGATCACCCAGTCGTCGCCGTCGCGCACGGCGCGCGTGCGAAGGCCCGTCGGGTCAGCACCGGAGACCTCCGGTTCGGTCATCGAGAAGCAGGAGCGCACCTCCGCGTTGACGAGCGGCTTCAGCCAGCGCTGCTTCTGTTCTGCGGTGCCGAACTGCAGCAGGATCTCGGCGTTTCCGGTATCGGGCGCCTGGCAGCCGAAGACGCGAGGCGCGTAGGGGCTGCGGCCCAGGATCTCGTTCACGAAGGCGTAGGGGAGGAAGCCGGTGCCCGTGCCGCCCGCTTCCGGGCCGATGAACATCGCCCACATGCCCATCGACTTGACGCGCGCCTGTAGTTCCCTCATGAGGGCTTCCGAATCGGCGTTGTGCTGCGAGAGCACGCCCTCGTTGGGGACGATCTGCTCGTCCAGGAAGGACTTCGCCTTGCGGCGGAGCTCTTTGATCTCGGGGGACAGTGCGAAGTCGATCATGGCGGCCTCCGGTCTGTTGTACGCGTATCCGCCATGAGTCTAGACCGGCGTGCGCTTACAGTCTCGCCAGCGCCGACTGCGGAATCGGGCGTGCGGCCTTACGACTGGGCGACGATCTGCACCTGGAGAGTGACGTGATCCTGCACGGAGACGAAGCCGGCGATGTTCGGAGGTGAGAGGTTAAACTGCTCGAACGGGAACGTGAGCGTGGCGAGGCCTGTGATCACGTTCCCCTGCTTGCGGGCCTTGACGTCCCAGGTCACCTCCTTCTGAACGCCGTGGAGATTGAGGGTGCCGGTCAGGCGAAGCGTCTGCTCCGCGCCGGCGGGCAGGGAAGCATCGTAGCCGGTGACCGTCGTGGCCGTGAACGTCGCGGTGGGGTACTGGCTGGTCTGGAGCGTGCTCTGGACCCGGCGGTCGCGCATGTCGCGGTCGCTCTTCAGGGTGGTCAGGTTCACCGTGAACTGCGACGTCTTGGCCGGATCCAGACTGATGCCGCCGGGCGCAAGGTGGAATACGCCCTGGATGTCAGTGGTCGTCCCCTTCGCGGTGGAGGGCAGCGGGAGACTCGCGAGTTTTTCGTCGGCGAAGTATGAAGCCTCGGAGCGGGAAGGGATGATGGTGTAGGTAAGGGCGTCGCCGGCGGTCGCGGCAGTGGCGATGTCGGTGGGCACGGCGGGCGCAGCCGTGGCGAGCTGGTTGTCCTCTCGCACGAAGAACCACCAACCGGTTCCTGCGGCCACCGCGGCAAGGGCGGCGACGGACACAGCCGCGATGATCGCGCGTCGCAACGAGAACATCCGGGCACCTCACGATGACGGCAGAGCGAGCGGTCGTATCAGATGAGAACAGTCTAACGGTGCGGTCCGGGGGGCCTGTTGCGAAGCTGTTGCGCGGCCTGCCTCAGTTCACACACACGATGGAGCAGTCCGCTCCGTGCCGGCGCTGTGCCTCCCGTAGCGCCTCCTCGACCGTGGGCGCGTGCCCGAAGCCGACGTGCGCGGGGACGGCGGCGTCTTCCGGCCCGGCGACGATGACGCGCGCCGCGTGCTTCAAGCGCCGCAGGGGGTGGGTCGCAAGGACGGCGTGCACCGGGTGGAACGCGACGCCGAAGCGGTAGCGTTCGATGCCGGCGGCGTCGGTCGCGAACTCCTCGCCGAATCGCCGCATAATCTCGTAGGGGTCGCGTGTCCGCGGCAGCACGCGGTCCCACGCGTCACGGTAGGACGGATGGTGCTCCATGTCCCACGTCTCCGGGCACGGGGTTGCCAGGATGACGGTGCAGCCCGGCTTGCCGAGCGCTTCGATATGGCCGCCGAGGTAACCCATGCCGGAGGAGATCAGCGTCAGGATCGGGTTCATGCGGCCGAAGACGGCGTAGGGGCTCCACGCGGGAACGCCGTACAGCACGACATCGGCGGGCGGCGACTGCGACCGGCGCGGCGGGTTGCGGGCGGCCATGAGCTCGAGCGCCGCCGCGCGCGTCTCACGGACACCGCCCGCCCAGACGCGCGCCACCTTCGCCGGCGAAGCGAGCACACATTCGATCTTGTAGATGCGCTTGCCCAGCGCCGTCTCGATGTGCGCGCCCATCTCGTCCAGCACGTCGTGCATGCGGTTGTGCAGCACGGACATCGACATGCCGTCCGGGTGGTGGGTGTGGCGGATCGAGCGCCACGTCGAGAGGCCGACGGCGACGGACTTCCAGCCGCCGCTAAACCCGAGGTGCAGTCCCGCGTTCACATACACGCACAGATCCGCTTCCGCCGCGTGGCGGCTTAGCTCCACGTCGTAGCCGCGCGCGGTCACGCCCAGGTTGACGATGCTGCCGGCGTCCTCGGCATCGTGGCAGAACAGCCGCTCACCGAAGCGATCCACCAGCGCCTGGCCGATCACCGTCGCCATCTCCGCGCGCGTGAACTTGCGGTGCAGTGCGTTGGCACAGATCAGGGATACGTCTTCCTCGGACACACCAGCGTCCGCCAGTTGCGCCAGCACCGCCTCGATGGCGATGCGCCGCACGGGGCCGAAGGAGGTGACCGTGGGGTCATCGAAGGCGATCACCACGCGGCTCCCCGGCCGCACCAGGTCGCGTATCGGCGGCAGGCCGAGGGGGTGGTCGAGCGCCTCGCGCATGGAGCCGGCGAGATCTTCGATCGGCGCGAGACCACCACCGGTGCCGGGAGCGCCGCCACCGCGCGAGACGACGCGCGCGCGGTCAGGCAGCTCCGCGGTGACCGTCGCTTCGCCGAAGGGGAGGGTTATGGTGGTCATGGCGGCGTGATACCACCGTGCCGCGGCGCCGGCAAGCTCGCGGTACCATGTGCGCATAGCCAGCGCAGTGATTCGGAGAGATACGACCATGCCAGAAGGCGGCCTGCTCGGCATCTACGCCCACCCAGACGACGAGACGTTCGGCATCGGCGGCACGATGGCCCGTTATGCGGCGCAGGGCACGCCCGTGACGATGGTGTGCGCGACGCGCGGCGAGGTCGGCGAGATCGCACCGGGGACGGGAGCAACGCCGGAGACCCTCGGCCAGTACCGGGAGCAGGAGCTGCGCGACGCCTGCGCGATCCTGGGCGTGAGCGACGTGCGGTTCCTGGAGTTCCGCGATTCCGGCATGGCTGGCACGCCGGAGAACGACGACCCGCGCTCGCTCTACCGCGCCGACCCGGAGCACGTCGTGGCGGCGCTGGTGCGCGTCATCCGCGACGTGCGCCCCGCCGTCATTTCGACGTGGGACGCGAGCGGCGGCTACGGCCACCCGGACCACATCGCGGTGCATCTTCACGCGACCACCGCCTATCACGCCGCCGCCGACCCGGCGCGCTACCCGGAGCTTGGCCGGCCGCACCGCGCCGACTCACTCTTCTACAACGTCATCCCGATCGACGAGTTCCGGTCGCTGGCGCAGGAGCTGGAGAAGCGGGGCATCAGCATGGGTGAGGCGCCGGGCGGCGACGAAAACCTCGCCACGCTTCCGCGACTGACTCCGAACTGCGTCGTCGATGTCAGTGGGTTCTACGACCTGAAGCGGCGGGCGCTCCGTGCGCACGGGACGCAGATCAGCGATGGCGACGTGTTCGTCAACCTACCCGAGGACCTGGGCCGCAGGTTCTTCGGGCGGGAGTACTTCTTCCGCGCAGATCCGACCCTCGCCGACGGCGTCGTCCTCAGCGACCTGCTGGCGGGAGCCGGCTAGGGCTCAGACCGAGGCGGCTTCCTGAGCGGCGGGTGCGAGCGGAGCGGCGGCGGGCATGTGCTGCGCGGCGGGCGCGGGGTGTCCCTCGCGCCTGGCCCGTCGCCGCTCGGTGCG
>DASQHL010000169.1:0-23109 GCA_035632115.1 Dehalococcoidia bacterium | reverse complement strand
AGCCCCGACTATCGCCGGTCGCTGAGGGTCAGCCCCCCGGCCCGCACGAACCAAACAATCTCGGTCGTGGTAGGCTCGTGCCGTGGCTACTGACATACCGTGGGACAAGGTCATTACGACGCTGGACGAAGATGAGAATCTTGAGATAGCGTCCGAGTCGCTACGTCAGGTGTTGAGGCGGCGTGACGAAGGCGCAGCCATTGTCGCTCGAACGATGGCCGCGTGCGTCGGAGGGCTACGAACGCCGAAAGCGCGGGGCAGGGGGATCGACCTTCTCCGCGATTACGTTTCGGTGATCGAGTCTGTACGGGACGTTGCTCTGGGCCTCTCCGCTGATGACGACCCCGCCGTGAGATACACCGCAACATCCGCGTTGCGCGACGTTCGCCATGAGCCAACGGCACGGAAGCGGCTCCTCGATCTACTGCAAGATCCTGACGAGAATGTACGAGTCGCCGCCGTATCCGTCCTCGGAGCGGGGCCTAGCGACCCAGAAGTGACGACGCGCCTCTTTGCATTGCTCGGCGATTCGCCCAACGTACGATCGGCGGTGCTTCGGGCGGTGCCCACGCTAGACGCACCTTCCGGACAGGTCGGCGATCAACTCAGTCTTCGGGTCATTCCTGATCCGGCGAAGCAAGACGAGGCTCTGGACCTACTGAGTCAACTCGAACATTCCGTCTTTGTACTGGAGGAGTTGGGACTCGACGAAGGCCAACACAGAATCGTTGATGAACTCATACTGCCGACTCTCCAAGAACTCAAACTCCTGTTGTCGTCTGGGGCAACAGACCCTTCGCAGGTGCAGGATCGACGCAAGCGCAGCGCATCACGAATCGGAACGGTCGTAGGAGCGGCGCAAGCATTGGCGCTCACAGTTCCAGTCATCGCAGAGGCTGGGCAGGCCGCTGAGAACGTGCGTCACGCAGCCAACGCTGTACAACCACTTTCTGATTTTCTCCTTCATCTTCTGACCGCGCCGCCCTTCTGAGTCGGGTGTCGGACAACCACGCGACTACAGCAACGCGAAAGTAGGTCGAGATCCTACTTGCAAAGGAAGGCAGCAATCATCGGCAGGCACCCGTCAAACAAAGGATTGACGCGCTAAGGCGGGAGCGGTTAGATGCAGTCTGTTGCGGCTGGGAGACCAACGGGAGACCAACGGGCACAGACAACCGTGGACAGTGAGCGCCGCCAGTGGAATCGGGACGAAGGTAATGGCCCGCAGGTGAACCGGGGGTTGACCGTCTTGAAAACGGTTGTGGCCCAAAACCACCGTGGGTTCGAATCCCACCCCCTCCGCCATTTTGAATCTGAATCCGGCCTGTTTGGGCGGGCGGATGACTGAGTTTTCGGGCGGGAGACGACGGGAGACAACGCCCCCGCAACAGGAGTGACACGCCATGAGTAAAGTGCACGGGGAGCTTGAACCCGCCGACGACGACGATGGATGGCCGTGTGTCACGTTGATCGACGACCTCGGTAATGTCGTGCATGCGGCTTCGGACGGGTGCGAGGGGCTGGTCGAATACCCGGAGAAAAGACAAGGGGCCCGTCTGCTCTACTGTACGCGCTATTGCGAGGGAGTCGCGGAACTTGTCCGCTGGCGGCGACGGGTTGAGAACGAAGGGCGTCACAGACACCCAGAGGATGGCGAGAAGGTGCTTACCGCACTGTGGCGTCAGGAGTCCGACCTTCTCGCCGGCGACTTCTACGAAACGAGGCTCACCCAGAGCCAGCGCGAGGACGTGTTTCGAGCTAAGGGCGGGCGCTGTGTCGAGTGCGGAGCAGTGGCGACGGACATCGACCACATCCTCGGTATTGGTGGTGGCGACGATCTCGATAATCTGCAACCGCTCTGCCGCGACTGTCACCTCCGGAAGACCGCGCTGGAGGGAGGCATGTACGTCAGCCCCGATCTCTCCCAGTCCGCCGAATCACGCGAGTGGCTCCGAGCCATGCTGCCGCGCAGAGTCTGGACGCGCGCAAACGCCAGCGGCATCCCGCTCTTCGCCGTGAACGACGAGCCGGAAGCCCGCCGCTATGCGGCATATCTATGTCGCGTGTACGCCACGCGACCGCGCTTGTGCGATGACGAGCAGCGCTGGCCGCAAGTCTGGCAGCAGATAAAGAGCCAGCGTAGGTCGGAGATCCCGTGATGCCTTCTATCGCTGTGACCGGCGGGAGACAAACGGGAGACAAACGCCCCCGCAACGGTTGTGGCCCAAAACCACCGTGGGTTCGAATCCCACCCCCTCCGCCATCATCCGCCGTCCCGCAGCCGCCGCGCGCTTGTCCGTCACCAGTGCGTCGCCTACCCTTCGTTTTGAACCTCGGATCACCACACCGGAGGGCGATGTGAGCCTCGATACCCGCTGGGAAAACGTCGACCAACTGCTGAGCCGCACGCCCCGCACCCAGGACGAGCAGCTCGCGAAGGCCGTGCACGAAATCGCCGCCGCTCGCTTCGTCTTCCCTACGAAAGAGCACCCAGCCTATCGCACCCACGTCAACGTCCCGGACATCACGATGGGTGTCCAGTCCGGGAAGGAAGAGCTCGCCCCGGACATCGTCGTCGTCGAGAAGCTCAACACCGGCGACACCCGCCTCGTCATGACCGCCGCCGTCGCTACCACCGAGTTGGTCAACGACGCCGAGGCCACCAGCCGCTGGGCGCGCTTTGCCGCGATTCCGGACCAGGCCTTCTACGTCTACGTGCCCGTGGGCTACGGCGCCGCCGCGAAGAAGATCTGCCGCCGCCTCAAGATTCACCCCGAAGGATTCCGCACCTGGCGGTTCACCCCCCGCGGCTTCGAGGTCAACGACGTCTCCGAGCCCGCGTTGCCACTGGCGGCGCTCATGCCGCCGCTGGTCCGCAAGCTCCTCGCCACGCCGTAGCAGAGCCAGTCGCCGCGAACCGCAGCACGCGATGCACCGTCGGCAAGCGCCGTGCGCGCGACTACGCCACGGGGTTAGGTCGCACCGCATGCCTCCGTGACCCCGCGGCTGCCACGGCCCCGCGCGCAACTCCGCGCCCAAACCGAGAGCTGACTGCCGCCGCCTGACCTCTGGCCGTCTACCTGATCGCCAGCATCCGGTCGAGCGCGAGCCGCGCGCCGGCCGCGATCTCCTCCGGCACCGCGATCTGGTTCACCACGCGCCCCTGCGCCAGCGACTCCACCGCCCACGCCAGGTACGCCGGATGCACCCGGTACATCGTCGAGCACGGGCACACCACCGGGTCGAGGCAGAAGACCGTCTTGTCCGGGTTCTCGTGCGCCAGGCGGCTCACCAGGTTGATCTCCGTGCCCACCGCGATGACCGATCCGGCCGGCGCGTCGGCGACGGTCCGCGCGATGAACTCCGTCGAGCCGTTCAGGTCGGCCGCCTGCACCGTCTCGTAGCGGCACTCCGGGTGTACCACCACCATCACGCCCGGATGCCGCGCCCGCGCCTCCGCGATCTGGAGCGGCGTGAAGCGCTGGTGTACGGAACAGTGCCCCGCCCACAGGATCACTCGGCTCCGCCGCAACGCCTCCAGCGTCTGCCCACCCATCGATCCGTATGGCCGCGCCCAGCCCCAGAGCACCATCTCTTCCAGCGGGATCCCCATCGCTGCGCCGGTGTTGCGCCCCAGGTGCTGGTCCGGGAAGAACAGCACCCGCTTCTTGCGCTGGAATGCCCACTCCATGATCTTCGCCGCGTTGCTGGACGTGCAGACTGCCCCGCCGTGCTCGCCCACGAACGCCTTGAGCGCCGCCGCCGAGTTCATGTACGTGATCGGCATCGTGTCCTGCGCGATCCCCAGCTCCTCCAGCTCCGCCCACGCCGCGTACACGTCCTCCGGGTCGGCCATGTCCGCCATCGAGCAGCCCGCCGCCATGTTCGGCAGCACCACCTTCTGGTGCGGCGCGCTCAGGATGTCCGCTGCCTCCGCCATGAAGTGCACGCCGCAAAACACGATGTACTCCGCCTCCGCGCGCTCTGCCGCCCACTGCGAGAGCTTGAACGAGTCGCCCCGGAAGTCCGCGAAGCGGATCACGTCCTCGCGCTGGTAGTGGTGCCCCAGCACCACCAGCCGCGACCCCAGCACTCGCCGCGCCTCGGCGATCCGCCCGGCGATCTCGTCCGGCGCGAGCGACCAGTAGCTGCGCGGGATGTCCTGCTGCCAGTACGCGAACGACCGCTCCTCTGTCAGCGGGACGGTGGCGATGGAATCCGCCTCGCAGGCGATGCCGGAGACGGCGGCGGAAACATCCGGTCGGGTGTCGAGCATCGTCATGGGGGCCCCTCCGCCTCGGGAGTTAGTGTCTCTATGACACTAACCTAGCACCGTCGGGCCTCCCACGTCAATCCCCGGACACGTTCTGCTTGTTCTCGCGAGGCAGGTTCCTTACGATCCTCCAATATCCTGCCGCGCGCGGATGTCCGGCGGCCTTTCCGCCCGACAATGCCGCGGCGTGCGAATAGAGCGGAGGGGATTCCACATGCGCATGCTGCTCAAGGCCAACATACCGACGCCCGCCGGCAACGCCGCCATCGAAGCCGGCACCATGGGCCCCACGATGCAGAAGGCCATCGCCGCGCTCAAGGCAGAGGCCGCCTACTTCTCCCTCGAGAACGGCATGCGCACTGCCTACATCTTCTTTGACCTCAAGGATCCGTCCGGCATGCCCGCGGCAGGAGAGGAACTCTTTATGAAGCTCGGTGCGCAGATCTCCATGACGCCCGCCATGACCGCCGAGGACTTGGCGAAGGGCCTCGCGCAACTCGGCTGAGCCGCCGCAGCATGCAGCCGCCTCCCGCCACGCTCCCATGCCCGCCGGCTGGTACACCCTGCCCGTACTCCGCCCGCTGCCGTACGATGGGGCATGCGTCGCTTCGCCCTGGAGAGTCTGCCCGATCTCTACCGCCATCACATCATCGACCCCGGCAAGCAGCCCCAGCTGTTCGTCCTCATCGCCTTCCTCGTCACCTTCGTCCTCGTCCGGATCCTCACGCACACCATCCGCTCGGGTCGCCAGATCCGGTTCGTCGGCAGCGTCCGTGCCGGCGAGACGCATGTGCATCACCTGGTGCCGGGCATCAGCTTGCTCCTCATTGCGGGCTACCTCGGCATCGCCCTGCGCCGCTCCCACATCGAGTTCGTGGCCATCATCTTCGGCATCGGCGCCGCCCTCACGCTCGACGAATTCGCGCTCTGGCTTCACCTCCGCGATGTCTACTGGGAGCGCGAGGGGCGTCGCAGCATCGACGCGGTGATCATCGTGACCACGATTCTCGGGGTCTCCGTGATCGGCGGCAGCTTCTTCGCCGGTGTCTTTCACGAACTCCTGGGCGGCTGACCCCGGTCACCTCGTCGTCGCCCGCCTCACTTCGCGCGTCCCTACCCCCTGTCAACGTCGGTACATCGGGCGCAGCCCGCCGCGCCTGCTACGAGGAGGTATCCCCATGACCAGCGACCGGTTCTCGAACGTCATCCTCGGCATCGCCGGCCTGTTCTTTCTCCTGCCCGGGCTCTGGGCGATGGCCGCGCCCCATGCCTTCTACGATCAGCTTGCGCCCTTCCCGCCCTACAATCGCCACCTCCTCCACGACATCGGCGCGTTCCAGATCGGCATCGGCGCCGCGCTTCTCCTCTCCCTCCGGTGGGCGGATGCGAAGTTCGTAGCTCTGGCGGCCGCGTCCGCTGGCGCGGTCGCTCACCTCGCCTCTCACGTCGTGGACAACGACCTGGGCGGGAACGACACCGATATCGGGGCCTTCGGCCTGCTGGCAGTGCTGCTGGTTCTCGGTGCCGCCGCGCGCTGGAACGCCGTGGCGCGCACCCGTCCCTGATCCGGCGCCGGTCAGCTGGGCGTCGCCTCGTCCTCGTCGTCCTCGAAGACGAACACATGCGGCCCCACCTGCAGTTCGTCGCCGCGCTCCAGCCGCACCCAGTCCGCCTCGCGTCCGTTCACTAGTGTCCGCCGCCGGAACCCGCCTGCGTGGTGCAGCAGGTAGCGCCCGCCGCGCAACCAGATCCGCGCGTGCTCCGGCGCCACGTGCGCGCTCTCGGGAAGAATGATCGTGCAACTACGCCGCGAAGAGCCGATCACGACCGGTCCCCCTCCCAGCTGGTGCACGGCGTTCCCCTCTGCCCTCCGCTCCACCAGGCGCCCCGTCCCCGTCTCCAGCGCTGTCTCACCGTCCACGATCGCGCCGACCTGGCGCGGCAGTGGCTGTGCCGCCGCCTGCACGGGATTCGCCGCTGTCACTGCCGTCTGCCGCCGCACCACCCGCCGCCGCCTCCACCACGTCACCACCAGGACCCCGCCCCCGCCCGCCGCTGCCACCGCCCCGACCGCGCCAAGCGCCACGAGCGCCGTGCTCGTGCCGCCGCCGCTCGCTCTCGACCCTGCCGGCGGGGGCACCGCCGTCGGCGATGGTTGCGGCGTCGCAGTCGCGGGCGCGGCGCCCCGCTGATAGGACGCGTTCGCCGCCAACTGGGCGCTCGCCACGCTGACCTGCAAGCGCAACTGCGCAGTCGCGCCATCCGCGGGCGCCTGGGCTTGCAGGTCGATCACGTACTGGTCGCGCAGCACCGCCGCGATGCTGCTGTACACCGCCCCCACGGTGGCCGTCGTCGCCGGCAGGTACGCGCCGCCCGTCGCATCTGCCAAAGACTTCAAGTACGCCGTATCCGGCTGATCGCCGAACCCGACGGTGAACATCGGCACCCCCGCCGCCCGCGCCGCCGCAAGCGCCTGTTCCCCCGTGACCGCGGACTGTTGCGTATCGTTCTGCCCGTCGGTGAGCAAGACCACTGCCCTCCGTGGCGAGTCTGTCGTGCGCGCGGCGAACGCGCTCGCCTGCACCGCCTCGTAGAGCGCCGTGCCGCCCGCCGCCTGCAGCGTGGCAAACCCGTTGGTAAGCACCGCCTGGTCGTTCGTGAACGGAACCGCCGTCGCCACTTTGTCGTTGAAAACAACCACGGTCGCCCGGTCGCTCGCTCCCAGCTGCCGTACGAACGACGTCGCTGCCAGCTTCGCTTGGCTCAACGGGTCGCCCGCCATGCTGCCGGACACGTCGATCGTGACGACCACGCTCAACGGCACCGTCGCGTCCTGTGCGCTCGTCACGTTCGAGATCGTCAGCCGCCGCTCGCCGTCGAACGCCTGGAACTGGTCCGCCTTCAGGCCCGGCACGGGCACGCCGTTCCCGTCCAGCACCGTCGCCACCGCCCGCAACTGCGGGTACTTGCTCGCGTCGATCTGGTTGATCGTCAGCGTCGGCACCTGCTGCGCGCGCGCGGAGGCGCCGGTCGAAAGCGCCACTGCCACGGCGGCCAGTGCGGGTAGTACGCGCCGGAAGGTTCGGTGCATCATATCGATGCGTGTATCGTATCCGCTGCCACGTGGCGGCCGCAGCGGCGGCGCGTCAAGCTCGCGCGTCGTTCGTCAGGATCAGCGTGCCCGCCGCGTGGAACATCCCGCCCACACCGTGCGCGATGCTCGTGCGGACCTCCGGCAACTGCGCTGCTGCCTCGCCCCGCAGCTGCCGCACCGACTCCTGTATCGCGAACATCCCGTACATCCCCGTATGCGTGTAGCTCAGGCCGCCGCCGTTCGTATTCAACGGAAAGTCGCCGCCCGGCGCCGTGCGCATCGCCTCGAAGAACGGACCGCTCTCGCCCTTCCCCACGAACCCCAACGCTTCCAGCGCGAACATCGGCGTGTGTGCGAACGCGTCGTAGAACATCGCGTGGTCGATGTCCTTCCGCTCGATGCGCGCCTCCGCGAACGCCAGCTCCGCGGACACGCGGAACGCCCGCGACGCCGTGAAGTCGTGCATCTGGCTGATCATAGAGTGTTCCGAAGACTCCCCCGTCCCCAGCACGTAGACCGCCTTCTTCGGGAAGTCGCGCGCCCGTTCCGCGGAGACGACCACCAGCGCGCCACCGCCGTCCGTTACCAGGCAGCACTCAAGCAGGTGCACCGGGTACGCGATCATCCGCGAGGCCAGCACATCCTCCACCGTGATCGGCTCGCGCATCATCGCCCGTGGGTTGCGCTCCGCCCACCGCCGTGTCGCCACCGCCACCGAAGCCATCTGCTCGTGCGTCGTGCCGAACTCGTGCATGTGGCGCAGGATCGGGATGGTGAAGCGCGTCGGCGGCCCCGCCACACCGTACGGCTCCTCGAACTGCGCGCTCAGCATCTGCCGCGACTGCCCCCAGCCGCCCATGCCCACGCGCGAACGTCCGCTCTCGCCGTGCGTGATCAGCGCCGTCCGGCACAGCCCCGCAGCGATCGCTGCCGCCGCGTGCCGCACGTGGATCATGAACGAACATCCACCCACCGACGTCCCGTCGATGTACGTCGGCACGATGCCCAGGTACTCCGCCACCGCCACCGGCGATTGCCCTGCGCAGAGCACCGCGTCGACATCGTCCTTTGTCAATCCCGCGTCTGCCAGCGCGTTCAGCGCCGCCTCCGCGTGCAGCTGGATCGCCGACTTGTCGGGCTGGATCCCCACCACGTCCGTCTCGGCCGCCCCCACGATCGCCGCGCTCATCCGGAGGCTCACGGCGCCCCTCCGGCCGGCCGGAACAGCGGCAGCGTGATCTCGTCGTCCTGCCGCTCCCACGTCACTTCCACCGGCAGATCGAGCGGCAGCCTCGCCGGGTCCGGCTCCACGCCGACGATGTTCGTCATCATCCGCGGCCCTTCCTCCAACTCCACGACCGCGATCACGTACGGCACGGCGTCCTGGAAGCCCATCGCCCCGCGATAGTTGATCACGTAAGAGTACAGCCGGCCCCGCCCGCTGGCGGTGAACCACGCCACGTCCCTCGATGAGCAGAATGGGCAAAACGGCCGCGGAAAGAAGTAGGCGCGTCCGCACGCGCTGCACCGCTGGATGCGCAGCTCGCCGCGCCGGGCGCCGGCCCAGAACTCTTCGGTCTCAGGTGTGGCCTGGGGGAGCGGACGCTTCGGCATCGGACGGCAGTATGCCAATGCCTGCTGCGTCACGGAAGGGACGATCACGGCCCTGATCCGTGCCCGGCGCCTACGCCGCCAGTCGCTGCTCCCCGATGTCGCACCCCAACGCCGCCGCGACCGTGTGCAGCTCCTCCAGCAGGTCGTCGAAATCGATATCGCCGGCCAGGTCCAGGACGACCGACAGGTCCGCCACTTCGATCTGCGTCGTCTGGAACATGTTGAGAAGATCGCCGCCCGCCAGCGGGTCGCCTCCCGCGGGAGCCTCGGCCGGGGCTGCGGCCTCCTCGCTGGCCGGCGGATCCTCCGCCGCGGCCCCGCCCGGGAACAGCGCCTCGGAAAGCTCCGACGTCTCGTCGGGCATCGCCTCGTCCACCGTCGCCGGCAGCGCCTCTGCCCCGCCTCTGACCTTCTTGCCGAACGCCATGCGCCTGCTCCTGCCACCGCGCGCGCCACTGGGCTGCGCGCCTCGCAACAGTATCGGCAGGCATGGGGAGAACCCTTAGGGGCCCGGGCTCCGCAGACTCCGGGACAGGCTCAGAACAGCCCTTGTTTCTGCGCCTTGGAAAGCAGCTTGAACAGCTCGTAGAAGTTCGTCACGCCGGATTCGGCCAGCTTCTCCAGCAGCGCCCCGCGCCGGTCGATCTCCTTGTAGATCAACCGCCGCTTCTTCTCGGACAGACCCCGCGCCGGCGCGATCCGCTGCTCCATCAAGTAGCTGTTGTTCAGCCCCACGAACTCGAACTCGTCCTTCACCGGGTCCCACCGGAACACCTCCACAAACGAGAAGGATCCGTTCGTCGGGTCGTACCCGATGATCTCGGAGATGCTGATGATTCGCCGCCCGATCTTGCCCGTCGGCAGCCGCACCGCGCTGCAGATCACCACCACGTTCAGGTTCTCGACGTACGTCCGCGGCACGCTGATCGGTGCGCCTGTCACGCGCTGGATCAGCTTCTCCACCGTCGCCGCGTGAAACGTCGCGCACACCGCATGCCCCGTCATCATCGCCTGGAAGGCGATGTTCCCCTCCTCGCCGCGAATCTCTCCGATGATGATCTCGTTCGGCCGCTGGCGGAGGGCCGCTTTCAGCAGGCTGAACATGTCCACGCTGCCCCCGCCCTGGCTCATCTGCCCGCGCACCACCTCGCGCGTCCAGTTCGGGTGCGGCACCTGCACCTCCGGCGTGTCCTCGATGCTCACGATCTTCGCGTCCGGCCGGATGAACGTCATCAGCGCGTTCATCAGCGTCGTCTTGCCGGAGGCCGTCTCGCCCGATACGAAGAAGTTCATCCCCTCTTCGACGATCAGCGAAAGGTACCCCGCCATCTGCCACGTCAGCGCCCCCGAGTTGCAGATGTCCACGATGCTCAGCGGGATCCCCATGAACTTCCTGATCGTGAAGTTGGATCCGTTCTTGGAGACGTCGCCCCCGTACACGATGTTGATGCGCGAACCGTCCGGCAGCGTCGCGTCCACGATCGGGTTGCGGAACGTCACAGGCTTCTTCATCTTCTCCGCCAGCTTCAACACGAAGTCGTCCAGCTCCTCGTGCGTGTCGAAGTTGATGCTGCTCTTCAGCGCGCCGAACACCTTGTGCTCGATGTACACCGGCCCGATCCCGCTGCAGCTGATGTCCTCGATCCAGCTGTCGCTCACCAGCGGCTCCAGCGGCCCCATGCCGATCTTGTCGCGGATCACCATGTACTTCAGGCTCTCGTACTCCGCCGGCGTCACCCGGATCCGCCCGCCCTTGGCGCCCGACTTCCCGCCCCCGAACGGCAGCCGGACGAACCCGCCCTCGCCCCGCTTCGACGACGCCGCCACTGCCAGCCCGCGCTCCGAGACCTCGCACGAGTCCTCGATCGCCTTCAGCAGCACTTCCGTCTTCTCTTCCGGCGTCGTCGCCTCCGCCAGGATCTCCACGAAGTCCAGCAGCCGGAACTCCACCTGCTCGATCAGGTCGATGATCGTGTCCGTGCCCGGCTCGATCGCGATGTAAAAGCTCCGTGCCTCCGCCGCGTCCGGGAAGATGTGGATGTACGTGTTTGCGCCGACCGGGTAGATGAGGTTGGCGTCCTTGATGTCGCTCATCTTGCGGTTGATCTCGGGGTAGAACTCCGGCACTCCGAACTCGGCGAACGGCACCTTGTGCAGGTACGCCATCAGGTGCGGCGCCTGCTCCGCCCGGTCCCGCAGCTCCGGCGCCAGCAGGTTGTGGATCGGGCACTGTGCCGCACCACCGTTCCGGTGGTCGTCCGCCGGCTCCCCGGCATCGAACGGCAGCCGCTGCGGCATCGCTCCCCTACGCCTTTGCGCTCGACACCGGGATGATCCGCATCCCCAGCCCCGGCTCCACGTCGAAGCTCACAATGTTTCCCGTCGTTTTCTCCGCCCCGCGCACCTTCGCCACTTCCAGCACCTTCATCAGCTGGTCGCGCATCTCCTCGGTCCGAAGCTTCAGGTGTGC
The DNA here is from genome assembly GCA_035632115.1 of Dehalococcoidia bacterium. GTDB lineage: Bacteria > Chloroflexota > Dehalococcoidia > DSTF01 > JACRBR01 > DASQHL01. The sequence continues at coordinate 11,658 of DASQHL010000169.1, read as the reverse complement.
ATCGCACAGCGAACGGATGCGCATGAACATCGCCTCCTCGAACGCGTGCGAGTGCAGCGTGAAGAAGATGGTCATGTTCTGGTCCACGTATTCCTTCACTGCCGTCAGGAACGCCAGCGTCTGGCTCTCCGGCACCTGCGAGACGAACGACGTCATCGAGTCGATGAACACCACGTCGAACCGCCCCCGCAGCTGCCCCAGGTGCGCGAGCAGCTTGTGGAACGCTGTATCCGCCGCGTCGGCATTCATCGCCGCCGGCACCGGGTACACGTTCAGCGCCCCCAGGAGGTAGAAGTCGGTGACATCCAGGCTCAGGCTCGCCATCTGCCGGAACAGGCTGCGCGCCGTGTTCTCCGTCGTGTACAGTACGCACCGAAACCCGCTGTTCAGCGCCCCGTGCGTCAGCTGCTGCGTCACCACGCTCTTCCCTGCGTTCGATGATCCCTCGATCAGGATCAGCGACCCCTCCGGGATGCCGCCGCCGAGCTTCTTGTCGATCTCCGTGCTGCCGGTCGAGACGACCCGGCGCGTGCCCTCGGCTTCCGCTTCCTTCGTTGCCGCCATGCGTCCGGCCTCCGTCTCCTGTTGCCGCCGCCCGGCGCGGCTTCCCTGCCGTCGTGTCGCGCTGGACATGCGCGCACGTAGCTCACCGCGCCGCGCACGGGGCTCGGGTATGTTGTCGGCAGCCGCCCGGCGAAATGTAGGTGCGCGCACCCCGAAAGCCACCGCCACCGCGGGTTCGGCCGCCCGCTCGGCTTCCCGCCGCCGCGCGTCGGGATCTCGCCTAGGGGAAGGCCTCCCGACCTCGCATTTCCCCGCCGTCTCCGCCTCTCGTAGACTCCCCGCCATATGAGTGCCGCCGTTCCGGACGCAGTCTTCAGCCCCCGTGCCGTCGCCATCGTCGGTGCCTCCTCCAACGTGGACAGCCCCGGCCACGACTACGTCAAGGCGCTCCTCGTGGCCGGCTTCAAGGGCGCCATCTACCCCATCAACCCCCGCGCGTCCGAGATCCTCGGACTCAAGGCCTACCCCTCCTTGGCCGACGTTCCCGGCCCCGTCGATCTCGTCATCTCCTGCATTCCCGCCGCTGGCGTACTCGATCTCATCGCTTCCGCCCAATCACGCGGCGTCTCCGCGCTCCACCTCTTTACCGGCCGCTTTAGCGAGACCGGCGATCCCGAGGCCGTGCAGCTCGAGCACGAGGTGAAGCGCCGCGCTGCCGCCGCCGGTATCCGCATCCTTGGCCCCAACGGCATGGGCGTCTTCGATTCCGCGACCGGCCTCTCGTTCCGCCCGGACCTCCCCACGGAGCGCGGCGACGTCGCCTTCATCTCGCAGAGCGGCAACAACTCCGTGGAGGTCATGCTCCACGGCAACGCGCGCGGACTCCGGTTCAGCAAGGTCGTCAGCTACGGCAACGCGCTCGACCTCAGCGAGGCAGACTTCCTCGACTTCCTCGCCAATGATCCTGGCACGCGCGTCGTCGGCGCCTACATCGAGGGCACCGCCGACGGGCGCCGTCTCTTGGATGCATTGCGGCGCTGTGCTGCCGCCAAACCCGTCGTGATCCTCAAGGGCGGCCGCACCGGCGCCGGCTCCCGCACCGCCGCATCGCACACCGCCGCGCTCGCTGGCCAGCGCCAGGTCTGGAGCGCGGCGCTGCGCCAGGCCGGCGCCGTCGAGGTCGCTACCTTCGACGATCTGCTGGACATGCTCGTAGCGTTCGCCTTCCTCAGGCCGGCGCCGCTCGGCATCGATGGCCGCCCGAGCGTCGGCGTCGTCGGCGGCGGCGGCGGCCGCGCCGTCCAATCCGCCGACGTCTGCGAGGAGGCCGGCCTCTCCGTGCCTCACCTGCCGGGCGAGATCCGCGCCATGCTCCAGGAGCGGGCGCCTGAGCTGGCCGCCTGGGTCGATAACCCCGTCGACCAGTCCATCCTGGCCGGTAGCAGCGTCTCCGGCGCTCGCGTGCTCGAAGCGATGGCCGCCCACCCGCGCTTCGATTGCCTGATCGCGAACGTCGGTGAGGACTGGGTGCTCGGCCGCCCGGATGCTGCCGAACGCCTCGCCCACCTCGTCGACCGCTTCGCCGCCATCGGCACGCGCGCGACTCTGCCCATGGCCTTCGTCCTCGGGCAGGCCGACTCGCCGGACGAGACGAAGTGGCGCGCCGTCGAGGGCGCCCGCCGCCGCCTCACCGACGCGCGTCTCGCCGTCTTCCCCAGCGTCGACCGCGCCGCCACGTCCGTCAGCCGCTTCCTCGCGCACACCGCCTCCAGCGCCTGACGCGATCAGGCCGCCAGCGCTGCCGCGATCTCCTCGGCGTGCCCCGGGTACTTCTCCGCGAACGCCCGCAACAGCCCGAAGCAGCCGCTGATCATCATGTCGCCGTGTGGCGATGCGAAGTACGGCGTCAGCCGGCTGCCCCGGATCTTCCCGCGCTGTGGCCCCGTCACCGCGACCAGCGGCGGTGCCGGTTCGCGCCCATCGACGTCGGCGTAGAACACCCCGTGTCCCTTGGTGTCGAACACCTCCTCGTGCCGCAGCGTGCCGTCGATGAGCCGCGCGGTGAAGTCCTCGACCTGCTCGCGCGACAGCTCACCCGTGTGGTGTTCGTACAGGCTGATGATTTGCGTGCCGCGCAGGTGAAACGCCAGCGTGTGCATGTTGCCGAGGTTGAGGACCAATTGCGCAGGCTCCAGCGCAACGCGCGGATCCTCGAGCGCCCCCAGCGCCGCCGCCGGTCCCGTGTCGAGGAACACCAGCGCCTCCGGGGCGTCCTGCCGTTGCGCCGTCTCCACCATCGCGCGGGCGCGCGTGAGGTACTCCGGAAGCTCCTCCGGCAGCATCGCGAACGCCGCCAGGTCGTTGCGCGCGCTCACCACCCGCCGCAGGTGGTCGAACCGGAACAGCCGATCCGAGTATCCCGGCGATGCTGCCCCGTGGTCCAGGCACGCGATCGCCAGCCCGTCGATCTCAGGGCCGACCCCGAACGCCGCGAGCGCGGCGCGGATCGCCGGCAGATCCAGATCCTGCAGAACCACCTGCTCTACCCCGGTGAGCGCCCCCGCCTCGTCCGCGCTCACCACCCGGATCCCCATCCGCTCCACCTGCTCCAGGTCGTCGTCGAACGTCCGCGCCGCGTCCGGCGTCGCCCACGCTCCAAGCCCCGCCCGCAGGTGATCTTCAATCGCCCACGCGCACGGGCCGCCCCCCTGGATCACGCCCGTGAGCAACAGCGGCGTACCGCCTGCGGTCGCCCGCCGGATGCGCTGCGCCGCGATCTGCGTTGCGCTCGGCATCACCATCTTCACGCTGTTCTCCACCGGCTGCGTGGAGTCGAACAGCAAGATGTCCTGCGTGCCCGTGCCCATATCGATCGCGAGGATCTTCACGCGATGAGTGTAATCCGCGGCGGCTCGCCGCGCCCTCGCCCCGCGGGCCAGACGTGGCGAACGGTCGCCCCCGGCAGGACGTGGGAGCGACCGTTCATGCGAAAGGGACGGCGTGAGGGAGGACCCTAAGGGGCGATCTGTGTGGGGCAGCCGCGCGTCAGGCGGCGGTGTCCGTTCGGAACGCCGGTGCCGCTGTCTCGTTGGTGAGCGCGCGGACCGGTGCATCGTCCGTTCCGGCGCTTTCGCCGCCCAGGGCGTGCGTCCAGAACTGGTACAGCAGCAGCGAGGTGGAGACGATGAGGACGAGCGACAGGGCGACCGCGAGCATGGGACCACCTCCTGAATCGAACATGCGTACTATAGAACAGATGTACGTGGCTGTCAAGCCCCGCGCCCGCCCTTTCTGCGGAATACCACGCCCCGCCCTTCCGCGTCCGTCGCACCCGAGGCCACCCAGCCTAACCGGCGGCGCCTGCATGCTGTGCTAGAGTGGCGGTCGCGGAGGAGTGATGGACGATAGTCTGCTCGTCGGCCAGGCCGTCGCCGGCGATCTCGAGAGCTTCGGCCAGCTCTACGACCAGTTCCTCCCCCGCGTCTACGACTTCGCCTGGCGCACCCTCGGCGATGAGGCCGAGGCGGCCGATGTCACCCGTGACGTCTTTCTCCAGGCCGCTCGCCGTCTGTCCCACGGCACCGCCGGCGCCAGCTTCCGCCAATGGCTCTTTGCCATCGCCTTCAAGCTCGTCTTGGCGCGCGCCGATCGCCTCGGTTCGAACGCGCCCGCTACCGGCCCCCGGTACGAAGAGGCCTTCGGCTCCTTCGCGGTTCCTGACCCCGCCCGCGTCGCGGACCCCGCGCTCATCGGCGACGACCACGAACTTGCCGCCCTCGTCTGGGAAGCTGCCTCGTCGCTCACGCCGCGCGATCGCGCCATCCTCGATCTGCACCTGCGGCAGGGCCTCGATAGCGTAGAGCTCGCCGCCATCCTCGGCATCAACAAGCGCGACGCGGCGAATCTCGTCGCGCGGATGAAAGCCGCCGCCGCAGATGTCATCGCCAGCTACGTCATCGCCCGCCGCGGTGGCTCCATGTGCGACCGCCTCCAGGAAGTCCTCGCGCCCTTCGATCTCCCCCCGTACACCGATGCGGCGCGCCACGCCGTCGATACCCATATCAAGGACTGCGCCACCTGCACCGCCGCCCGCGCGCGCATCGCGCCACCCCTCGAGGTGTTCGGCGCGTTCGTCGCCGCCGAAGCGCCTAGCGCGCTGAAAGGCGATATCTGGAGCGCCATCGCAGCGGGCTGGACCGCTCGGCCGCTGACCATCGCGGACCTCGAGGCCCCGACCGCCCCACTCGACGCCGTCGGCCCGTCGGGGCTGCTCTCCCTGGGAGGTGCTGGCATGTCCGGCGGCTACCCGCCTCCTGGCGCCGGCAGCTGGGATCGTCGCCAGATCATCTGGTTCGGCGGCGCCGCCGCCGGACTGATCCTGTTCGCATTCATCGTCGGCTTCGTCGCAGTGAACGTCCTTGGTGCGGGCGGCAACAGCCCCTCCGGAGGCGCCGTCGCCGCCTCCCCGTCACCGAGCGATACCCCCCTCGCCTCCAGCTCCATCACGCCGGGCGTCGCCATCCTCACGCCCACCCCCAACCTCACGCCCTCCGTCACGCCGCCGGCCACCGCCACGCCGACCCCCGCGCCCCCCACCGCCACCCCTACCCTCGCGCCCGCGCCGCCCTCGCCCACGCGCACCCCCGCCGGCACCGCGACGAAGCCGCCCGCAGGCACGCCCACCCCCACGCGCACGCCCGGCGGCCCCACGCCCGTGCCCACGCCAACCGTGCCCGTTACGCCCACGCCCTGACCGCCCTCCCGGCCCTCAGACTCGCCGCGCAGAGCCGATGATTACCCCATAGGGGGCACCGCGCGACTCGCGCGGCGATGGCACCATGCGCCATGTTCGCCCGCCCGACGATGGGGGCCACGCTTCGTCTGCACGGTTCTTGGGATGGCTCACCGAGCTGCCGCCGCTGTCCCGCCGCACCGTGCGAATGGAAGCGTTGATCGCGCGCCTGCGCCTGGCGCTCGTCGGCTTCAACGGCCTCATGCTCACCCTCTTCCTGGATACCTCCCGGATGCACCTGCAGGTCGCCTGGGGGCTCATCATCGCCGTCACCGCCTACGGCCTCTTCGTCGTCGCTGTCCGGCCCTACGAGCGCTGGCGCATCTTCCGCGCCTCCATGCTCACCACTGCCGTCGATTCCGTGATGACTGCGGCCTTCATCGGCGCGACCGGCGGCTCGCACAGCCCCTTCTACCCCATCTACTTCCTCGTTGCCGTCTCGGTCGGCATGCGCTTCGACCTGCGGCAGGCGCTGATCGCCTCCGCCGTGTTCATCTTCACCTATTCCGTGGCCTTCTTCGTGACCTGGGGCGGCACTGCAAACGAGTTCGGCGAGCTGGCGATTCGCTGTGTCTACATGACCTTCGCCGCCGTCGGCGTGGGCTACCTCGCGCGCGAAGAGAACAGCCGCTCTCGCCAGGTCGAGGTGATCGAGCGTCTCCACGCGGAAAACGCGAAGCTCCTCAGCCGCACCGAGCGCGCCGCCCGCGTCGATAAGCTCACCGGCCTGCTCAACCGTGCCTCCCTCGAGAAGGAGGCGCAGCGAGAAGTGCGCAAGGCGCGCGCAGCCGGCGGCTACCTCAGCGTCCTCTTCTGCGACCTCGATCGCCTCAAGCGCATCAACGACGAGCTCGGCCACGATGTTGGCGACCGCGTCCTTAAGCAGGCTGGCGCCGCCCTGCGCCAGAAGCTGCGCGCCCAGGACCTCGTCGGCCGCTACGGCGGCGACGAGTTCGTCGTCATCCTCCCCAGCCTCACGCGTGAGACCGCCTACGATCGCGCCGAGCAGCTCATCGCCCAGATCACCGCCGCCAGCGGCGCCCTCCCTGACGACCTCCAGATCGGCCTCAGCGTTGGTGTCGCCACCTATCCGTTCGATGCACAGGACTACCCCACGCTGGTCAAGGTCGCCGACCAGGCCATGTACCTCGGCAAGCGCGAGGGCGGCAACCGCGTGCGTACCGCGAACGACCTGCGCCTCTTCTGGGAGGAGATGCCCAGGCCCGCCTGAAACCGGCTGGCCGCTGCCCGCCTTACGCCACCAGGTCCAGGAACTGCTTCAGGATGCGCGCCGTCGCGCCCCAGATGATGTGCCCCTCCCACACGAACGAGTACGCCACGATCTCGCGCCCCTGGTACAACCGTGGCTCGCTGAAGACGTTGACGTCGTCTCTCAGGTGCGCCAGCGGCACCTCCAGGATCTCCGCCACCTCCGCCTCGCTGTGCGCGAACGGATACGGCCCCGCACGCGTGATGCGCCCCACGTACGGACGCACCAGGAAGTCCGACACCGTGATCATCTCGTCGAGCTGCCCCAGCAGCTCCACGTGCTCCATCTCCACGCCGATCTCCTCCCACGTCTCGCGCAGCGCCGTCTGCCGCAGGTCGCCGTCACCCGCGTCGTACGCCCCGCCTGGAAACGAGATCTGCCCCTTGTGATGCTCCACCAGCTCCGAGCGGCGGGTGAACAGCACGTGCAGCTCGCCGCCGTGCTCGTACAGTGGCAACAACACCGCCGCCCGCGCCATCGAAGGCTCGTCGATGTGCACGGCCGGGTACGCCGCGAGCCGCGCCCGGATCCGTTCGATCATCCGGCCTGCATCCATCCCCTGCCGCCCGCCTGCGCCCTCACGCCGAGAGGATCGGCACCGCGCGCCGTTGCGCGTCCGCCCGCAACCATTCGAACAGCGCACGCCGCACGGGACGCAGCGCCGCCAGCTCCGTGTCCTCGCCCGCCCGCTCGATCAGCGGTGCCAGCTTGCTGACGACGGCGCGCAGCGCGTCCCGCTCCGCCCGCAGCGCGGACAACCGCAGCGAATCCGCCTCCGCCGGCATCCCGGCGAGCGCCGCGCCCGCCTCGCGAGCGCGTTCGCCTGCCAGCGTGTTCGTCGCGGCCGCGGCGTCGGCCAGCAGCGCGCGAAGCGTCCGGTTCGCCTCCAGCAGCTCCGGCACCGCCCCGTCGTAGTCCCGCAGCGCGATCGAGAACAGCATCATCGCGAACGTCAGCTGCGCCTTTCCGTACGTCGAGGCCACCTCCGGCGCCAGGTGCGCCATCATCCCCGCCTGGATCGCCCGCAGCACTTCCTCCGGGTACGGTCTCACGTGATCAGCTCCAACAGCTCCACCTCCAACCCGGGGTTGATGAACGCCGTCAGCGCCAGCAGCAGATCCGGAGTCGTTCCCTCCACAACCGCCTTCGTCCCCGTCAGGAAGATCACGGCGAACTTCACGTTCCCAAGCACCTCCCAGAACCGCAGCGCCTCGCGGTCCACCTGGCACCCGTGCGCCGCCTCGTACAGCCGGATGAACTCGTCCCGTGGACAGAGCCCGCCGACGTGCTCGCTGCCCCACCGCCACGACTTCATCACCACCCAGCCCAGGTCCTCCAGCGGGTCGCCCGCGTGCGCCATCTCCCAGTCCAGGATCCCCGTGATCCCCCGCTCGTCGTACAGGAAGTTGCCCGTCCGGTAGTCCGCGTGCACCAGCGCCAATCGCTCCGGTGGCGGCGGCAGGTGCCGCTTCAGCCAGCTCAGCGCCAGCTCCAGCACCGGCTGCGGCTCCAGCATGTCCTGCCGCATCGTTCGCTCCCACCGGTCGATCTCGTGCCGCGCTGCGTCCGCTGGCGACCCCGGCCGGTCCAGCGACGAGATCGCACCGAGGTCGAACCTGTGGATCCGCGACAGGATCTCCGCCTTCTGCCGTGCGATCGTCGCCCGCAACTCCGTCCACGCCGGGTTGCTCGCCAGCGTCCGCCCGTCCGACACCCCCGGCAGCCTCTCCATCACAAAGAACGGCCGCTCCAGCCACGCACCGTCCGTCTCGAGCCACAACGCCGCGGGCACCGGGATGCCGCTTCCCGCCAGCGCCCTGTACAGCTCGAACTCAAGCCGGGCGTTGCTCTCCAGCAGGCTTCCCGTCGGGTCGCGCCGGACGATGAAGCCGTGCTCAGCGGTGTCCCCACGCTCGTCGCGCCAGCGCGCATCGAAGGACCACGTCTCGCGCGACGCGCCGCCCGGGATCCGCCCCACGTTGGTCACCGCGATCTCGCCCGCATCGGGCATGCGATGGGCCAGGTACGCCGCGAGTTGCTGTGCGTCCACGGCCTCAGGGTGTCCGTCGGCCTCCCGTGGGTCAAGAGCCGATCGGGAGATCGTTCGGGTGCCAGCACCCGCCCCGCGCGGGGCGGCCCGTCTCATCGATGCCCGCCCCGCTGCCGATATTCCTGACAATGGACGATCGGATCGTAGGGCGCGAGCTTTCACCGCGGCACCCGGGTTCGCTCTCGCGCGTTCACTCGGCGGATGCCCGCACGGCCGTCGAGGCGCACCATGTCTGACCGCCGCCCCCAGCTGCGCCCGCTGCTGCCGTCGCGAGGCCACCTCCTCAGTCTCGTGCAATCTCTCCCCCGCCCCGCCCTGCTCGCTGATGTGGACGGCCGCCTCATCGATGCCAACGAGGCTGCGTGCAAGCTCCTCGGCGTCGGGCGCGCCTCCTTGATCGCGGCTCCTCTCGCTGCGTTCGTCTCGCCCGAAGACGGCGCGCCAGCCTCCGCCCCGCCCGGCGTCCTCCTCGCCACCCTTCGACGCGCCGCGGCGCCACCTGTCCCCGTCCGCCTCGCCTCGGCGTCTGTGCCCGTCCGCGGCGGTACCATGGTTCTCCACACGCTGACCGACATCACCGAAGAGCAGCGCACCCAGCAGGCCCTCCAGGACCGCGAACGCACCCTGCGCGACCTCTTCGATGGCGCCCGCGACATCGTCTACAGCCACGACTTCGATGGCAACTTCACCGCCGTCAACCCCTCCGGTCTCCGCCTCTACGGCTACACCCTCGACGAGATGCTCGGCGCGAACGTCACCCGGATCATCGATCCGGATTACATGGAGACCGCCCGCCAGGCCGTCGCGCGCCAGCTCCAGCATCCGGCCACCGCGGAGCCGTTCGAGCTGCTGACCCACGCCCGCGACGGTCGCGACATCTGGCTCGAAGTCAACCTCCGCATCCTGTTCGAGGCGGATCGCCCGGTCGGCATGCAGGGCATCGCCCGCGATATCACCGCCCGCCGCGCCACCGAGGCAGCCCTCCGCGAATCCGAGGAGCGCCTTGCAGGCTTCGTCGCCGCCGCGCCCGTGGCGCTGCTCTCGGTCGACCGCAGCGGCGTCTTCACCCTCTTCGAAGGCAAAGCCCTTCAAGCGGTTGGGCTGCGACCGCGCCAGTTCCTCGGCCAGTCCCTCTATGACGTGTGCGCCGGATTCCCGGAGATCGTCGCGAATCTCGACCGCGCGCTCGCCGGCGAGACCTTCACCGCCGTCGTTGACATCGATGGCGTTGCCTTCGAGATGCACCACACACCCATCCGCGATGCCGCCGGCGCCGTCACAGGCATGCTCGGCGTCGGCTTCGATGCCACCGCGCGTGTCCAGGCCGAGCGCGCACTCAACGTCAGCCAGCAGCGCCTGCACGCCGTCGCCGCCAACGCTCCGCTCGCCTTCGCTGCCCTCGACCGCGACGGCGTGTTCACCGTCTGCGAGGGCAAGCTCCTGTCGTTCTTCCGCCACGGCCCCGCCGACATCCTCGGTCAGCCCGCCGTCGACGTCTTCAGCAGCCGGCCGGAGATTGTCGATCTGATTCAGCGCGCCCTCCGCGGGCAGGAGGTGGTCGAACGCGTGACCCTCGCCCGGCGCGAGATCGAAGCCACCCTCACGCCGATGTTGGACGCCGCCGGCGCGGTTACCGGCGTCACCATCCTCGCCCTCGATGTCTCCGATCGACTCCACGCGGAGCAGGCGCTCCTCAACGCGCTCGAGTTCCAGCAACTCGTCATGGAGAGCACCCGCGACGCCATCGTCGCCGCCGATCGCGACGGCCGCATCATCCTCATCAACGACCGCGTCGCCGAGATGACCGGTTGCCGCCGCGAGGAGCTCATCGGCCATCACGTCCGCAACCTCCTTGCACCCGACGACGTGCAGGCGGTGCGTGAAGCAACACAGCGCGCCATCGCCACCGAGCGCCCCGTCGCGGCGCTCAACGTCGAGTTGCAGCGGAAGGACGGGGACCGCATCCAGGTCGCCCTCAACATCGCGCCACTCATGGAGCACGGCGAGGTTGTCGGCGTGGTCGGCACGGCCGAGGACATCTCGGCACGACTGCGCACCGAGCGCCAGCTCGCTGCCCAGCGCCATCTCCTCGAACTCATCGCCCTCGGCCAGCCCCTGCCGACGGTTCTCCACGAACTCGTCGCCGCAATCGAAGAGCAGGCGCCCGGCGCCCTCTGCTCTGTCCTGCTGCTGGATGACGCCGGCCACCTGCGCCACGGCGCCGCGCCCAGCCTCCCCGACGCCTACAACACGCAAGTCGACGGCATCGAGATCGGGCCCGCAGTCGGTTCGTGCGGCACGGCCGCGTTCCTCAAAGAGACCGTTATCGTGACCGACATCGCCTCCGACCCGCTCTGGAGCGAGTACCGCGCCCTTGCGCTCGCCCACGACCTGCGCAGCTGCTGGTCCACCCCGGTCCTCTCCAGCACCGGCGACGTCCTGGGCACCTTCGCCATCTACTACCGCGAGCCCCGCGCGCCGGATGACAGCGACGCCGAGCTCATCCGCATCGCCACGCACGTCGCCGGCATTGCCATCCAGCGCCAGCGCGCCGAAGAGGTCGCCGCCTCCCGCACCGAGGAACTCGAGCGCCTCTACACTCAGCTCGTTGGCGCCCACGGCGAGCTGGCTACGTCCAAGGCGCGTCTCGAGGAGAAGTCGCGCCTCCTCGAACGCGCTCTTGAAGCCGAGCGTGAGCGCGCCCGCCGCGACCCCCTCACCGGCGCCCTCAACCATGCTGCGATCGCCGAGGTCCTCCGTGATGTCGTCTCCCGCCCGGAAGCCGGCTCCGTCGCCGTTGCCATGGTGGACGTCGACGGGCTCAAGGCCGCGAACGACACCTACGGTCACCCCGTCGGCGACGCCGTCTTGCTCGAAGTCGCCCGCGCTCTCGCCGCCAGCGGCGCCGTCGTCGGCCGCTACGGCGGCGATGAGTTCGTCGCCGTCCTCCCCGGCGCCGACCGCGCCGCGGCCGAGGCCTACCGCGCCGCCGCCCTCGAGACGCTCCTCCACGCCAGGGTCAGCGATCCCGAGACGGGCACC
>DASQHL010000168.1:0-3796 GCA_035632115.1 Dehalococcoidia bacterium | reverse complement strand
CTACGTCCCCCCTCCCCCGCCTCCCGCCTCCCGCGTCCCGCCTCCAACATCCAACATCCCCGCTACACTTCCCCCATGCCCCGACGCACCACGCCCCGCCCCTCCCTCTTCGAAGACGACGGCCCCGGCGCCGCCGCACGCCCCGGCGCGCCCCTCGCCGCCCGCATGCGTCCCCGCTCATTCGACGAGTACGTCGGCCAGGAGCACCTCGTCGCCGAGGGCCGCATCCTCCGCCGCCTCGTCGACGCTGATAACCTCCCTTCGATCATCCTCTGGGGCCCCCCCGGCACCGGTAAGACCACGCTCGCGCGCATCATCGCCGGACGCACCAGCTCCGCCTTCGTGCCCGTCTCGGCCGTCTCCGCCGGCGTCGCCGACCTCCGCAAGGCCGTCGCCGAAGCGCGCGAGCGCCTCCGCGCCGGCCTCGGCCGCACCGTCCTCTTCATCGACGAGATCCACCGCTTCAACAAGGCCCAGCAGGACGCCATCCTGCCCTTCGTCGAGGACGGCACCGTCGTCCTCATCGGCGCCACCACCGAGAACCCCTCGTTCGAAGTGATCGGCCCGCTGCTCTCCCGCTCCCGCGTCTTCGCGCTGAAGATGCTCGAACCCGACAGCATCGCCCGCATCGTGACGCAGGCCCTCGCCGATGCCGAGCGCGGCCTCGGCGCCACCGGCGTCGCCGTCGACGACGATGCCATCGCCGCGCTCGCCGCGTCCGTCGGTGGCGATGCCCGTATCGCCCTCAACGCCATCGAGTCGGCCGTTGTCGCCGCACAGTCCCGCGGCGGCGATCACCCGCGCGTGGCCGTCGCCGACATCGAGGAGGCGCTCCAGCACCGCACCTACCTCTACGACCGCCAGGGCGACGCCCACTACGACACCATCTCCGCATTCATCAAGTCGCTCCGCGGCTCGGACCCCGACGCCGCGCTCTACTGGCTCGCCCGCATGATCGAGGCCGGCGAAGATCCGCTGTTCATCGTCCGCCGCATGGTCATCCTCGCGTCGGAAGACGTCGGCCTCGCCGACCCCATGGCCATGGTCGTCGCGACCGCCTGCCAGCAGGCCGTGCACTTCATCGGCCTCCCCGAGGGCTTCTATCCCATGGCGGAGACCGCCCTCTACCTCGCGCTCGCGCCCAAGAGCAACAGCACGGGCAGCGCCTACTCCGCCGCCCTCCGCGACGTCGAGGCCACCCGCAACGACCCCGTCCCCCTCCACCTGCGCAACGCCGTCACCGGCCTCATGAAGCAGATGGGCTACGGCGCCGGCTACAAGTACGCCCACGACTACGAGGGCCACGTCGTCGACCAGCAGCACCTGCCCGACCGCCTCGCCGGCCACACCTACTACCGCGCCACCGACCAGGGTTGGGAAGGCCGCCGTAAGCGCGAGCGCAACGCGCCGCAATGACGCAGGGGGGCCGCGCTCATGGCTGCTGACCGACCGCTACCACCCGCGTTGACCTTGGATGCCGTGAACATCGATTGCGCCGACGCCGAGGTCATGGCCGTGTTCTACTGCCGCCTCCTCGGCTGGCAGGTCGCATCGCGCGATCACGACTTCGTGCTGCTAGAGAACCCGACCGGCGGCGCCACCCTCTCCTTCCAGCAGGAGGCGTGGTATCAGCCCCCGGTGTGGCCGGAGCGGCCCGGTGAGCTGACCAAGATGATCCACCTCGATCTCAAGGTCGATGACCTCGCAGGTGCGGTGGCGCACGTCATCGCCATCGGTGGACGGCTCGCGGACCACCAGCCGAGGCCGGATCTGCGCGTCATGCTCGATCCCGCCGGCCATCCCTTCTGCCTGTATACCGACTAGTGCCGCGCGATAAGAAGAGCCGTCGCGTTTGCGACGGCTCCCTCAATTCGGCGTCAGATCGCCACCCGGCCCCCGACCTCCGGCGCCGGATTCCCCGAGCGCCTACGCGCCCGTCCGCGCCATCTGCCGCAGCCGCTTGATCCGCTCCTCGATCGGCGGGTGCGTGCTGAACAGGTTCGACATCTTCGCCCCCCGCAGCCCCGCCAGCGGGTTGACGATGTACATGTGCGCAACCGCCGGGTTCACCTGCATCGGCCGCATCGCCGCGCCCTGCTCCAGCTTCGCCAGCGCGTCCGCCAGCGCGTCCGGGTCGTGCGTCGTCTTCGCCCCCGTCTTGTCCGCCTCGTACTCCCGCGTCCGCGAGATCGAAAGCTGCACGATGCTCGCTGCGATCGGCATCAGGATGATCGCCGCCAACGCCAGCAGCGTGTTCTCGTTGTTCCGCCGCCCACCGAACCCTCCGAACATCATGCTCCATCCGAGCATGTTCGTCACCATCGCGATCGCCCCGGCGAACATCGCCGCCACCGCGCCGATCAGGATGTCCCGGTTGCCCACGTGCCCCAGCTCGTGCGCGATCACGCCCTTCAGCTCACGGTCGTCCAGCAGCCCCATGATCCCCGTCGTCGCCGCCACCACCGCGTGCTGCGGGTTCCGCCCCGTCGCGAACGCGTTCGGCGACGGGTTGTCCACCACGTACACCTTCGGCTTCGGCAGCGACGTCAGCGACACCACCTCGTCCACCACCCGGTGCAGCCGTGGCTCCTGCTCCGGCGTTACCTGGCGCGCGCCTGCCATCCGCAGCGCCAGCGAGTCCGATTTCCAGTACGCGAACATGTTGAACGCGCCCGCGATCAGCAGGAAGAACACCAGCCCCATCCAGCCGCCCAGGAAGAGATACCCCAGCGCGCCCAGCAGGCCCGTCAGCACTCCCATCAGCAGCAGCGTCTTGGCCGTAGCAGCCATCTCTGTCTTCGAACCTCTCTCCTCGTAGCGCCGGACCGGCCGGCCACCTCTATTGGGAAGTGTAACAGGTTCGCCACACGCCCCACGGCGCCGCCTGTGAACGAATCGTAACCCCCGTCCGGCCCCCGGGGTGTCCTGTCAACGGTCCAGTGGCCGCCGCCGCCGCGGCTCCGGCGTGATGTCCGGCCGCTCCCCCGTGATCGCCCGCAACGGAAGCCGCAGCACCCGCCGCCGCGTCTCCATCGGCGTCGGCTCGGGGTACTGCACCCGCGGGTGGTACACCGCCCGCATCGTCGATTTGAACGAGTCCGCGATCGTGCGGAGGTCCCGCAGCGTCAGGTCGCTCTCGTCCAGCTGCCCCTCCGCCACCCGCTCCGCGATCACCTCGTCGACAAGCTGGTTGATCCGCTCCGGCGACCGGTCCGTGCTCGCCCGCACCACCGCCTCCGTCGAGTCCGCCAGCATCACGATCGCCGTCTCCCGCGACTGCGGCTTCGGCCCCGGATACTGGTACGCCGCCGGGTCCACGTGCGGGTCCGCCTCCGCCGCCTTCCGGTAGAAGTACGCCACCAGCCGCGTCCCGTGATGCTCCGGGATGAACGCCTGCACCCGCGCCGGCAGCCGCTGCCGCCGGGCCAGCTCCGCGCCCCCGCGCACGTGCTGCTGGATCACGCCCGCGCTCTCCTCCGGCGTCATCGTGTCGTGCGGCGATTCCGCGCCCTGGATGTTCTCGATGTACATCCCCGGCTGCAGCACCTTGCCGATGTCGTGGTAGTAGCACCCCACGCGCGTCAGCAGCGCGTCCGCGCCCACCAGGTCCGCCGCGCGCTCCGCGAGATTCCCCACGATGATGCTGTGGTGGAACGTCCCCGGCGCCTCGTCCTGCAGCCGGCGCAGCAGCGGCGCGTTGAGTTGCGATAGCTCCATCAGCTGCACCCGCGTCGTCACCCCGAACAGCATCCCCAACGTCACGAACACCCCCGCCGCCAGCACCCCAGCCACCACG
>DASQHL010000167.1:0-6209 GCA_035632115.1 Dehalococcoidia bacterium | reverse complement strand
AGGCGCGCGTTGGCGCGCGCGGCCATGGCGGTCGTGCCCGACCAAGTCATCGAAGCGTTCATAGCCGTGCGGGGCTATCGGATGAAGTATGGAGGTCTCCCCAACCTCATCCATCCCAGAACCTTCACCGAGAAAGTTCTCTACCGGATGATGTTCGATCGCCGGCCGGTCCTGACGACGCTGCAGGACAAGTATTCGGTTCGCGAGTACGTCAAGACGCGCGCCGGCGAACAGGTGCTCCCGCAGCTGTTCTGGGTCACGAAGACCCCCGCGGATATCCCGTTCGATGCGCTGCCCGACCGGTTCGTGGTCAAAGCCACGCACGGGTGCCGTTGGATCCGCATCGTGCACGACAAGGCGCGTGTGGACCGACGCGACTTGATCGACACGTGTCAGCTCTGGCTCACGCAGAACTACTACTACGCTTTTCGCGAACACGTCTACAAGTCGATCGAACCCCGGGTCGTGGTGGAGGAGTTCATCGACGACGGCACGGGGTTGACGCCGACCGACTACAAGTGCTTTGTGTTCGACGGCGTGGTCCGCTTGATCGCGGTGGTACAAGGCTATCTGACCGGGTTGCGCATGAGCTTCTACGAGCGTCCGTGGAACAAGTTGGACGTCGGCCACGCGGTGTACAAACAGATCGAGGGGGCCGTGACCCCGCCCATCCATCTCGCGGAACTGGTCGCGCACGCCGAGGCGCTCGGTCGTGGGCTGGACTTTATCCGGGTCGACATGTACGACACCGCGGCCAAGGTGTACTTTGGCGAGATGGCGCCGAATCCCGGGGCCGGTCGATTTTACTTCAACTCCCCCGCGTTCGACCTGCAACTGGGCGCGCTGTGGAAGCAGTCGGTGAGGGCGTAGCGCGCATGGAGCTGCCCTAGCCCGTCTGCCCGCTCGCGCAGGGATGGTCCCGTCTCCGTGGAACCTGCACACCCATGCGCGCGCTCCGGCGGACGCTCGCGGAAGTCGCCCAAGCGGTCCGCGCCCAGGCCTGGTTTCCCCACGTGCCGCTCGCCGCGGCGTTGCTGGTCGCCGGCGCTCACCTGTTGTGGGTGACGTTCGGGCCCGCGTGGCGCGCGTCGGGCGGGGGACTGTCCCTCGTCATCTCAACCTTCCGCCCGGTGGATCTGCCCTACCTATTGATCGGGGTTGGGATGATCACCATGTCTGCGGGGCTCGCCATGCGGTCCCGGCTCGCGTGGGTGGTCGGCGTCATCCTCACCCTGGCCACGGTCCTCATCGCGCTCCAGGTCGGGCACCGGTCCGCGGGGTATCTCACCACCTACGACGGCGCGCTGCTCGCGGCGCTGCTGCTGGCGTACCGGTCGTTCGACCGCAGCAGCCTCGCCGCCGCGACGTTCTTCGCGCTCACAGGCGGCCTCCTGTTGTTGATCTACGCGACGTTCGGCAGCTTCTACCTCGGTGACCAGTTCTCGCCGCCGATCGCGACGCTCGTCGGCGCATTCTACTACGCCGTGGTCACCATGACCACGGTCGGATACGGCGACATCGTCCCCCGGACGGCCGAGGCCCGGCTGTTCGCGGTGTCGATCATCCTGCTGGGGGTCGCGGTGTTCGCGACGTCGCTGAGCGCGGTGGCCGGCCCGCTCGTGCGCGACAGTCTCCAGCACATCATGCGACGGAGGGAGACGCGGATGAAGCGGGAGAACCACTTCGTGGTCGTCGGCGCGACGCCGCTCGCGTTCAACACGTACCGGGAGCTCCGGCGGCGGGGCCAGCTCGTGACCCTGATCCTGCCGGAGCGGCCCGACGGCGGCGAGCTCGACGACGCCGACGTCGTGGTCGGAGACGCGGACAGCCTGGACGTGCTCCGCCAGGCCCAGGCGGAACAGGCGCAGGCGGTGCTCGCGATGAGCGCCGACGACTCGGACAACGCGTTCGTCGTGCTTGCTGTCAAAGAGCTTCAGGGGCGCGCCCGGACGGTGGCCGCGGTCAACGACGGGAAGCACCTCGAACGCGTCAAGCTGGTGCGACCCGACATCGTCATCGCCCCGTCGGTCCTCGGCGGCGAGTTGCTGGCGATGGCGCTGACCGGAGAACAGATCAGCGGCGAGTTTGTCCTCGAGCGGATGTTCCACGTCGAGGGCGGCGGCGCCCCCGGCGGCCCAGCCGCGCCGGGATCGGGCGAGCAGTGACGCGCCGTCCCGACGTTGCTCGATGGACCGAGGCCGATTCCGAGGCGTTCGACGCGTTCGGCGACATCGTCGTCCCGTCCCGTGCCGAGCAGATCGAGACGCTCTGCGCGCTGATCCCGGCGTCGGTGGACGAGTCGTTCACCGCGGTGGAGCTCGCGGCAGGCGGCGGTGCGCTCGCGCGGGCGGTGCTCGAGCGGTTTCCCCGCTGCCGCTACGTGGCCCTCGACAGATCGCCCTACATGCGTGCCAGGTTGCGCGAGGCGCTCGCGCCCTTCGGCCGCCGCGCGGTGGTGGCGGCATTTCGGCTCGAGGCGGATCGGTGGCGGGCGGCGCTGCCGCGTCCGCTCCGCTGCGTGCTGACCTCGCTCGTCCTGCACCACCTCTCCGGCGGCCAGAAGCGGCGGTTGTTTGCCGATCTGGCGGGCCGGCTCGAACCGGGCGGCGCGCTGCTCATTGCGGACCTGGTCGAGCCGGCGGCCGCACGCGTCGGGGCGCTGTTCGCGTCGCAGTGGGACCGCGCCGTTCGGGAGCGATCCGGCGCGGGGTCCCGCGGCACCCGGATGCGCGCGCGCTTCGCCGAGGGCGGCTGGAACTACTACCGGCTCGAGACACCCGACCCGGTGGATCAACCGTCGCGTCTGCTCGACCAGTTGGACTGGTTGCGCGGCGCCGGGTTTCACGCGGTGGACTGTTTCTGGATGCGCGCCGGGCACGCCATCTTCGGTGGGTATCGCGGCGGGCGGGCGTCGGTCGCGGCGGCGCCGGCGGGGCGGGGGGGCGGCGGCGTCACGCCGCCGGGACGTCATCCACCTCGGCGCGCCCCCGCCGCATCAACGCGACGAGCGGCAGGCAGAGGAAGAACATCACGCCGAGCGCGCCGAACGCGTACTCGAACGCCACGACCGCAGCCTGCTGATTGATCAGCGCGTGCAACGCCGCGAGCGCTTGCAGGTGGGCGGTCGTCGGATCGCTCCCGCGCGCCACGAACCCCGCCTCAAGCGTCCGCCACCAGTGCATGAACGCCGGGTTGTAGACCGACGCGTAGCGAACGAGGTTGGCGCTGGCGGTCGTGATCTTGTGGTCCAACAGCGTGATGACGATCGCGGTGCCGAGGCTACCGCCGAGCTGGAACATGAGGCTGAACAGGCTCGAGGCGTTCTGCATCTTCCGGCGCGGGATCGTCGACAGCGCCGTGGTGGACATCGGGACGAACATGAACGCGAACCCGATGCCCTGCAGGATGAGCGGTCCCAGGAGTTGCAGCTGGCCGCTGGCGGTCGTGAAGCGCGCCATCAGCATCCCGGAGATGCCGGCCAGCACGAGCCCGAACGGGAGCATGACGTACACCCCGAGCCGGTTGTATAGCATCCCCGCGACCGGCATCATCAACACCATGACGAGGGACCGCGGCATGAGCGTGAGCCCCGCGTGCGTGGCGTCGTAGCCCAGGAGATTCTGGAGGAACAGCGGCATCAAGATCAGGCCGCCGAACAGGGTGAGCCCGACGATGCTCCCGATCAGGGCCCCCGACGAGAACGAGAGGTTCCGGAACACCCGGAGGTCCACGGCCGGATTGGCAACGCGCAGCTCCCAGGCGATGAACGCCGCGAGCCCCAGCACCACGATCACGGCCAGCGCGACGATGAACGTGCTCTGGAACCACCCGTCAGTTTCTCCCTCCTCGAGCATGATCTGCAGCGCGGCGAGCCCGACGGCCATCAGCCCGATGCCGATCCCGTCGATGCGGCGGAACCCCTGCGCGCGCATGTACGGAGGGTCCACGATGAACAGGGAGGCCAAGAACAACCCGAGGACCCCGACCGGCAGGTTGACGAAGAAGATCCACGGCCACGAGTAGTTGTCCGTGAGCCATCCGCCGAGCGTGGGGCCGATCGCGGGGCCGAGCAGGAGGATCATGCCGAACAGCCCCTGCGCCTGACCCTGTTCCTCTGGCGGGAACGTCTCGCGCATGATCGACTGCGCGGTGGGGGAGAGGACGCCGCCCCCAAGCCCCTGGAGGACTCGGAACGCGATGAGCTGGCCCAGCGTCCGGGCGAACCCGCACAGCAACGACGCCGCAGTGAATACCGCCACCGCGATCATGTACATGCGCTTGCGGCCGAGCACCGAGCCCATCCAGGCCGTCAGCGGCATGATGATGACGAGGGCGATCAGGTAGGACGTGCTGACCCACGTGACTTGTTGGGTCGTGACGCCGTACGTGGCCTGAATGTGGGCCAGGGCGACGTTCACGACGCTCGAGTCAATCGCGCCCATCACCGCCCCGGCGAGGACGGAGACACTGACCAGCCACTTGTTCGGCCGCATCGACCCGGCGCGCGCCGGTGCCCCAGATGCCAGGGTTGCGTCCATCGACATGCCGCTCGATCTCCCGATGGGGTCCGGCGCCGCCGTGCCCCCGCGTATCTACCCGATGCTGTGCCCTCGGCCGCCTCGCAAGAGACTCGTCGGCGATCCGGAGGACCCCGTGCCGACACTCGGCCGACGTACGGGCGCCGGTTTCTGCTTGGCCTACGTAGATGCTAACGATGGGGAAGGGTGTGTCACTCCCGCTGGAGGCCGCCGTCTCGGGCGGGCGCTGCCGTGGTGGCGGCGAGAAGATCGTTTCGGCGCGACGCGAGCGTGCATCTAATGAGTCTCGTATAATACAGTGACAATTCGATCAAAAAGAAAGGTTCTTCCGGCGAAACCGGGATAGCCGTATAGGTTGAAGGCAAGGTACCGCACCCCTATCCTTGAGCACGTGCGACCAACACGATGCTTCGGGGAGGGACGAGCACCTTGCCTCAGGATCAGTCTACCAATGTGCTGGTCGGGTGGGAATGCTACCGGGTAAAACTGGTGGAGCGGATCGAACCGACCGAAGCTGCCGGCACCCCGCGGGTGGAGATCACGCTGGCCCGCGCGAAGCCGACCTTCCGGTGCTCCGGGTGTGGCCACGAGACGACCAGGGTGCATGAGATGGCGGTCCGCTGCATTCGGGATCTGCCGCTGCTCGACGCCGAGACCCACGTCTGGGTGCCGCGCTACCGCGTGGCCTGTCCCACGTGCGGGCCCAAGATCGAAGCCCTGTCCTGGCTCTCGCCTTGGGAGCGAGTGACCAAGCGCCTGGCGGAGAGCGTGGTCCGGCTGTGCCGTGTCCTGCCGGTGAAGCAGGTGGCAGAGTTCTACAGGCTCGACTGGGACACGGTGAAACACTTAGACGTGACCGCATTGGCAGCGCAGTTGCTCCCAGTGGACCTGTCCACCGTGACGCTACTCGCGATGGATGAATTCGCCTTGCGGAAGGGCCACCGCTACGCCACGGTGGTCGTCGAGCCCCAGCGCAAACGTGTGCTCTGGGTCGGCGAAGGCCGGAGCCGCGAGGAGGTCCGCCCCTTCTTCGAACTGCTCGGCCGTGTGGGGTGCGAGCGCCTGCAGGCGGTGGTGATGGATATGAACACGGCCTACGAAGAAGAAGTGCGCGCCCATTGTCCGCACGCGGTCATTGTCTATGACCTCTTCCACGTCGTGGCCAAATACGGACGCGAAGTCATTGACCGGGTGCGCGTGGACGAAGCCAATCGAGTGCGGCGGGACAAAGCCGCCCGCAAGGTGATCAAAGGGGCGCGGTGGCTGCTCCTGCGGAATCGCGAGAACGTCAAGCCGGAGGATCGCGTACGGCTCCAGGACTTGCTGGCGGCCAACCGGCGCCTCGCGGCGGTCTACGTATTAAAAGACGACCTCAAGCACCTGTGGGACTACACATATCGGGCGGCAGCCACCCGCTTCTTCACCGACTGGTACCAGCGGGCCATCCGTAGTCGCATCGAACCGCTCAAGACATTTGCCCGCAATCTCAAAGCCCGGCTCGCCGGGATCATCGCGCACTGCCGCTACCCCTTACACACCAGCCTCTTGGAAGGCATCAACAATAAGATCAAGGTCCTCAAGCGCATGGGGTACGGCTACCGCGATGATGGCTATTTCTTCCTCAAAGTGATGGCCGCGTTTCCGGGGATTCCCGAAAATGCCGGATGAACC
>DASQHL010000166.1:0-5961 GCA_035632115.1 Dehalococcoidia bacterium | reverse complement strand
ATGCCAGTACCACCGCCCGTCCCCGCTCCGCAGCCGGCAACCCGCTGGCGATCGTCTCCACCTGCGCCGCAAGCTCGCGCCAGCCCACCGTGTCCGCGAAGTCCTTGCGGATCGTATCGAGGTGAAAGCGGGTCATCGACGGCGGTGGCACGATCGGTAACACGATCGGCGATATGATGGCCGTGCTGACGAGGGCGGCGCCGCCTGCCGCCGGCACCAACCGCCGCAACTGTCCGCCTCGCGCCGCCAGCGATGCAACCCGCACGCTCCCCGCTGCCAGCACGAACGGGATCAGCGGACCCGGGTAGTAGTACTTGCCGATCGGCACGAACAGCAGGAACGCTACCGCGCAGGCCGCGCCAAGCGGCCGCAGATCGCGCTCGCGGAACAGGTGGTACCAGCCGGCAAGCCAAACAGGTACGGAGAGCACGCCGATGACGAGCGGCTGATAGAGGAGGAACGGGATCGGGCCATCCTGCTGGATACCGGCGCCATGCACGCGGATGTAGGACAGCACCGGCCACCCGTGCAGCGCCTGCCACGCCACGTTGGGCGCGAAGATCGCCAGCGCGATCGCGCCACCGGCCCACGGCCACGGCGTGCGCAGGTGACGCCGCCCCGGTGCGACCAGCAGTGCCACCATGAGGCCGATGCCCAGTGCCGCGATCGTCAGCTTCGTTTCCAGGCCGATGCCCGCGACGACGCCGACCGCAAGCCACAGCCGCGGCTCATCTCGCCGCAGCGCCCGCGTGGCGAGGAGCAACACCACCATCCACGCCAGTTGGTCGAACGTGACGTACTCGAACATCCAGTTGGCGCCCAGCAGCATCGGGCTGGCCAGCGCCAGCACCGCGGCGAGCACCTGCGCCCCCCGCCCGCCCCCCAGCTCCCGAGCAACGAGCCCCGCAAGCATGACGATGCCTGCGCCGGCGAGCGCCGGGAACAGCCGCAGCGCCCACGGCGAGTTGCCCAGCAACAGCACATCGGCGCGCGCCAGCAGCGGCGTCACCGGGCCATAGTCCACGTACCCGAACGCGAGGTGGCCTCCCGCGGCAAGGTAGAACAGTTCGTCGCGGTGATACCCGTAGAGACCGTTCGTTGCCAGGTGCAGCGCGAGCTTGAACCCACCGATGAGCAACAGCAGCGCCGTCGTGCCGCGCAGCCACGTTGCGCCCGCAGGAGATCTCGGCGCGCCCGTCCGCACACGGGCCACGTCATCTCCCGGCCGTTCGTCCGCAACCGGTGCCAGGATGGTCACGACCGCGATGATATCACGTCGGCCGCGTTCGACCGGGCGGCGGCGGTCAGCGATAACTTCTGTGAATCACGGCGCAGCGCACCCCGGCCTCGCGACATCATGCACCCGGCCGGCCCGCACTCAGAAGATCGCGGTCAGCTCCCGGACATCCAGCGCAATGCCCAGCAGCACCGGCGGAGCGAGCGGTGCAAGCGATGCGATCGCCGCTTGCGATCCCCTGCCGACCGCCGCGCCACGGAGGCGGCCGCCGATGCCCATCGAAGGAGCGACGACGAGCAGGTACACGGCCATCGAGACCAACGCCAGCCCGGCGAAGGCGGTGTGGTCGCCGGCGGGGAGCAGCACGGCGAATGCAATGCCCGTGGCCGGTGCGAGCAGCACCAGTCCCGCCGCCTGCGGTGCAACGAGCGCGTACGTCGTCAGCGAGCGCCGGGGCCGCGGGACCGCGCGCTGCAGGTTTTCGTACACCGGCGCGATCAGCACCCCGAAGAAGAGAAACAACGCCGAGAACATCGCCACGTTCACCAACGGCACGCCAAACCGGTCGAAGTCCGGATTGCTCCCCTCCACGATGGCCGATCCGAATACCGCCAGCAGCAACATGCCGAACGCGAGTCCCCGCCAGCGCCCCGCCCACGCGAGCCGGCCCCGCGCCGCCGCGTAGAGCAGCCCGCCGACTGCGCCGATCCCCGCGCCCAGGGCGATGAGGAAGGCCGTCCCATCCGCGGTGATGGCCCCGACCGTGGCCTGCGCATCGGTCAGCCGCCCCTGGTCGATGCTGCTGGCCTGCAGCGCCGTGATGCGCATCGCCAACCGCGACCCGACCCCGAACGCCACCGCGCCGCTCAGCACGCCCGCCAGCGTCGCCACCGCTAGCGCCCGGATGCCGTCGAGGATCTCCAGCGTGCCGATCGATCCCGTCTCAGGGCTTTGGACTGCGTCGCCCATGCGGTGCTCTCCCCGGGGGCGATCATACCATGGCGCCGCGCCGCCCTCCTCGGCAGGCTCTCCGGCATCGGTAAAAGAACCGTCCGGCGTGCGCCAGTGTATAAACAAGCGATGAGCGCTGCCCGGTCGAGGCCGTTTCGTAGCATCGCACTCGCCACGGGCGCGTGCAGCGTGGTGCTGGCCGTTGCTTCATGCGGTGGAGGCGCGGGGACAAGGGCCTCGCCGACTCCGGGTGCGACGCCGGTCGTAACCAGGGCCGCAACCGTCCCCGGAGCCGACGCGCGCGTGACGCTGCGCGGCGCCCTCACGCTGGACGGCGCGCCGCTGAACGCGGACTTCCTCGGAGCGCGCGTCATCCGCAATGGCCTGGCGGCGGCGTGTCAGGACAAGATCCCCGCCGTCAGGGACGGCCGCTTCGAGATCACCGTGGCCGCCGACGCTGAGGTCCGTGGCTGCGGCGCACCAGGCTCGGAGATCCTGCTCTGGGCCTACGCCGCCGGCCGCTTCCACTTCAGCATGGGCTCGATCCCCTGGCCCGGCGATGGCGCGCAGGCGACCTTCGATGCCGCCTTCTCGTCCGCGACCCCCGCTGGCGCAAGCGAACCGGTGACCGAGTTCAAGGGACACCTGCTCGATACCGCAGGGCGATCGTTGCCAGCCGGGACGGTCGTCGAGGCCTACATCGGCGACGTACTCTGCGGCGTCACGTCATTGCGCTACGGAGGCGCCACCGAGGGGTACGTCACGATGATCGTGGCCGGCCCGTCGTCGGTGCCCGCATGCGCCGCCGGTGCCACCGTCACCTTCCGCCTGGCCAGCCGCCCCGCCACGCAGACCATCACGAACGCCCCCGGCACCACCCTCCCGCACGACCTGGACCTCACCCTCGCGCCGTAGCCGTCACGACGGAGCGCACCGCAAACCCCGCGACATCCAACCACCACCGGCGCGTACTGGCACCCCCGGCAGGATTCGAACCTGCGACCATCGGATTAGAAGTCCGGCGCTCTGTCCACTGAGCTACGGGGGCGCGTGAGGGCCATGTGCGCGCGCCGCGCGGGGCGCACCGCGCCATCGGTCAGGCGCCGCGTCTGGTGAGCACCTTGTGGAAGCGCGCGCCGCCGTAGCCGCCGCTCTTGATCCCGACGATCTCCGTGTCCGCCAGGTCCGGGCTCGTCGTCAGGTACCGCTGCACGATGCGCCCCACCGGCTGCGCCGCCAGCACCGCCAGCATCGATGCCAGGATCACGTTCGGCACCTTCTCGCTCCGCCGCCCCGTCTGCCCCATCGTCACCAGCGAGGCCACGCCCGCCAGCGCGCCCGCCACCGCGAGGTTCGTCCCGCAGAACGGCGACACCGCCAGGTAGCCCTCGCCCGATTTCATCCGCCGCAGCGCCTCGTGCGTGGCCGATTCCAGCAGCTCCGTCGGCACGTCCGCGTACAGGTAGTAGCCATCGTTGCTGGCGCGCCCCACCATCCGCACGTCGTGGCCGATGCGCTGGAGCAGCACCGTGATCGTCGCGTGCTCCAGCGCGTGATTGCGGCGGACGGTGCCGACGATCTTCCCCAGCATGGTGCCTCCCGGTGTCCGGCATCGCCGGACGGATCTCCTCGTCGAATACTCGGCCAGTATAGCGGGCGGCGAAAGACCCGCCGCCCCTCACCGTGCGGCGGCGAACGCCACCGCCGCCGCCTCGGCCGTGCGCGCTAGGTCGCGCTCCTGGTGCGCCAGCGAGAGGAACAGCACCTCGAACTGCGACGGCGGCAGGTAGATCCCGGAGTCCAGCATCGACCGGAAGAATCGCCCGTAGCGAGCGGTGTCGGCGCGCTTGGCCGTGGCGTAGTCCGCCGGCGCCTCCGACGCGAAGAACACCGTGAGCATCGAGCCGAGCTGCACAACTGTGCACGCGCAGTCGGCCTCCGAAGCCGCCGCGCGCAGCCGGCCGGCCAGATCTGCGCCGAGCTGGTCCAGCACGCGGTACACCCCGTCGTTCGCCAGCAGCCGCAGCGTCACGATGCCTGCCGCCATCGCCATCGGATTGCCGGACAGCGTGCCCGCCTGGTAGACCGGCCCGGACGGCGCCACCATCGACATGATCTCGCGCCGCCCGCCGTACGCGCCCACGGGCAGCCCGCCGCCGATCACCTTTCCCAGGCAGGTCAGGTCCGGCACCACGCCGAAGTACAACTGCGCGCCGCCGTACGACAGGCGGAACCCGCTGATCACCTCGTCGAAGATCAGCAGCGCTCCGGTGCGCTCGGTGATCTCGCGCAGGAACTGCAGGAAGCCGTCGCGCGGCGGCACCAGCCCCATGTTCGCCGGCACCGGCTCGACGATCAGCGCCGCGATCTCGTCGGCGTGCTCGGCGAAGACGCGCTCGACGGCGCCCCGGTCGTTGAACGGCGCTACCAGCGTCTCGGCGGTGTACCCGGGAGGCACGCCCGCGCTGTCGGGCAACCCCAGCGTTGCCACGCCCGAGCCCGCTTTCGCCAGCAGCCCGTCCGAGTGGCCGTGGTAGCAGCCCTCGAACTTGACCACCTTGTTCCGGCCGGTGAACGCCCGCGCCAGCCGCAGTGCCGACATCGTCGCCTCCGTGCCGGAGTTGACGAAACGCACCTGCTCGATCGACGGCACCGCACCGCAGACCAGCCGCGCCAGCTCCACCTCCAGCTCCGTCGTCGCGCCGTAGCTGGTGCCCCGTTCCGCCGCCTTCTGCAGCACCTCCACCACCGCCGGGTGCGCGTGGCCGAGGATCAGCGGCCCCCACGAGCCCACGTAGTCGATGTACTCGTTGCCGTCGGCGTCCCAGATGCGGGAGCCTTTGCCCATCGCCACGACCACGGGGTCGCCGCCGACAGCCTTGAAGGCG
Source organism: Dehalococcoidia bacterium (assembly GCA_035632115.1). Lineage (GTDB taxonomy): Bacteria > Chloroflexota > Dehalococcoidia > DSTF01 > JACRBR01 > DASQHL01. The sequence goes on along the minus strand of DASQHL010000166.1, from coordinate 885 downwards.
CGCACGGGCGAGCTGACGCCGCCGGGCATCACCTCCTGCGCCAGCGCATCGATCTCCCGGGAGCGGTCGTGGGCGGGCATCGCCGGCAGTCTACGGGAGGTCCGCACGGGGGGCGAGGCGCCGCTTCGCGCCGCGGGCACGGGAAGTGGGTGCGGGAATTGTCTGATCATGTGATCACAGTTGACAGCCTGCACGGTCGAGTACTATCGTAGAAGAGTCGAAGGAGGCCGCCCGCCTTGGACGTTCTGACCCGGGAAGTCACATAAGACTGGAACTCCACCGCACGTGATCGCGTGCGGTGTTTTCGTTCTCTGCGACCCGCAGCAGTAGAGGGAAAGGGAGACCACGGACCATGAACTCTGGACTCATCGGCAAGATCGACAAGGCGAAGAAGTACGCCCGCGAGCGCGACAGGATGCATGTCAGCGCGCTGCAGGTCGATTTCCGCGGTGAGAACGATACCCATCACGTCGGCCTCGATGGCGATACGTGGCGCTGCACGTGCGATTTCTTCTCCGGCTGGGGGTCCTGCGCCCACACCATGGCGCTCGAGCGCGTCCTCGACGGCATGATCCCGACCTCGGCGATTCTGACGCCGGCGCTCGCGCCGGCCTAGCTCGCCGAACATCTGCATGGACCTTGCGAAGGCTGGACCGGGCGGTCCGGCCTTCGTCCTGACCGGCGGGCGCTCCGGCGGCGGTCGCGGCACTGGACGCCTGCTGTGGCTGAGACCTGCGTGCCGCATGCGCGACGCAGCCCTGCGAGCGGAGAGCGAGCGAGCGTAGCGATGGCGCGCGGATCCGGCCATGCAGCCGTCGGCGGGGCCTCGGGAAGGGCGTGGCGCGGTGTCATCGCGCACGCGCGCGCCCTTCGGATCGAAGACTT
>DASQHL010000165.1:0-18572 GCA_035632115.1 Dehalococcoidia bacterium | reverse complement strand
AGCGAAGCGCGAGGCGAGCCGCGAGGTGCGCCGCTGCCGGCCCAGGCGATCGAGGATATGATCGCGTTCAACGGCGGCAGGCCGCCGCGCTGTCTGGCGTAGCGCGGCGGCCCAGTGGAGATCGCCGCACCGCCCCAGCGTGGTGCCGAGGCGGTGCGGGGCAATGTGCACCGACCTAGTTGGCCGGAGTTGGCGAGGCGCTGGGCGCCTGCGATGGCGCTGCGCCGGCGTTCTCGGCTGCTTCGTGGGCGGCGCTTTCGGCCGCTTCGTGGGTCGGGTCTTCGTTCGACTTGCCCCCGCCGGGACCGGGCCGGACGCCCGAGTTCTCAGCGGCTTCGTGCGCGGCGCTCTCGGCCGCTTCGTGGGTCGGGTCTTCGTTCGACTGGAACGTGCCGCTGGGAGCGGTCGTCGACGGCGTTGTGCTCGTCGAGGGCGTTGTGCTCGTCGACGGCGTCGTACTCGTGGATGGTGCGGTCGTCGATGGTGCGGCAGTCGTCGATGGCGTCGCGGTGGTCGATGGCGTCTGCGCCATCACGGCACCGGCACCGATGATCCCCGCGAGCGCGAGCGCCGCCGCCCCTCCAAGCCACCACTGTCGAAGTCTGTTCACGTCTTGATCCCTTTCGCTGCGCTTCCCTGTTTCTTTGTCGAATGGCGCGGCGGCCTGCGCGATCGCTGCCGAGCGCACCCGACGGAATCATCATGGGGGCGGCGCCTGATCAAGGTCTGAGCGGCGGCTAAGAGGAGACTAAGAACGCCGCCGCCGGTGCATTGACCGACGCGGCCCGATCACGACTGTTGCACTGCGCCGGTTACGCTACGGCACGACGTATTGATGGAATCCGCGGCTCTGATGACGCGCGCCGCCGGCTGCGACGACCAGCCCTTCGACGTCGGCGGCGTCGTCGAGATAGGACAGCCCTCGCTGCACGCCGGAGAGCAGCGCCACCTTGGCGTGGTAGTCGGCAAGCACGGCCGTCCGTGCAACGACGGTCACCTGCACCGCGTCGCTTTCGGAGGGGCCTCCGGTGCGGGGGTCGATGAGATGATGCAGGTAGCGATCGCCGACCTTCCATCGCCGCTTCACGCTGCTGGACGTGGCGACGCCGCGGTCCTCCACGGCGAGGACGAGCAGATCGTCGTCCGGGGCGAAGGGGTCGGCGACGCCGACGCGCCAGGCGCCGCGCTTCGGCGGCACGCCGGCGGCGAAGACGTCGCCGCCGCAGTTGACCAGGCAGGGTGACCCGAGGATCGCCGCCACGCGGTCGACCGCCCATCCCTTGCCGATGCCGCCGAGGTCGATGCCCGCATCGGCGGGCAGGGTGATGGTGTGGTGCGGCGCATCCACGACGATGTTGCGCCAGGTGGCGCGGGAGGCGGCATGCCGTGGGTCCGGCGGGCGCGCGAGCGGGATCTGCTCGAATGAGCGGTCGTATCCGGCGGCCTCGAGCTGGCGGAGAATGGCGGGATCGAAGAGTCCGCCGGACTCACGCGCGAAGTCCCGTGCCAGGCGCACCAGGCGAAGCAGCGGCGGCGACGCGCGGAAGGGCGCGCCGGCGGCGGCATTCAGCCGGGACAGCTCACTTTCGGGGAGGAAGCGGCTGAAGCGGCGCTCGAAGGCGTGCAGCCAGCGCTCCGCGCGATCGAGCCGGCGCTCGCCGTCCGCGCGACAAGACACGAGCGTGATGTCGGTGTTCATCGCATAGATTGCGCGGGCGGGGAAGGCGGGCCTCGGTGTGTCGGGCGCTGGCGACATGCTCAGGCACGCGCGCGGCGCGTGGCGGGCGGGGAGAGGATGCGGTTGGCGGTCAAGGCGACCACCGCGGCGATGGAGAGGAAGTACACCAGCACCATCCAGGGCGCGCTGGCGTCGGCGCCGCTGAGCATGCCGTGTAGCGCGACGATGCCGAACGTGGCGAAGCTGATGTAGTGCAACGTCCGCCAGCGCTTGTAGCCGATGCGGCCGCGCGCCCAGAAGCTGGCGTAGACCACCGCGGTGAGATACAGGCCGACGATCCCGAGCGCGACGGCGAATGGGCGGTAGTTGGAGGTGAAGGGCACGAGGATCTGCACCGGCGAGAAGCTGACGAAGTTATCGAGCAGCAGGGTGAGGGCGTGCGCTCCGACGAACCCGAGGGCCAGCAGGGAGAGGAACGTGTGCAGCTCGTAGAGATCGACGCGCGGCCTGCCGGCGGGAACCGCGCGACCGGAGATCAGCAGGCCGACGCAGACAGAGAGCGTGAGGATCACGAAGGCGAGGATGCCGGTGGCGCGGATGATGTACCAGACCGTCTGCGAGCCGGCGCCCGAACCCACGACGGCCGCTACGAAGACCAGCGCGGCGATCGGCGCGAGGAGCTGGATGGGTGACGGCGCCGCGCCTTCGAGCAGGTCTTCGGACGTGGTCATGAGGCGGAGGTCCTCGTGTAGGTCTGGCTGGGAGCTGCCGGCTGGGCGGCCGCCTGCGCCTGGCCCGACGACCCGCTCGTAGGTGCCGGCGCCGGCTGCTGGACGGCCGCCGCGAGCTGGCTGGCGCCTGATGCCGCCGCCGTCGCGCTCGCCGCTGTCGCCGACGTGCCGGCCGCCCCGGCGCGCATGAGCGCGAGGAGCGGAAGCACGCTCAGGATGCTGACGGAGAGTATACCCGAGCGCATCCTGCGGTACCTGTGCCTGTTCGCCTTCGCCGCCATGACCGTGTCCTTTCGCCGCCTGCGTCCGGTGTCCGGACGCGGATAGTAGTCATCGGTTGTGCTACCCATGATCGAGGGCCAGCGTGAAGGTGGTCTGAGCGGCGCCTAAGGGGAAGGTAAGAAAGGGCACGGGGCGGGGAAGCGCCTGCGGAACGGCCCTGCTGTGGAACGACGAAGGAGGTGGCTCGCTAGACGGCACGGCGGCCTACGGGCGCGGGAGAGCGAGCGGCGGTGCGGCTGTGCGTGCAGTCAGGCTGGCTGGAGCGGAGGCGCGGAGGGCGCGGCGTCAATGGGAATGGACGGAAGCTCGAAGCCGGCGACCGTGCCGGTACCGTCGGGCGCCGACTCGACCCAGACCTTGCCTCCGTGCACATCGATGATCTGCTTGACGATGGCGAGGCCGAGGCCGGAGCCGGGCTTGGAGCGCGCGGTATCGGCGCGGTAGAAGCGGTCGAAGACGTGGGGGAGGTCTTTCGGGGCGATACCGGGGCCATGGTCGCGCACCTCGAAGCGCCCGCCGGCCACGCGGACCTCGATGGGCGCGTCCTGGGGGCTCCATTTGCAGGCGTTGTCGATGAGGTTGCCGGCTGCGCGCTCGAGCAGGCCGTACTGGCCCTCGACGAGCGCAGGCTCTGCGGCGAGTTCGATGCGCAGGCCGCTGCGGCGGGCGGCCCGTTCGACGATCTGCGCCGCCAGCTCGTCCAGACGCACGTCCTCGAATGAGAGCGCGTCCGGCCGTTGTTCGGACGCGAGATCGACCAACTCGGCAATGAGCTTGGTCAGCTCGTCCATCTCGAAGGCGACGTCGTCGAGGAGGGCCTGGCGCTCTGCTTCGGGCAGGCCGCCGGAGCCGAGCAGCACCTCGATGTTCGTGCGCAAGCTGGTGAGGGGGGTACGCAGCTCGTGGCTGGCATCGGCGACGAGCTGGCGTTGCTGCGTGCGCGATTCATTGAGCGCGTAGAGCATGGCGTTGAAGCTCAGGGCCAGGCGGCCGATCTCGTCCTTGCGACGCACCTCGATCGATGCCGTGAGATCCTGGGTGGATGCAACGTGCTCGGCGGCGGCGGTGAGCTTCGCGACGGGGCGCACCGTGCGTTGGGCCAGCAGGAGCCCAGCGCCACCGGCGAGCAGGACGCCGATGGCACCGACGCCGAAGAGGATCCGGCGCAGGCCTGACAGCGACGCATCAACTTCGGCCAGGGTCCTGGCAATCTGAACGGCGTGGCCGGGCTGGCCGGGGCTGGTGAGGACGCGCAGGTGCACACCCTTCGCGGTCGTCGCATCGTGGAGGACGCGAGCACTTGCGCCACGGGCCACGGCGAGATCCTGGCTGGCGACGGGTATGACGATCTGCTGCGTCGCGGGGGCGCCGGTGATCGTGCCGGAGGCATCGATGACCTGAAAGAAGGTATCGGCCACTCCGAAGGGGTCCGGCGGTGGGGCGCGGCCGTGGTCGCCATCACCGGCGGGGCGTGGCAGGCCGGGCGCATCGCCCACCTGGGCAGCCCGGGCGAGCAGCGTGTTATCGACCTGGGCGCGGAGGCGGTCGCGCGCCGCGTAGTATGCGGCGAGCGAAACCGCGACGACCGCCACGGCGACGAGCAGCCCGGCAAGCACGGCGAGCTGCGTGCGCAGGCTCACGACGCCCGCGCGATGTAGCCCACACCACGCACGGTGTGGATCAGCCGCGGCAGGTCGCCGATCTCCGTCTTGCGGCGCAGGTAGCCGATGTAGACATCGAGGGAGTTCGAGTTGCCGCCGAAGTCGTAGCCCCAGACGCGGTCGAAGATCAGATCGCGTGTGAGCACCTGGCCGGCGTTGCGCAGGAAGAGCTCGAGCAGCTGATACTCGGTGCGGGTGAGTTCAATGCTCGTCCCGGCGCGCGTGGCGCTTCGCGTGCGCGGGTCGAGGGTGAGGTCGTCGAGCGCGAGCACGCCGGTGTCGAGTTCGGGAGCGGCACGGCGCATGATGGCGCGCAGACGGGCGAGGAGCTCTTCGAGGGCGAAGGGCTTGACGAGGTAGTCGTCGGCGCCGGCATCAAGACCGGCCACACGGTCGCCCAGGCTGTGGCGCGCGGTCAACACGAGGATGGGCAGGCGGTTGCCATCGGCCCGGAGGCGGCGACAGACGGAGAGGCCATCGAGCCGTGGCATCGCAACGTCCAAGATCATGGCGTCGGGCGGGCGGTCGCGGACCGAGGCCAGGGCGGCTTCGCCGTCGGCGACGGCGTCGACGTCGAACCCTTCGCGCCGCAGGGCCCGCCCAAGCGAGTCGGAGATACCGGGGTCGTCATCGACCACGAGGATGTACATGCGACCCAGAATAGCAGCGGGGCGCTCCAGGCCAGATGCCAGGCGGTCACCGGCCGTCATGTCATTGCCTCCTCGTCTGACGCGCTCACAACCGCACCGTAACACTCGTGACTAAGAGGAACCTGAGAGGCGGGCGGATCAGCCGCGCGGCACACGCGGGCGACTTCTTACCTGCCACTTAGCCGCGTCTCAGGGGGCACTCAGGCGAGGGGCCGATGCTGGCAGCGTCGGTCAAATCCGTGGCCCGGCCGTCTGCCGATGACGGCGAGCCGATGACAGGAAGGAAGGACACCGTGAAGAGATTCCGCAGCATGAGGGTGGCGGTGGTGGGTGGCATCGTGGTGGCGGCGCTTGCGAGCACGGCGGCGATCGTCGCGGCGCAGACGCCGGCCGCCGGCACCACGAGCACGGGCACCAGCTTCCTTGCGCGGGTCGCGCAGAAGCTGGGGATCAGCACGACCACGCTCGAGACGGCGGTGAAGAGCAGCGCGGCCGACGAGGTGAATGCACGGGTGCAGGCGGGCACGTTGACGCAGGCGCAGGCGGACCAGATCCTGCAGCGCATCGCCAACGCGCCGGCGGGTTCCTTCGGCTTCGGGCCGCGGTTCGGGATGCGGGGACCGGGCGGGCCGGGTGGCGTCGCCGACCCAGCAGCGCTCGCGCAGTTCCTGGGCATCAGCGCCGACCAGCTCCGCACTGAGTCGCAGGGCAGCGGCGCCACGCTGACCAGCATCGCGGCCGCACACGGGAAGAGCGTCGCGGACCTCAAGGCGTTCCTGACGGCGCAAGCGAAGGCGCACCTCAGCCAGGATGTGGCGAACGGGCGGCTGACGCAGGCGCAGGCGGACGCGCGGCTGGCGCAGATGACGCAGGATCTGGACCAGATCATCAGCAGGCCGCTGCCGCTGGCGCACGACGGGCTGGGCGGACCGCCGCCGCTCGCGCCGTCCGGAGCTACCACGCCGAGCGGGAGCCAGACTCCGGCGACCGTGCAGTAGCAGTTTCTACGCCCGCGGGCGTTGCAAGAGAGGCGGGGCCGCGGCCCCGCCTCTCGCGTGCACAGATCGCTCCGAACTCAGCGATCGTCTCCGGCGATGGCGCCGGACGACACAGATGGCCACGCGCGATCGAGACGCGGGCTGGATGTGACGCCAAGCTGCCGGAAGATGGGCACGCTGGCGTCAAGGTAGGGGCCGGGGTCGGCACCCGTCGCCTGGGCGAGACTCGCGAGTGCCTGGAGTGCCAGGGCGACCTCGTACTGCGCGGAGATGGAGCGAGCCAGGCGCAGGCTGTCATCGATGGCGGCGCGGGCGTCCGTCCAGTTGCTCTGCCGCATAAGGGCGTAGCCGCGCAGGCGGTGGAGGAGCGCGGTCACGGCGAGCATGCCCCCGGATTCGCTGCGGGCGAGCGTGTGGTTGATGAGGTTGAGCGCACCGGCGGCGTCCCCGGCGAACAAGCGCAGCTCGGCGATACGCGCCTCCGTCTCGATGACGAAGCTTTCCGCGCCGATGGCGCGAAACTGTTCCAGGGCATCGTCGAGCAGCACGGCGGCGTCCTCGAGGCGGCCTGAGCGGGTGGCGGCACGGCCGAGGGCGCTGGTCGCGACGGCGATGCCCACGGCGTAGTGCGCGCCGCGCCAGACCTGCAGCGCGCGCCGGAAGAGGTCTTCGGCATCGGCGATCTGGCCGCGGTCCAGGAGCACCTCGCCGCTGTTGTTGGAAGCGGTGGCCGCACCCACGACGTCGCCGGCGCGCTCGCGTGCCTCGCGACTGCGATCGAAGAAGCGGAGCGCGTCGTCCCAGCGGCCCTCGATGGTGGCGGCGACGCCGAGGTTGTTGAGGACGTTCGCCTGGCCAACGAGGTCACCGAGCTCTTCGAAGATGGGCAGCGCGAGCTCACGGAAGGCGCCGGCCTGGGCGCTCCCGAGCATGGTGTGCGCGTGATCCAACAAGTAATAGGCGTGGGCAAGGCTGGCGCGATCGCCGGCCGCTTGGGCGTCGGGAATGACGGCGCTGCACCACCGGATACAGTCGGCGTAGCGGCCCTGGCGGAATCGCACACCGGCGTAGGCGAGGCGCAGGGCGTTGACGTCGCGCGGGGGCGCGGCATCGACATCACGCAGGCCGCGCCCGTACCAGCGGAGCGCCTGCGTGTACTGACCGCGCCGCTCGCGGATGACGCCCTCCTTCCGGAGCAGGCGCCGGGTGGCATCGCCGGAGCCGGCAAGGCGGCGGGCGCGAGCGTAGGCGTCGCCGGCTTCGGCGTACAAGGCGGCAAGCTCGCACACGTCGCCCAAGGTTTCGTGCAGGGCGGCGAGTTCGCCGCGGGTGACGTCGGGCAGGTGGTGGGCGGCATCGATGGCACGGCGGTAGAAGTCGGCGGCTTCGACGTTGGCGAACTTCTCCTTCGCGCGATCGCCGGCGATGCGCGCATAGCGGTAGGCCTTCTCGTAGTTCTGGGCGCGATGGAAGTGGAGTGAGAGCAGCTCAGCACGGCTGTCGGCGCGCCGGCCGCGGCGGCGCTCGATGCTGGCACCGAGCCGTTCGTGCAGCTCGCGGCGGCGACGGAAAGGGAGGCCAGCGTAGGCCACTTCGCGCACGAGCGCGTGGCGGAAGCGGTACGATCCGCGCCCCTCCGCGACAACGAAATCGGCGAGGCGATCCCACGTGGCCGCCAGCGTGGTGGAAATCATCTCGCCAAGGCTTTCATACAGCAGGCGCGTGTTGAAGGTGGGACCGACGACGGACGCGAACCGGAGGAGGCGGCGTTCCGGTGGCGCGAGGCGGTCGATCTGGGCCGCGAGCAGCGCCTCGACGCTATCGGGCAGCGTTTCGACGTCCGCGCCAGCCGCGGCCGACTGGGCCATCTCGCGCAGGAAGAGCGGGTTGCCGCCGGCGCGGCGAGCCAGCGCCTCGACCCGGTGGCGAGCGATGGGGGTGTCGCCCATGGCGGCGGCGGTCAGATCCGCGGAGGCGGCGGGGGAGAGCGGCTCCAGCACAATCGTTACGGCCGACTGATCGAGTTCGGCGAACAGGGGCGCATCGCCGGGACGGCGGGTAGCGAGGAACAGCCACGGCCGCTCGGCGGCGAGCGAGAGCACTTCGGCGAGCAGATCGCGCGACGCCTCATCGATCCAGTGCGCGTCTTCGAGGACGAACACGGCCGGGCCGGGGACGAGGCGGACCAGCAGCTGGCTGGCGACCTGGTGGAGCCGCGCGCGACGGAAGCGCGGGTCGAGGCGTTCCACATCCGGCGTCGGAGCGACGGTGAGATCGAGTGGGATCGCGAGCAGGGGCAGCCAGGGGCGCAGATCGGGCGCGGCGTCATCGACGCGCGCGGTCAGGGCTTCGGCCGCGGCGCTGGAATCGAGTTCGGGCGCGATGCGCAGGACCGAACGGAGCAGCCGACGCAGGGGGAAGTACGCGGTGGACGATTCGTACTGCTCGCAGGCCGTCTCGCACCAGGCGACGGCACCGGCCTGAGCCTTCAGCTCCTCGACGATGCGCGACTTTCCCATGCCAGCGTCGCCGACGAGGTTGACGATGCCGCGGCGCCCCGCGCGCACGGAGGCCAGCGTCGCCGCGAGGAGGTGCATCTCCTGCTCGCGTCCCAAGAGTGGCACGTGCCAGCCCGCGTGGCCCGCGCGCGCGCCCTGGGCAGCACCCAGGAGGACTGCCTCGACGGGGCGCGCCTTACCTTTCACGTGGAACGGCTCCAGCGGCGTCTGATCGAAGGCGGTAAGCGCACGCGCGGTGACGGCAGGCACGGTGATCGCTTCCCCGGGCTCGGCGCGCGCCATCAGACGGGCGGCGAGGTTGACGGCGTCGCCCATGACGGTGTAGGTGCGGCGATATGGCGGTCCGATATCACCGGCGAAGACGGGGCCGGCGTTCACGCCGATGCGGAGCGGCAGTGAGGGCCGCGCCTCGACCAGCTGTCGCACGGCGCGCAGCATGGCCTCCTCGTCGTTGCCGGAGCTCTTCGGGACGCCGGCGGTGAGGATGATCTTGCCGCCATCGCGATCGATATCACTGCCGAGAAAGCAGAGGCCATAGTCGGCCGCGGAGCGTTGCACGAGATCGACCAGCTCGGTGAGCGCGTCTGCGACGGCGGACGTGCCGGAATCGGCGAGCAGGGCATCGACGCCCTCAAAATGGACGAAGCAGACGACGGCGTGGCGGTGCTCGCTCTCGCTGACGTGGACGGCGCCGAGATGCACGCGGATAGCGACGGGGACGAAGATCTCCGGATGGGCGATCGAAGCCTGGGGCGGCGCGGGCGCACCGGTGATCGGCGCGGGGGGCGCCTTCTCGAGTAGCCAGCCGCCGTCGTGGCCGGGGCGCAGGCAGGAGCGCGGCACGAGCGCGCGTGTGGCGTCGCTGACGAAGATCTGGCCGGCGCTGGCGGCGTTCTCCATCTCGACGGTGCGGGTGACCGCCGGCCCGGAGACAATCAGTTCGCGGTGTGAGGTGCCGACGAGGAACATGTGCACGGGGCCGGTGTGCACACCGACGGACATGCGCAATCGCACAAGCCCTGCGGCCGTCCGCACCTGGCCGCGCTCGCGGAGGTGACGCCGCATGCCGACGGCGGCGCGGCAGCCACGGACCGCGTGGGCGTCGCCGGAGAAGAAGAGCAGGAGGGCGTCGCCGCCGAACTTGAGCAGCGAGCCACCTTCCTCGTACGCGGCGGCCAGGAGATCGCTGAAGCTGGCGTTGAGCACCTCGGTGACCTCTTCGGCGCCGATGGTGCCTTTTCGCGCGAGCCGCTCGGACATTGCGGTGAAGCCGGAGATATCAACGAAGACGAGGGTGCCTTCGATGGTGCGCGCGCGTTCGTCCGGCGCGTCCGCCTGCCACTCGACGAGGAGGCGGGGGAAGTAGGACGAGAGGTTGACTGCCATGTCGCGCGTATCCAGAAACCGTCCAACCGAACGGGGAAGCGGCCGGCGCCGTCTCCCGATCATACCGCCGCCACCGGCCCGGCCACGCGGCGAACGCAGCCGAGCACCCTGTATTAGTCGGCGATGGCGGAGTAGACGATGTTCTTGAGCTGGCCGCGGAAGTTGAAGGTGGCGGAGGGCATGAGCTGCGTCATGAAGATGGTCACGAGGTCTTCGTTCGGGTCGACCCAGAAGATCGTGGAGGCTGCGCCGCCCCAGTAGTAGTCGCCCTGGGCGGGCGTGCCGGCGGCCACGGCGTCCACGGTCATGGCGAAGCCGAGGCCGAACCCGACGCCCTCGTAGGCCGTCTCGGAGAATGCGCCCATCGCCATGCTGCTCAAGTCGCGGCCGCCGGACAGGTGGTTCTGCGTCATGAGACGGAGAGTCCGGGGTCCCAGGATGCGGGCCCCGTCCAGCTCGCCGCCGCGGCGCAGCATCTCGCAGAACCGGAAGTAGTCAGCGATGGTGCTGGTGAGGCCGCCGCCGCCGGAGAGGAACGTGGGCATGCGGAGGAAGGGGCTGCGCTCCGGGTCGTCGATCAGCGCCAGCGACTTATCGGGCTGGCGCTGATAGTTGGCGGCGAGACGGGAGGCATTTCCGGGCGAGACGGCGAAGGCGGTGTCGCGCATGCCGAGAGGATCAAAGATGGTCTCCTGCAGGTAAGTGTCGAAGGGCTTGCCGGAGATCGCCTCGACAAGATAGCCGCAGACGTCGGTGGAGAAGGAGTACATCCAGCGGTCGCCGGGATCGTAGCGGAGGGGGACGTTGGCGAGCTTCTCGACGAAGGTGCGCAGCGTCTCGCCGTTCCCGCGCTGGACGCCCTGCATGCCGTAGGCGCGATCGGCGGGGTGGCGCGTCGCACCGTAGGAGACGCCGGCGGTATGGCTCAGGATATGGCGGAAGGTCATGGGTCGGATGGGCGGGCGGGTCTCCATCGCCTCACCTTCGCCGGAAACGTAGACGCGCAGATCCTTCCACTCGGGGATAACACGAGAGACGGGATCGTTGAGCTGGAAGTGGCCGCGTTCGTACAGCGTCATCAGGGCGACGGACGTGATAGGCTTGGTCATGGAGTAGATGCGGAAGATCGTGTCGTCCGCCATGGGGCGGGCGCGCTCTCGATCCATGGCGCCGAGGGAGCGGAGGTAGGCGACATGTCCGTGGCGCGCGACGAGCGCCTGGCAGCCGGCGATCTTTCCGGGCTGCACATAGTGGCGATCAAGATGCTCGGTGATCCGCTCCAGGCGCTCGGCAGAGAGTCCAGCCAGCGTTGCCGAAACCTGCATCGTGCTTTCTCCTCCCCCGGACGCGCGCTCGCGGTCTTGTGCCATTCGGCCGGCGCGACCTGTGACCAACGGATCTGGCTGCCGATCGTGCGACGGGGGTAGGGTAACACTGGCGAGGGGGAGGTGGATCATGGTCGAGACGTGGATCGTCGGGCTGCTCGTGGCGCTGGTGGCGACGCCCATCGGGATCGCGTCGTTCGTTTCGGCCCGGCACGCTCAGGCGACGACGGCGACCAGCGGCAGGGCGTCGCGGCTCCGGCCGGTGCGGGTCAACGCACGCCGCGCACCGACGGCGGGCGAACGGCGGGACCGCCAGCAGGGACGGCGCGCCGCCTGACTGCCGTTGGCTCGTGGCTCCGGCGGCGCGTACACTCACGCCGATGAGCGAACAGGCCCCGGCGGCGCTCACGCGGCTGCTGAAGCAGCTCGACCTGGAGCGGCTGGACAGAGATCTCTTCCTGGGCGACCCGGGACAGGGTGCATGGCGGCTCTTCGGCGGGCTCGTGGCGGCGCAGTCTGTGATCGCCGCGTATCGGACCGTCGACGAGGGGGCGCTGCACTCGCTACATGCGTATTTCCTGCGGCCGGGCAAGCACGGCGTGCCGATCCGCTACGTGGTGTACCGCATCCGCGATGGGCGGAGTTTCACGACGCGCGACGTCGTCGCGTACCAGTCGGGGGAGGCGATCTTCAACCTCTCGAGCAGCTTTGTGAAGCCGGAGGAGGGGATCACGCACCAGGAGCCGATGCCGGACGTGCCGGGTCCGGACGGGCTGCCGCAGTGGGAGTTCGTGCGGCCCGACCGCCCGGAGGACGCCGCGATGATGCGCCGGATGAGCCGCGACGACGCAATCGAAATGCGGTCCGTCGACCGGTACGACACGCCACCGGCCGGGCCGACGCCGCGCCGGCGCGTGTGGACACGCGTGAGGGGCAGCCTGCCGGAGGATCCGGCGGTGCATGCCGCGATGATCACCTACGCGAGCGACCGAGGGCTGATCGCGACGGCGCGCTTCTCGCACGGGATCCCGCGGGACATGCGGGCATCGGCGAGCCTGGACCACGCGCTGTGGTTCCACCGGCCTCCCCGCTTCGACGACTGGCTGCTGTTCACCAGCGAGAGCCCCGTCGCCCATGCGGCGCGCGCCCTGATCATCGGCCAGATGTACCGCCGGGACGGTACGCGCGTGGCGTCGGTGGTGCAGGAGGGGCTGATCCGCACCGCACCGCCGACGGGGGGCTGAGCGCCGCGTGTCGTCGCGGGATCAGGGAGCACCACTGGTGGCGATTGCTCCTGCTGGCGTGGCCGGACCGGACGCCAGCGTCGTTGCGCCGGAGAGGACGACGGGCTTGCGGGGAGGCTGCGTGAAATCGAAGTCGCTGGTGAGGTCGCCGAGTTGCGGGACATTTTCACGCACCGTAGGGCGCGTGTCGGGGCGGCCATCGGTCTTCGGGTCAAGGCGCTGGCCGCCGAGAAAGTCGTCTTCGATGAACTTGAGGTAGGCGTCGAAGCTCAGTGTCTGGTGGTCGATGTAGCCCTGTTTCGCGTACGGGCTGATCACCAGCGCCGGGACGCGGAGGCCGTAGCCGTTCTGGTCGATCCGGGGCGGGGCCACGTGGTCGTAGAAGCCGCCCCAGTCGTCCCAGACGAGGAAGATCGCCGTGCTGTCCCAGTCAGGCCCCTGCATGATGGCGTTGATCAATCCGGTGACGTACGCCTGTCCCGCGCTGACGAGCGCCGGCGGGTGCTCGCTCACCTTGCCGTTGGGGTCGATCCACGAGACGGCGGGCAGCGTGCCGTTCTTCGCGGCATCGTAGAAGCGGCTGAGGGTCTGGATGTTACCGAGCTGGCCATCCTGGCGCACCGTATCGAACCAGGGGAGCGGGTTCCAGATGCCCGGCGTGCCGGCGCGCTGCGGCGCCGCGACGCAGGTCGCCTGGTCGTTCTCGCAGTCCGGCTCGGTGCCATCGGCTACATAGTAGGCCCAGCTCACCTGCTGCTTGTGCAGCAGATACGTGAGGTCGGTCCAGGCGTAGTCCGGCCGTTTCACGGGCCTGCCGATCATCCCTGGCCGGAAGTCGGGCGGGAGGTTTGGCGACTGGAGGGCGGAGACGCAGCTCATCGGGTCGCCCGGCTTTGCGCAGGTCGCGGACCAGGCGGAGACGGTAAACAGGTGCGCTGGAAGGCTCCACGATGCGTCCGGCTCGAACATGTGGTCCTGGAGGACGAAGTCGCGCGCGTATGTCCAGTAGTTGGGGATCTCGCGCGCATCGTGGTAGCCCATGACGTCGGTGGTGGCGCCGTTCGCGCAGTTGGGATCGTTCGCCTGCAGGCAGCCCTTATTGCCGCGCTGCGCCTGGGCGATGAAGCCGTCCATCTTGCCGCCGTTGATGTCGGCGGCGGCCTGCGGCGCGCCGTGGGGGCCGCCGGCGTTCTTGTCGTTCGGATCGTGGTAGGGCCTGACGCACTGGCCGGTGGCCGGGTCGTCGACGCAGACCGTTGGCTGGCCGCCCTTCATGGGAATGCCGTCCGCGCCGGGGAATGTGCCGAAGTACGAATCGAAGGAGCGGTTCTCCTGCATGATGACGACGACGTGCTGGATCTTGTGGATGCCGGCGGCTGCCGCCGAGGCCGTCGCAGAGGAGGACGCCCCGGGCGTCGGGTTGGGCTGCGCTGTCGCGGGTGCGCCCCGGGTGCCAGTGGGCGTCGCGCTTTTCGTTGAGCCGCCGCCACACGAGGCGAGCGCGAGCGCGATGGCCGCGACAATGGCCGGCAGCAGACGGCGGTACGACGCATTCACGCGCGTACGCTAGCACGGCTTCATGTGAAGGCGATGAGAGGCCGGCCGGCGGGGCGGTCGGGTCGATCCTCAGCCCGGGATGGGCCCGGCTGAACCCGCAACGGCCGGTCGCCTGTTACGATGTGCCTGCGATGGCCACAGCTGACACGGTCGACCTGATCACGCGCAACCTGGAGGAGGTGCTGACTCGCGAGGACCTCGAGCACCTCGTCGCGTCGGGCACGGCTCTGCGCCACTACATCGGATTCGAGATCTCCGGGAAGATCCACCTCGGCACCGGGCTCGTCTGCATGTCGAAGGTGCGCGACTTCGTCGAAGCGGGGGTCTCATGCACAATCTTCCTGGCGGACTGGCACTCCTGGATCAACGACAAGCTGGGGGGTGACCCTGAGACGATCCGGCGGGTCGCCGTTGGCTATTTCCAGGAGGGGATGAAGGCGTCGTTCCGGGCGGTGGGCGGCGACCCGGCCAAGCTCAACTTCGTGCTGGGCACGGAGCTGTACCACCACAACGACCGGTACTGGGCGACGCTGATCGACGTGGCGAAGAACACGACGCTCGCCCGGATGCAGCGCAGCATTACGATCCTTGGGCGGCGGGAAGGCGAGTCGGTGGATTTCGCGAAACTGATCTATCCGCCGATGCAGGTCGCCGACATCTTCATCCAGGGGATCAATATTGCCCACGCGGGCATGGACCAGCGGAAGGCGCACGTGATCGCACGCGACGTGGCGGCAAGGATGCGGGTGTCGCCGCTGCTCGATGCGGCGGGTGCGGCCGCCAAGCCGGTGTGCGTGCATCATCCTCTGCTGCTGGGGCTCAAGAAGCCGGCGATGTGGCCGCCGCCGGAATCCGACCTGGCGGACTTCTGGGCGTCGATGAAGATGAGCAAGTCAGACAAGCACTCCGCGCTGTTCGTCCATGACACGGAGGACGAGATCCGCGAGAAGGTGCGCCGCGCGTTCTGTCCGCCGGACTCCGTGACCTTCAACCCGATGTTGGACTGGGTGCGGAAGCTGATCTTCGCGCGCGACGGCGAGTTCCGGGTGACGCGGTCGCCGCAACACGGTGGCGATCTGCGCTTCACGGCGCCGCAGGAGGTTGACGACGCCTACATGGCCGGGGCGCTGCACCCGGCGGACCTGAAGAACGGCGTCGCCGAGTGGCTGGTGGGGGCGCTGGAGCCGGCACGCCTGGCGTTCCAGCAGCCGGAACAACGCACGCTGCTGGCCGAGCTGGAGGCGCTGGGCAACGGCTGATCTGCGGCGCTAGAAGAGGCGCGGCGATGCCGCCGTTTCGCCGTTGTTTGCGGGCTCGAGACACGCTTCGTCGTCGTTCGCGACGGCGTTCACACGACGCGAGACCTCGGTTGCGACGAGGACGCCTGCCGGCGCGGGGGACAGGATCGGCGTTAGGGTGGCAGCGTGGGCCTCGCGGCCGTCCGGCGGCACGAAGATCCAGTCGTCGATACGATCCTGCGGGACGATCACAGGCATCCGGTCGTGCACGGGCGCGACGACATCATTGGCGTCTGTGGTGAGGATCGTGAAGGTGCGCTGCCAGGCGGCCGTTTGCGGATCGAGCCACGACTCGTAGAGGCCGGCGAAGAGCAACAGGCCGTGGTCCGGCGCGTGGAACCAGACTGGCCGGCGCGACTCCCTGGCGCCGATCCACTCGAAGAAGCCGTCGGCCGGGACGACGCAGCGGCGCTCGACGAACGCGTCGCGGAACGCGGGGCGCTTGAGCGCGGATTCGGCGCGGGCGTTGATCTGGCGGGCGGCGCCCTTGGCGTCCTTCGCCCAGGAGTTGACCAGACCCCAGCGGGCGGGGAGGATCTGGCGCCGCTCGCTCTTCTCGCGGACGATCCAGTGCGGATCCGTGGGCGCGATGTTGTAGCGTGGGCGGTACGACGCGGCGTCCTCGTCGCGCGCGTCGGCGCCCAGGGCGGCGGCCAGTCCGTCGAAGTCGCGCCGCGTGAGGGTGAAGCGACCGCACATGGGGTCAGCCTAGCCGATGGCGATCAGACCGCAAAAGACGGTGCGGTCACCGTCGCAGCTGGGCGCGGCGCGCGGGGTCCGGCCGGAAGAGTTGCCAGATGTCCATTGTGAGGACGTCGAGGTCGCCGATGTGGCCGAAGACGTAGCCATCGATGGCATCAAAGTGCAGTTGCACCTGCTCGACGATCCATTCGCCCTGGGCGTTGAACCACATATCGGGGATGACGCTGGGCTCGTAGCCGCGTCCGCGAATGTAGGGGCTCGTCTCGATGGCGAAGCGCGCGAAGTCGAGCGGGCCGCCCTGATCGAAGGTCCAGCGGACGTGCGGGCAGTAGCGCATCCAGGCGTTCATGAGGCCGCAGATAGGGCAACGGACTTCGGGCGGCAGCTCTGTGAGTTCGGGTGGGACCTTCTTCTTCGTCATGGTGACGCCTCTCTCCCGCTTGCTCCGGTGCGGAATGTTGCATCCCAGATCCAAACGAACGGAGGGGCAAGTGGTTACAGCACGGGGGCCCGCACTTTGCTAGGCTGGCGATGCCGCACCGCCGGCCGCTGGAAGGACCGGCGGCATGCGCGCCATCCGACCGCGGCGGCACGAACGCGAACACGAGGGAAGGCGAGCTTCATGGCAATCGAGCGGGTCAACGGGGTGGACTTCTATTACGAGCTGCACGGCGCTGGCGAGCCGCTGGTGTTTGTGCACGGATACACGGGCGATGTCACAGACTGGCGCTTCCAGATCCCCGAGTTCTCGCGCAGTCACCGCGTGCTGGTCTTCGACCACCGGGGGCACGGCCGCTCTTCGGCGCCCGCGGACCGCGCGGCGTACAGCATCGAACAGATGGCGGACGACGTGGAGGCGCTGGCGGGGCGCGCGGGGTTCGCGCGGTATCACCTCGTCGGGCACTCGATGGGCGGCGCGGTGGTGCAGGAGGTGGCGCTGCGATCGCCGGGACGGCTGATGTCGCTGACGCTGCACGACACGGGGCCGACGTTCAATCTCCATCGTAACGCAGCGGTAGCGGCGTACATTGCCCAGCGCCAGAAGCTGGCAGAAGAGCGCGGGATGGCTGCCGTCGCGGAGCAACCGTCGCCGCTGCCCCCGCCGCCGCACATGCCCCCAGAGCGCGAGGAGGAGATGCGACGCAGGCTGGCAGCGATGCCCGTCGATGGCTTCATCGGCGCGTGGCAGGCGCTGGCGACGTGGCGCGGGACGACGGATCGCGCGGCGGCGATCGCGACGCCAACGATGGTGATCTACGGCGAACTGGACGCAGGGTTGATCGACGGCGCGCGTTACCTGGCGGAGACGATCCCGGGGGCGGTGCTGGAGGTCGTGCCGGAGGCGGGCCACTCGCCACAGTATGAGCGGCCGGAGCTGTTCAATGCGGCGCTGCGGCGGCACCTGGAGCGCAACGCCGGCGCGAGCGCGAAGTAAGCTGCTACTCGAACACGCGCTGACTGGCCGAAGCGATCTGGGCGCGCAGGCGCGATCGGCGTTCGGGGTCCATCGCCTCGCGGATCGCCGTGCCGGTTGCCACGCTGGCCGCGACGTACGTGAACGCGTCGTCTCCACGCGCGACCAGTCGAGATGCGACGGTTTCGTCCAGCACTTCGGTCATCGTTTCTTCGCTGACGCGGAGCAGGTGCCGCAGCGCTTCGTACCGCACAGGAGTCTCGGCGGCGGCGACGAGATCGGCCAGGCGGCGTGCGGCGCTAGACAGGTAGATGAGCCGCTCGGCGGGTACGATGGCGTCGTCCATGGCGTGAGTGTACACGGGCTTTCCCGTACCATGCGGCGATGAGCGACGTGATCGATGGACCCGCGTACGGCATCATCGTCGCGGCCGGGCGCGGGGAGCGGATGGACGGCATCGACAAGGTATTTGCGCCGCTGGTTGGGCGTCCGCTGGTCGCGTGGACGATCGCCGCGTTCCAGAAATGCGCCGCGATCGACGCGGTGGTCGTCGTCGCGGCGCCCGGAGCGGCGGGCCGGATGCGGCAGCTCATCGCGGAGTGGCGGTTCACGAAGGTGACGGCTGTCGTCGGGGGTGGCGCGAGCCGCCAGGCGTCCGTGCGAGGGGGTCTTACGGCTGCCGCGGACGCGGCGATCGTGGCGGTGCACGACGCGGCACGGCCGCTGGTCACACCGGAGCTGATCGCGACGGGCGTGGGTCTGGCCCGGGAGACGAGCGCCGCGCTGTGCGCGGTGCCATCGCGAGACACCGTCAAGGAGGTGGCAGGCCAGCCGCCGGTGGTGCGCGCGACTCCGGACCGAGCACGGATGTGGCTGGCGCAGACGCCCCAGGTGTTCTCTCGCGCGCTGCTGATGCGGGCGCACGACGGGGTGGGCGGCGCAGCGACGGACGATGCGTCGCTGGTGGAATCGCTCGGGCACGCGGTCCGCGTGTATGAAGGCGCGCCATCGAACTTCAAGGTCACGACGCCGGAGGACCTGATCGTGGCGGAGGCGCTGCTGCGGGCGCGGCTGGCGCCGTAGCGGGCGTGCGGCGGCGGTATCGAAGCTGGCGTCTCGATGCCACA
>DASQHL010000164.1:0-3106 GCA_035632115.1 Dehalococcoidia bacterium | reverse complement strand
AGCAGTCCGTTGGGCGTACCGTCGAGATCCCTGCCGATCCTGCCGCCCGACGGGTTGCGCGTTTCGGCAGTGATGCCTGCGGCAGCCAGGGCCGCCGTGTTGGCGACGCGCGCGTGTCCGCCGCGCTCGTCGATGTAGCAGGGACGGGCCCCTGTGACCCGATCCAGCTCGGTCCGATGGGGCTGCCTCCGCTCGGTCAGCTCGTCTGTGCGGTAGCCCATCCCCTGCTGCCACTCGCCCGCCTCTAGGCCCTGCGCGTGTTCTCTGAGCCTGGCCAGGATGTCGTCGATGCCCCTGGCGCCGCCAAGGTCGGCCGCGAATCGGGTGAGCCCGAAGTAGACGACGTGCGCGTGAGCGTCGTTGAAGCCCGGCAGGACCGCGCCGCCACGCAGGTCGACCACACGGGTCCGCGGCCCGCGCAGGCCAATCACCTCGCGACCGCCCACGGCCAGCACCCGCCCGCCTGCGATGGCCAGGTGGCTTTGCGGCTTGAGGCCGGTGCGGCCGAGCGTCCGGATGACTCCCCGCGCCAGGATCGTGGTCGCTCTCACCGCGCGGTTAGATTAAGGGCGACGCCTTGATCGATCTACGCTCGGACACCGTGACGATGCCCACCGCCGAAATGCGGCAGGCCATGGCAACGGCTCCGCTCGGCGACGACGTGTTCGGCGACGACCCGACCGTGAACCGGCTCGAGGAGATGGCCGCGGCCCGCATGGGCAAGCAGGCTGCCGTCTTCCTACCGAGCGGGACGATGGGAAACCTGATCGGGGTCGCCGTCAACGCCCGTCGGGGCGAGGAGGTCATAGCCGACGCCGACTCCCACGTTTTCAACAACGAGACGGCCGGCGCCGCCGCGGTGCTCGGGGTCCAGGTCAGGCCCGTCACGACGCAAGCCGGCGTGATGACACCGGCGCAGGTGGAGGACGCCGTGCGGCCAAACGACGACGTGCATCAACCCATCAGCGGGGCGATCACCTTCGAGAACACCCACAACCGCCATGGCGGCGTCGTGTGGCCCCTGGAATCGCTGCGCTCGGCTTCAGCCGCCGCCCGGCGGCACGGCCTGCGAGTGCACCTCGACGGCGCTCGCATCTTCAACGCGGCGATCTTCCTCGGCGTGAATCCGGCGGACATCGCGGCGTGCGCAGACTCGGTCACCTTCTGCCTGTCCAAGGGCCTGGCCTCTCCTGCCGGCAGCATCCTGTGCGGGCCGGACGAAACGATCCTCGAAGCCCGGCGCTGGCGAAAGCGGCTGGGCGGCGGCATGCGCCAGGCCGGGGTGCTGGCGGCGGCCGGGATCGTGGCTCTCGACACCATGGTCGACCGGCTGGCCGACGATCACGCCAACGCGCGCACGCTTGCCGAAGGGCTGGCGGAGCTGCCCGGGGTGCGGTGCGATCTCTCGCGGGTGCAGACCAACCTCGTCTATTTCGACCTCGAACGCATGACCGCCCCCGAGTTCACAGAGGAGTGCCGGCGGCGCGGCCTGCTCGGGGATTGGAGCGGCCCGCGGCGAATGCGCTTTGTAACCCACCATGGAATCGATGCGCAGGACGTCCAGTCGACGCTCAAGATGTGCGAAGAGGTGTTGAGCGCATGAGCACGCGGATGTCGCCCGACGGCATGTACTACTGGGACGGCCAGCAGTGGGTCAGCACGCTGTCCCACGACGGCCGGTCCCGCTGGGACGGCCAGGCCTGGGTACCGGCGGGCCAGGGCCCTGCGGCGCCGTCCTACTACCAGGCTCCAGCTGTGAGCTCGACTCGCCATCCGACCTCGTGGACCAGGCCGCTCCAGTTCGCCGTCGCCGCCTGGTATGCGATCTCCGCGATCTACGCCCTCACCATCCCCTTCTGGATGGGAGGCACCATGACTCAGGCGATCAACCAGAGCATCCAGCGGCAGCAGGAGCTCAACCCGCAGGCCAGCCCGCTTCCGGCGGGATTCGCGGACACCATGAATTCGTTCATGGGCGGGGCGCTTTGGGTGGCGGCAATCTTCGGCGCGGCGATCTGCCTTGTCGTGATCATCGGCGCCCTCGGGCGATGGACGTGGATGTACTACGTGGTGCTGGTCTTCATGGGACTCAGCACCGTTTCGCTCCCCGTCAACCTCGTGACGGCGATCGCGGGTTCGGCGACGTCATCCATCTCCGGCTTCTCGATGCCGGGCTGGACCTACTGGCTCGGGGTCGTCTTCGCCATCCCCGCGGCCGCCCTGTTCGTCGTGATGCTGATCGCGCTGATCAAGCGAGGGCCGTGGGGCATGGCCAGGGACCCCGCCGCCCTCAGCTGAGGAGCTCGGCCAGAAGCTTCGGGTCGATGTTGCCGCCGCTGACGACGGCCACCGTGACCGGCCCTGGTGGGAGCTGCTCCAGCGCCGCGTACGTCAGGGCGCCTGCCCCCTCGGCGACGACCTTGGCCGCCGCGGCGAGCTGTGGCACCGCCGCGCGCAGCCGCGGCTCGGGCACGGTGAGCCAGCGGTCGACGCACTCCTTCAGCCGCTCGAACATGCGCGGGTCGAACGGCGCGGTCGTCCCGTCGGCGATGGTGTCGGGCTTGACCGGTACGGGGCCGCCCGCCTCGAGGCAGCGCGTCCACAGCGGATACCCGTCGGACTGAACGCCGATCACCTCGACGCCGGGCCGAAGGGCCTTGAGCGCCGAGGCGACGCCGCTGACCAGGCCTCCGCCACCCACCGGAACGAGCACGCGTTCCACCCCCGGCACGTCCTCCAGGATCTCGAGACCGAGGCTCCCGTGTCCGGCCATGACCTCCTCGTCGGCGAACGGATGGATGAACGCCTCCGGTTCGCCGGTCCAGCCCTGCCGCGCCATCCACTGCAGCATCTCGTCACGCGGCATCGGGATCGGCGCCGCGCCCCAGCGCTTGACGCCGTCGACCTTCGGCGGTGGGGCGGTGTCGTACATGACGACGCGGCACGGCACACCAAGCTCGTGCGCGACGTAGGCGCACGCCTGCGCCGCGTTGCCCGCGCTCACGGTGATCAGCCCTCTTTGCAGCTCAGCCGGCGAGAGGGCGAGCGCCGCGGAAAAGAACCCTCGCACCTTGAAGCTGCCCGTGGGCTGGAGGCATTCGAGCTT
>DASQHL010000163.1:0-18057 GCA_035632115.1 Dehalococcoidia bacterium | reverse complement strand
ACACTGGTGTGACGGCGCGCTCTTGTGCCCGATGCGCGGGCCCTTGACCAGGACAACGACTTGATCACGAGCGAAGCTGCAGCACACGATCCATCGACCGGGAGCGATTTCCGGCGGGTGGGAGCGCCCCGCCGCCTGGCGCGTTTAGCGACGCTGTGGTTCGCAGCGGGGATCAGTGGCGCGGTGCTGACGGGGTGCGGATCAAGCGGCGGGGGGAGACCGCTGATCGTCTATGAGGCGCAGACGGGCGACGTCACGAACATCTACACGATCGACCCGCAGAACGGAGCGACGACGCAGCTCACGCACGGGAAGACGTTCGACGGGAACCCGTCGTGGTCCCCGGACCGACGGCAGATCGTCTTCAGCTCGCGCCGAGACGGGCAGGCGCAGCCCGACCTGTACGTCATGGACGCCGATGGGTCGCACGTCCGGCGGCTGACGAATACGCCCGATGCCGGGGAGTGGAGCCCGAAGTTATCGGCGGGCGGGCGGCGCCTGACGTACGTGCGCAGCAGCAGCAAAGGCTGGAGCGTCTGGGTGGCGAACGCAGACGCATCGAGCCCACGGCAAGTAGCGGGGGAGTACGAGTTCGCGGAGTTCCCGGCGTGGACACCCGACGGGCGGGAAGTGTACTTCTCGGCGATCATGCCGGCGGCGGCGGGCGCGCCGCAGCCGCTGGCGCACATCTACTCCGCAGATGTGGCGACGAACGCCGTGCAGGTGCGGATCGATACGGGCGGGACGGACGCGTGTCCGCATTTCTCACACGACGGCAAGTCGCTGACGTACGCGGCGTCGCGGACAGGCGGCGAGTACGGCGGGGGCAACCTGAACCTCTTCGCGCACGACACATCATCGAGCGACACGAGCGGGGCGCACGACATGGCGCTCACGGATGATGCGTCACGCAACGATTACGGCAATCCGTCGCCGGACGACCGGCAGATCGTCTTCATCTCCGACCGGGACGGGAACGCGGAGCTGTACGTCATGGATCGGAACGGCTCGCACCAGCGACGGCTGACCAACACGCCGGGCGTGCGCGAGAACGTGCCGGACTGGTGATACCGCGCGGCGCGAGTGATGCTCTTTAATGGGCGTGGCACTCGTGAAGCCGACGCGCGCACAGCAGGCGACAAGGCTGAGACGTGGTGCTCGCAGGGCAGGGGAGGTGGCGATGGATCCGACAGAGCAGCTCCAGGAGCAGACGCGCGGGCTCTTCGCCGCGGTGCTGGGGCTGCGCTTCGTGGAGGCGGCGCCGGAGCGCGTGGTGGCGGAGCTCGAAGTGCGGGACGACCACTGCACCGTGCCGGGGGTGATGCACGGCGGGGCGATCATGACGTTCGCGGACACGCTGGGCGGAGCGGCGACGGCGCTGAACCTGCCGCCGGGCGCCGGGACGACGACAATCGAATCGAAGACGAACTTCTTTGCGCCGGCGCGGCCGGGCGACACGATCCGGGGCGAGTGCGTGCCGCTGCATCGCGGCCGGAGGACGATGGTGTGGCAGACCCGGGTGACGGGGCCGGACGGGCGGCTGCTCGCCATGGTGACGCAGACGCAGATCGTGCTGGAGGCGCGGCGCTGAGCTCGGGGGTGGGCGGCGCCGTTCTGACGGAACGAGGCGGGAACCACGAGGCCGCGGGGCAGGTGGCGGCGCCCGGGCGTCTTCATGTTCATTTCACGTCCGGCTGCTACTGTTGGGCCAAGATGAGAGTACTCGTGGTCGAGGACGAACCAGCGATCGCCGACTTCGTCGTGCGCGGGCTGACCGAGCAGGGATACGCGGTGGACCTGGCGTCGGACGGGGCATCGGCGCTGGACCTGGCGGCGGTCGGCAGCTTCGACGTGATCGTGCTGGACATCATGCTGCCGCAGGTGGACGGGCTGACGGTGTGCCGGCGGCTGCGGGAGAGCGGCAACAAGACGCCGGTGCTGATGCTGACGGCGCGGGACACGGTGGAAGACCGTGTGCGGGGGCTAGACACGGGGGCGGATGACTACCTCGTGAAGCCGTTCGCGTTCGCGGAGTTGCTGGCGCGGGTGCGGGCACTAGCGCGGCGCGAGCCGCAGGCCAGCGATCCGGTGCTGCGGCTGGGCGACCTGGAGCTGGATACGACGACGCGGCGGGCCCGGCGCGGGGATCGCGTGCTGGAGCTGACGACGAAAGAGTACGCGCTGCTGGAGTACATGCTTCGCAACCCCGGGCGGGTGCTGACGCGCACGATGATCACAGAGCGCGTGTGGAACTACGATACACTGAACGCGGCAAATGTGATCGACGTGTATATCGGCCATCTGCGGCGGAAGATCGACGACGGGATGCCGGTCAAGCTCATCCACACGATCCGGGGAGCTGGATACAAGATCGCCGTGCCGGAGTCCTGAGTGGTCTTCCGCTCAATCCGCCTTCGCCTGACCCTCTGGTACGTGGCGATCCTGGCGGTGATCTTGTTGCTCCTGAGCGCCGGTGTCTACCTGACGCTCGAACGCACGCTGACGGCAGGGCTCGACGATTCGCTCCGCACGCGCGTGACGCTCTTGCGGGGGCTGCTGGACTACAGCGCGAACGGAACGCCGACGTTCAACCTGACGACGGACCCGCGCGACCCGAACGCGGGCGAGAGCTTCCAACGCATCGTCGACGCAACAGGGAAGATCCTCTACGACAACAGCGCCGCGTTTGGGCCGGTGCCGCTGGACGCCAACGCAGTCCGGCGCGCGCTGGCCGGCTCGGAGCAGATCAACACAACCGGGAGCGGCCCTTCGCAGGCGCGGGTGCTGACGGCGCCCATCGAGCAGGATGGGCAGGTGGTGGCGGTCATGCAAGTCGGGCTGGTGACGTCCGACATGAACAACACGCTGCACAACCTGCTGCTGGCACTGGCGGTGGGAGCGCCGCTGGGCATCGTGCTGGCGAGCGCGGGAGGGTGGTGGCTGTCGTCGCGGGCGCTTGGGCCTATCGACCGCATCACGAAGACGGCGCAGGAGATCAGCGGGCACGACCTAAGCCGCCGCCTGAACCTGGACCTGCCAGACGACGAGGTAGGCCGGCTGGCACGGACGTTCGACGGCATGATCGGCAGGCTGGAGGCGATGTTCCAGCGGCAGCGCCAGTTCACCGCGGACGCATCGCACGAGCTGAGAACGCCGTTGACGGCGATCCGGGGGCAGATCGAAGTGGCGCTGCAACGCGACCGCGAGGCCGCGGACTACCGGCGGGTGCTGGCGGCGGTGAACGACCAGGTGGACCGGATGACGCGGCTGGTGGGGGAGCTGCTGATGCTGGCACGTTCGGACGCAGGTGCGCTGCCGCTCGAGCGCCAGCCAGTGGCGCTGGAGGGGCTCGTTGAGTCGATCGTCGAGCAGGTGAGCCCCCTGGCGGCCGCGAAGGGGCTCGCTGTGATGAAAGAGCGTGGCGCGCCGGTGTCGGTCGTCGGCGACGAGGACCTGCTGCTCCAGCTGATGCTGAATCTCGCGGACAACGCGGTCAAGTACACGGACCATGGATCGATCACGATCGGCTGGACGCCGCACGGGGACGAGGCGAACGTGTTCGTGCGCGACACAGGGCGGGGGATCCCGGAGGACCAGCTGGAGCGAATCTTCGAGCGGTTCCACAGGGTGGAGGAGGCGCGCGGTGGGGAGCGGGCGGGGGCCGGGCTGGGGCTGGCGATCTGCAAATGGATCGCGGAGGCGCACGGCGGGCGCATCCGGGCGGAGAGCAACGGGACGGGCAGCACACTCACGGTAACGCTGCCGCTGTCTCGAGCTGGCCATGGGCGCGGCTGACGCGAGCCGCGCGGCCGGTTGGGGCACCTTCATGAACCGACGCGCCACGGACGGGTTCACGAGCAGTTCATGAAGGATCGATTCACCGGCAGTTCACGGGCCGTTCATCGCCGCTCCTTAGCCTGAGGGTACAGAAGCGCGAACGCTTCGAGTCTCCCAGGAAAGGAGGAACGACAATGTTCGAGACAACGAAATCACGGATCCTGGCCATCGCAGCCGGGCCGGCGGTCGTGGCGACGCTCGTCGGTGGTTCGCTGCTCGTCGGCGTGACAAGCGCAGGCGCGCAGACGCCACCGAAGACGCCGACCACGCCGACGACGCAGTCTCAGACGGCACCGGACACGTCCGTGGAAGCGCCTGAGACGGCGAGCGCCACGGACCCGGTCGGGCCGAACGGGACGGAGCTCCCGGGCGGCCACGATGACGGGCCGGGCGCGAACGTGCAGCACGACTTCCAGGGCCAGGAGTAGCCCCGGTCGGTCGCGAACAAGGAAGTGGGCGAGTCGCAAGGCTCGCCCACTTCGGCGTCCTGCCGGCAGGCCTGATCGCCGCCGGCGACCGAAGGGTAGATGGCCACGCGTCGCAGAAGGCTTCGAGCGGCGCGACGGACACAAGCTGAGCAGGAGGGGCGCACGGCGCGGCGGCATGGCGGCCCAGGGATGGGGCGGAGAACACGGTGGCGCGCTGGGGCCGGGGCGGATGTGGCGGGAAACGCACACCCACCGGCGCTAATAGCGCCGGTGGGTGTGGGGGTGGCACCGGCGGCGAAGGAGCTGGGGGAACTCGGACCTTCGCCGCCAGGAGCGCCGACTACTCCTCTCGCAGCGTGGTGCCCAGGCTGAGGCGGGGAAGCGCTAGGGCCGCGAGCGCGAGCGCGGCGACGAGGCCGGCGGCGCTGACTGCGAAGAGGATGGTGAGCGGGCCGGCATCGATGGAGAGCCCGTTGACCGGGAGGGAGAAGATGGACGTCAGCAGCGTGATGAGCACGCGCGCGATGAGAAAGCCCACCGGCATGCTGAGGAGCAACCCGAAGACCATGATGCTGCCACCTTCGATGGCGAGCAGACGGCGGAGCTGGCCGGGGCTGGCGCCGATGGCACGCATCGTGCTGAACTCGCGGGCACGCTCCGCAATGGCGGAGAGGAGGAAGATGCCGAATCCGGCGAAAGCGATGACGAGCGTGAAGATGCCTTCGATCTTGCCGAGGCCGCTGAGGTTGAGGCTGGTCAGCGTCGACTGATCTGTGGCGAGGGTGGTGGTGAGGTCTTCGACGCGGGCGGGCGCGGTGCTGGTGAAGAGCCCCTTGATCTCGTTGGCGACGCGCGTGGCACCGGCCTGGGTGCCATCAGCGCGGACGAGGTAGAAATCGGCCGCGCTGACGCCGCGCTGCTGGGCCATGAAGGCGGTGTTCATGATGAGATCGCTGTCCTGCGAGGAGGTGGGGAACTGCTTGAAGATGCCGACGGCCTTGAGCTGGACGTCCTTGTAGGTGCCGGCGGCGGTGGAGAGGCGGACGAGGACGGGATCACCGACGAGGATGTTGAAGGTCGTCGCGAGATCACGCGAGACGAGGACACCGTTGGAGGTGGCCTGGAGCAGGGCGAGCATGGTGGTCGCGCTCTGGCCGGTGAGGAAGGAGTCGGGGAGGTAGGCGACGCTGCCGAACTTCGCCGCATCGATGCCGTAGACGACGTGGCGCTCTGAACCTACGGCGGCGCGGGTGTCGCGCGAGACGGCGGTGACGCCGCTGGCGCCCGGGACGAGGAGTTTCTGCTGGAGGCCGGCGGGCTGGGCCACGCCGAGCGCGGGTGTGACGCGCACGTCGGCACCGACGGCGTAGTGGGCATCGACCTTCTTCTGAGCGTCGTAGGTGCTGGTGAAGAGGGCGAGGCTGACGCCGAAGGAGAGGGTGAGCGCGACGACGGAGATGGCGGAGGTGAGGCGGTTGGCGCGCCAGCCCATGCTGCGGGCGGCGACCTGGCCGAAGCCGCTGGTGGCGCCGGCGGCAGAGCGCGCAAAGAGGGGGATGATCCTGACGAGAATGCGCTGCATGAAGAGGGTGAGGCCGATCCAGAGGAAGAGCGGGGCGAGGAAGAGGTAGAACGAGAAGGAGAGCGCCTGGCTTTCGCCGCCGGCGGGCTTGAAGCCGCCGGAGAGGTTGACGATGAAGAGGACGATGCCCGCGGCGATGAGGGCGCCGACATCGAGCCAGGCGCGCTTCCAGAAGGGCGCCTTTTCGGCGCGCTTGACGCGGCGCCGCTCGGCGATGACGTTCTGGCGGACGGCGTTCCAGGCGGGCATGAACGACGACGCGACGGCCATCAGGAGGCCAGCGATGAGCGCCCAGGGGGCCATGCCGACGAAGGTGCCGACGCTGGTATCGGCGAGGGCGTTGTTGCCGCGGGCCAAGATGGTGACGAGCGTGCCGACGCCGAGGCCAAGGGCGGACCCCGCGATGCCGAGGATGGCGGCGGCCATGGCGGCGATAGCGAGCACCTGCCGCGAGGAAGCGCCGCGCGCGCGCAGGAGTCCGATCTCGCGGCGCTGCGCTTCTCCGTAGAGCTCGCCGGCGTACCGGACGAGGAACGCCGCGAGCGCGACGCCGGGCAGGCCGAGGAAGATGAAGAGGATCTTCGCGGTAAGCGCGTCGCTCTTCGCGGCGTTGAGGGCGTCGCCCAGGTTGTTCGTGATCGTGATCTGGCCGGTGAGCTGGCGCTCCAGGGTGCGGGCGAGCGTCGCCACCCGGGTCTGGGCGGTGGCCGGGCTGAAGGGGAGGGCGTTGCGGTCGATCTTGATGAGCTGCTGCTGATCGACGAGCGGCGTCGCGTTGGTGGCGCCACCGGGCTGGGCGCTGCCGGCGGGCGCGGCGGTGCCGATGAGCGCGGCGCGCAGGTCGCGGTTGAAGAGGGAGCGGTCCATGACGACCATGTCGGTGACGATCTGGAACTCGCCTTCCTTGGATGGGTCGGTGCTGAGGAAGAGCGACTGGGCGCGGCTGGCATCGACGATGCCGGTGACCTTCGCGGTGTAGGGCGTCGGCAGGGCGGGGATGGTGATCTGGATCGTGTCGCCGGCCTTCAGGCCGAGACGCGTGGCGGTCGCATCGGTGACGAGGACGCCGGCGGGGTCGAAGAAGCCGGAGGAGACCTTGAGGAGGTCGAAGGTGCGGAAGAAGGACGAATCGACTGCGATGAGCTTGCCGGCGGGCGTCTTCTGGCCGCCGCTGCCGCCGGACGCGGCGGTGAAGTCCACGGCGTCCATCGGCTCGACGGCGGTGATCCCGGGCTGGTTGCGGAACGCGCTGACGACCTTCGCCTCATCGATCGACGGCGTGGTAGCGTGGCCGACCATATCGATCGGCACGGGCTTGATGGCGGTCTGCGTGAGCTGGCGGGAGGAGCTTTGCACGAAGAACAGGACGCTCACGACGAGGCCGACGCCGAGCGAGAGCCCCCCGATCAGCGCGAGCGAGCGTCCGGGCGAACGGAAGAGGAGACGGAGCGTGTAGGTCACGATGCCGCGTGTCATGCAAGGTCCTCCGTGTTGTGCACGAGCAGCCCGTCGCGGAGCGAGAGGATGCGGTCGGCGCGGGCGCCGGCGTCAGGGTCGTGGGTCACCATGACGAGGGCGGAGCCCTTGCTCCGCGCGCTGGTGATGAGGAGGTCGAGCACCTCTTCGCCGGTGGCGACATCGAGGTTGCCGGTTGGCTCATCGGCGAGGATGACGCGGGGACCGGGGACGAGGGCGCGGGCGATAGCGACGCGCTGGCGCTGGCCGCCGGACAGCTCCTCCGGGAGGTGATTCTGCCAGTCGACGAGGCCGACATCGGCGAGCGCGGCGAGTGCGGCGCGGTGGCGCTCGCCCGCGGGGACGCCGGCGGCGACGAGCGGGAACTCGACGTTCTCGCGGGCGGAGAGGCTCGAGATGAGACCGAAGCCCTGAAACACGAAGGTGACCGTGCGGCGGTGGAGCGTGGCGAGCTGGCCCTCGCTGCGCGAGAGGGGCGTGCCGTCGATGGTGATGGCGCCGTCGTCGGGCGGCTCTATGCCGCCGAGGACATGGAGGAGGGTGGTCTTGCCGCAGCCGCTGGGGCCCATGATCGCGACGATCTCGCCGGCGGCGATCGCGATATCGACACCACGGAGGGCATCGACGGCGCTGTCTCCGTGGCCGTAGCGCTTGCGCAGGCCGGTGGCCACCAGCACGTCCGCCCCGGCATCCGGGCCGCGGCGTGGCGTCATGGTGTCAACTGTTGTCGCCATGGGCGTGCTCGCTTTCTTCGATGAGGCCGTCCTTGATGTGGAGGATGCGGTGGGCGCGGCGGGCAACCCGCATGTTGTGGGTGACGATGATCAGCGTCATGCCGCGCTGATTGAGGATGGCGAGGGCATCAAGCACGGAGTCGGTGTTCTTCGTGTCGAGCTCGCCGGTGAGCTCATCGCCGAGGAGGAGCTCGGGCTCGTTGGCGATAGCGGTGGCGATAGCCACGCGCTGTTTCTCGCCGCCGGAGAGCTGCTCCGGGCGGTGGCCGTGGCGGGGACCGACGCCGAGCTCTTCGAGGAGCTGGCGGGCGCGGGCACCGGCGCCGGCGCGGCCGGCGAGTTCCATGGGCAGAGCGACGTTTTCTTCAGCGGTGAGAAACGGGACGAGGTTGTCGGCCTGGAAGACGATGCCGACGTGCTTGCTGCGGACCATGGCGCGGGTCTCCTCGTCGGCGCGGGCGAGATCGACGCCGGCGACGGCGACGCGGCCGGCGGTGGTTTCGGCGAGGCCGCCGATGATGTTGAGCAGGGTGGACTTGCCGCTGCCGGAGCGGCCGACAATGGCGACGAACTCGCCGCGTTCCACGGTCATGGAGGCGCCGCGGAGGGCGACGGTCTCGACCTCGCCCTCGCGATAGACCTTGAATACGTCATCGGCGATGACGAAGGGCATGGATGCGGCGGCGGCGGCAGGCCGCTGCCCGGGGGTGGTTGTCGTGGTCATGGTCACCTCACTTGGACGGTGCGCGCCAGGTCGGCGCTGTTTTGCGGGTCGAACTGGGCGAGCTCGGCGCTGTCGGTGAGGACGGCCATGCGCCCGCCGGACGCGGGGATGTAGTAGCGGGCGGCGCGCTCCACGACGGGCTTGCCGGTGACGGGGTTCGTCGCCTGCCACTGGAAGGTCATGACGGCGGCATTGGGGATGATGGACGACGCGGCGATGCCGGCAACCTGGAAGCCAGGGAACTCGGTGGTGAGGGCGCTCTCATCGGACTTAGCGAAAGCGGCGGCGTTGGTGCCGGCGTTGGCGATCAGGTCGAAGATGACGACCTGGTTGCGTCCATCGAAGCGGACGCCGCCGCGCTTGCTGGTGCTCTTGGCCCAGCCGGCGGGGTAGCCGAAGGAGTACTGGCCGGCGGGGTCGGTGTAGGTGACGGTGGCGGCTTCGCCGCCGGCGGCCTCGCCTCCGGGCGCGGCGGCGCCGGTGTCGGGGCCGCCGGCGGAGGAGTTGCCGCCGCCGTTCGCGGCCGCACCGGCGACGGAAGATGCGGCCGGGGCGAGCCCACCCGCGACTGTCGGCTGAGCGGCGGCGCTCTGGGGGGTTGAGCTGCTGCCGGAGCAGCCGATGAGGCCGGCACTGATGGTCAGCAGGGTGGCGCCGGCGACCCAGGCAACGTCATGTCTCCTCATGTTGGATTGCTCCTGTCGCGTGATGCGTGGCGCGGGTTGCTTGCCCCGCGAAATGGGCCCGGTGCACCAGCCTGCGGGGCGTCGATGAAGCGCAGATGAAATGAAACGGCGTCTTCTTTCATCTGGAGCCTGGAGGCGGGCAGGGCGAGCGCTGCTTGACGAACGGGGAGGCGGCCGCGCGACGCCGGCCCGGCTCAGTAGCGGGCAAGAGCGCAGCGTGGACGATCACGCATGCGCCCGCGTCGCCGGGGCGGCCAGAGATGCGTCAGGAAAACCGCGATACGATTCCTGGAGTCACGCCTTAGCGCGTCTCGAGACCCGCGAGCGTACCGTCAGCTCGCCAGTCCTCAAGCAGCTTGACGAAGGCGACCGGGCCGCCGCCATACGGGCCGTTCTGGACGCGTCCGAAGAAGGTGTCCCCGCCCTTGCCTGTCTCTTCGAATGGCTTGCCTTCGTTGTTGTAGTAGCCGGGCGTGCAGGACTCAAGGTAGTCCTGGTTGGTGCGGGCGAGGCTGATGATCGTTTGCACCCACGCTTCCTCGGCCTCAGCCGACGGTTCGATCGCGCGCACTTCGTGGCTGAGCGCGTGGCTGATGATGAACGAGAGGTGCTTCGCCTGTTCGTTCAGCATGTGGGGGAAGTTCACGGTAAACCCGGACTGCGCGTTGCTGATGATGAAGTTGTTCGGGAAGCCGCGGCTGTGCATGCCGTGCAGCGTCCGCACGCCGTGGGTCCACTTCTCTGTCAGGGTGATCCCGTCGCGGCCGTACACCTGGTACCCCGACCGTCGCGTGTAGTCCGTCCCCACCTCGAACCCGGTCGCGAAGATGATGCAGTCCACCTCGTACTCGACTCGATCCGCGACGATGGCCTTCTCGGTGATGCGCTCGACGCCTTTCCCGTGCGTGTCCACCAGGGCGACGTTGGGACGATTGAATGTGTCGAGGTACTCGTCATGGAAGCAGGGTCGCTTGCAGAACTGGCGGTAGTACGGCTTCAGCGCTTCCGCCGTGGCCGGGTCGTTGACGATAGTGTCGACGCGCGCGCGGATCTCTTCCATCTTCTCGAAG
Source organism: Dehalococcoidia bacterium (assembly GCA_035632115.1). Classification (GTDB taxonomy): domain Bacteria; phylum Chloroflexota; class Dehalococcoidia; order DSTF01; family JACRBR01; genus DASQHL01. The sequence continues at coordinate 7,520 of DASQHL010000163.1, read as the reverse complement.
TCCGCGAGCTCCATGTTGCCCGCCAGCCCTTCCGCCGAGAGATCCGGGGCCTCGTCCTGGCGGATGCGCACGAGCAGCTTACGGATAATGTCCGTCCATCCGTCGCTGACGAGATCTTCCTGCTGGAAGCCGCCCGAGACGAGGATGTTGAAGTTGTCCATGCGCTGCTGCTGCCAGCCCGGCTTCAGGCTCGATGCCCACTCGGGATCCGTCGGCCGGTTGGCGCGCACGTCGATCGACGATGGCGTGCGCTGGAAGACGTAGAGCTGCCTGGCCGCCGCACCAAGGTGCGGGACGCACTGGACCGCGGTGGCACCCGTGCCGATGATGCCGACGCGCTTGTCACGCAGTCCCGTCAGGTTGCCCTCGGACGTGCCGCCGGTGTAGGCGTAGTCCCAGCGGCTGGTGTGGAACGAGTGGCCCTTGAACCGCTCGATGCCGGGGATGCCGGGCAGCTTCGCGCGGTGCAGGGGGCCGTTCGACATGACGACGAAGCGGGCGCGCATCCTGTCGCCGCGATTGGTAGAGATGATCCAGCGCATCGCTGCGTCGTCCCAGCGCAGTTCCGTGACCTCGGTCTGGAAGCAAGCATCGCGATACAGGTCGAACTTCTCGCCGATCGCCCTGCTGTGCGCGAGGATCTCCGGCGCACGGCTGTACTTCTCCTTCGGGATGTAGCCGATCTCCTCGAGCAGCGGCAGGTAGATGTACGACTCGACATCGCAGGCCGCGCCGGGGTAGCGATTCCAGTACCAGGTGCCGCCGAAGTCGCCGCCCTTCTCGATCATGCGGATGCTGTCGACGCCGGCCTCGCGCAGGCGCGCGCCCGCCAGCAGCCCGCCGAACCCGCCGCCGATCACGGCCACGTCGACCTCGTCGGTCAGCGGTGCACGGTGGAACCCCGGCTCCACGTAGGGGTCTTCGACGAAGTGGGCGAAGGCACCGACCACCTCGATGTACTGTTCGTTGCCGTCGTCGCGTAGCCGCTTGTCGCGCTCCTGCCGGTACTTTTCGCGCAGCGCGTCCGGGTCGAATGGGAGGTTCTCGATGACCATGTTCAGCCTCATGGGGGGACTGTCGCACCGTCCAGAAGTCTAGCAGCAGCGCGGCGAACAGGCGCGGGACACAGCAGGCCAGCGCGGGGTACGGCCGGCGCCACCAACCCGGTCGCCGCGGCGCGGTTCAGGTGATGGACACCCGGTCGCCAGTGCGGATCGTCCCGGGCGCCCCGACGACCGCGTATACGCCGGCGCAGGGGTAGTGGCCCAGCGGGCCGAGGTCGAGCCGGTTGTGCTTGACGAGCGCCCGCAGGACGTCCGTATCGGCGGGCAGGTCGTCCTGGGCGAGCGTCGTCATCACGCAACGGGGGTCGGGCAAGGCGATCTGAAGCCGGACATCGCCGCCCACGGCCACTGCCTTTCCGACCCAGGCGTTCTCCACGAACCCGGCGTCGCCCGTCTCCACGATCACGTTCATGCGGAACCGCCGCGCGTCGAACCGGCTGCCGTGCTGGAGCTCGTCCAGCCGCGTGAGCGTGGACGTGGTGAGGACCGAGACCGGGAACACGTCGAAGAATGAGCCCTGTGGCACGGGGGACGGGGCGCCGATCTGGGCGAAGAGCGCCGCCCCGAGCCGGGCCTCCACGACGGTGTCCCGATGTCCGGCGGGGTCGGCGCCCTCGACGTCGGGGTGATACTGGTCGATGGTGAAATCGTCCGGAGCAACGCGGGCCAAGGCGACATCCCTGCGGAAGAACGTAGACAGGAGGCGTTCGGCGTCCCCTGAGTCGCTGGTCACTGACGTGCCGTCAGGGAACGTGATCCGGACGGGAGACGGCTCGCCCCCGGGCCGTGGCGGCTCGACGAATGCGGCCTGAAAGCCGAGCAATCCGCCAAAGAGGCGCACGCTCTTGGCGCTGACGACTTTGCCGGTGGACCGGTCAACGAGAGCGTAGGCGCGATCGCCAACGACGCCGCCGGCTGTGATCTCGGCCTGGTCGAGGCGTTCGCCTTGCATCGACTTGACCGGGTACCTCCAGACCTCCTTGACGGAGGCCATCCCGGCGTCTGTCATGTCTCTGCTCCTTCGAAGCTGTCGCGGTGCGCTCGGGCGACTGGACTATACCCCGCGCCCGGCCATTCGGGCGACGGTCACAGGGCTTCTCCGGGGCGGACCAGCAGGCATGATCACCGAGGGACGGCCAGGTGAACGAGGCGATGGGCCGTCCCGCCGGGGGCGGCGTGTTCGCGCCAGGCGGCGGGGTCACCACCAGATCTTGTCTTCGATGTCCTGGGGGAGGTCTTTGTAGTCGGTGGTCCAGAGGGCGGTGCTGAGGTACTTCCAGCCGCCGTCCGCGAAGAGGCAGACGATGTTGCCGGCGTCCAGGCGCTCCGCGACGCGCTGTGCCGTCTTGACGACGGCGCCGGCGGAGATGCCGGCGAAGATGCCCTCGTGCTGGGTCAGCTCTTTCGACGAGGCGAACGATGTGTGCGAATCGACGACGATCTTGCCGTCGAGGATGCTCTCGTCGAGCACGGGGGGGATAAAGCCCTCTTCGAGGCTGCGCAGTCCCTGCACGAGGTCGCCGGGGTGGGGCACGGCGGCGACGATCTTTACGCCGGGTTTCTTCTCTTTGAGGTAGCGACCGGTGCCGGTGAGCGTGCCGCCCGTGCCCATGCCGGCGACGAAGACGTCGATCTCCGGGAGGTCACGCAGGATCTCCGGGCCGGTGGTCTCGTAGTGGGCGCGGGGGTTCATCTCATTGCCGTACTGGTAGGGCATGAAGTAGGCGGGGTCTTCGGCGGCGATCTGGTTCGCCAGCTCGATGGAACCGTTGGTGCCGCGGACGCCGTCCGAGTAGACGATCTCGGCACCGAAGGCGGTGAGCAGCTCGGTGCGCTCGGCGCTGACGCTCTGGGGGATGACCACCTTGAGGCGGTAGCCCTTGATGCGGCAGATCATGGCAAGCGAGATGCCGGTGTTGCCGGAGGTCGGCTCCAGAACGATGCGGTCCTTCGTGAGCACGCCGCGTCGCTCGGCGTCCTCGATCATGTACTTCGCGATGCGGTCCTTCACGCTGCCGCTCGGGTTCTGACCCTCGAGCTTTGCGTAGAGCCGGACGCCGGGCTTTGGAGTCATCCGCGGCATCTCGACGAGGGGTGTGTTGCCGATAGCGTCGATCAGGTTCTCGTACAGCATCGCTATCGCGGCCCTGCCTGCCAGACGCCGATGACGTTGCCCGCCGGATCGCGGAACGTCGCCACCCAGAGGTCACCCTCCGGAGAGGGCGCGCGCACGACCTCGCCACCATTCGCCTCGATCGTCGCGATCGTGTCGCCGATGCGGTCGACGTAGATGTATGGCAGCACGCCGGGCTCGCGCGAGATCGCGTGGCCGGTGACGAAGGCGCCGATCAGGTCGCCGGTCGTGTCGCCGAACGAACGGTGCGACGCGTTCTGGTCGTCGCGGCTGCTCCAGCCGAAGACGGCGGTGTAGAAGGCGGCCGAGCGGTCGACGTCGAGCGCTGGGATCTGCAGGTAGGAGAGCTTGCCGTGTCGCGCGAGTTGCGCCTCCACGCCGTTGTCCGCCTGTGCCGTGGTGCCGTCGCTCATACGTGCATCCCGCCTAGCCGCCGGCGAGCGCGGGGAGGATGGAGATGGTGTCTCCGTCCTTCACGTGCGTGTTGAGCTGATCGAGGTAGCGGATGTCCTCGTCGTTCAGGTAGATGTTGACGAAGCGGTGGAGATGGCCGTCCTGCATGATCTGCTGCTTGAAGCCGGGATACGATGTATCGAGGTTCGCGAGCAGCTCGCCGACGGTGCCGCCGTCGCCCTCGACGACCTTCGCGCCGGTCACCTTTTGCAGCACCGATGTGACTTTCACCTTGACGGCCATGGGTGTCTCTCCGTCTCCTGTCGGCAATTCACGCTGTCGGGGTCACACGCGGGCCTGTTCGCGGGCTGCCTTCGCGGCGTCCATCGCCTTTTGCTCTTCCTCATTGGTGTGGCCGAAGGCGCCGCCGCAGAACGCCTCGTAGTCGATCAGTCCGGTGACGGTGGGCTCGTCGCCGCAGAGGACGCAGTGCGGGTCGCGGCGGATGCGCACCTGGCGGAACTCCATCGACAGTGCGTCGTACAGCATGAGCCGCCCGTGCAGCGAATCGCCGACGCCGAGGATGAGCTTCAGCACCTCCGTCGCCTGGATGGTGCCGACGGTGCCGCAGAGGGCGCCGAGCACGCCGGCCTCGGCGCAGCTGGGCACCATGCCGGGCGGCGGCGGGGAGGGGTAGAGGCAGCGGTAGCAGCCCTGGCCGGGGAGGTAGACGGTCACCTGGCCCTCGAAGAGAAGGATCGAGCCATCGATCAGCGGCTTCTTGAGGAAGTGGCAGGCGTCGTTCACGAGGTAGCGCGCGGCGAAGTTATCGGCGCCGTTGATCACGTAGTCGTACGGCGCGATGATCTCGAACGCGTTGTCGGAGGTGATCGGCACCTGGTGGGTCACCACTTCGACATCCGGGTTGTAGGCGTTGATCGTCTCCTTCGCGGAGATCGCTTTCGGCTTGCCGACATCGTCGTTCTGGTGGAGGATCTGGCGCTGCAGGTTGGAGATATCGACCGTATCGAAATCGACGATGCCGATCTTGCCGATACCCGCGAGGGCGAGATAGACGGCGATGGGCGAGCCGAGGCCGCCGGCGCCGATGATGAGGACGCTGGACTCCATGATCTTGCGCTGCCCTGACGGGCCGACCTGGGGCATGATGATGTGGCGCGAGTAGCGGTTCACCTGTTCGGCCGTGAGCGCGCCGATCTTCCGGCGGGGCGTGGCGCCATCGGACGAAGCGGATGCGTCGGCGCCACCAGCCATGGCGGGGATCACGGCGACCTCGTCGCCGTCGCTGAGCTTCGTCGCCACGCCATCGAGCGCGCTGATCTCGGTCTTGTTGACGTAGATGTTGATGTGGCGCGGCACGGTGGCATCGCTGCCGTAGACGAGCGCGGCGAAGCCGGGGAACTGGCGGTCGAGGTCGGCGAGCACGCCCGCGACGTCGGCGCCCTGGGCGGCCACGTGCTGGCGGTTGCCGACGAACTTGCGGAAGGGTGTCGGGATGTAGACGGAGACGGCGGGCATGGCGCTCCCTCCGGTGTGCGGCGCGCGGCGGGTCGCCGGGTCGATGACGCCGGTCGTGCGGTCGATGTGCAGATGTCCGTGGTCCATGTCCCTGTCCTGTTCCTCGTGCGGCGCGCGCACACACTAGTATTTTACAAGTTGATGCTCAGATAGCGCTCGCCGGTGTCGCAGAGCATGGTGACGACGCGCTTGCCAGGGCCGAGCTTCTTCGCGACGGCGAGCGAGGCCCAGACGTTGGCGCCGGCGCTGATGCCGACGAGCAGCCCCTCTTCGCGCGTGAGTCGCACGGTCATCGCGTAGGCGTCTTCGTCCTTCACCTCAACCAGCTCGTCGTAGGCGGCGCGGTTCAGAACGCCGGGGACGAAGCTGGCGCCGATGCCCTGGATGCCGTGCACGCCGGCCTTGCCACCGGCCAGCACGGGGGAGCGCGCCGGCTCCACGGCGACGACACGTACGCCCTCCAGCTCCGCCTTCAGCACCTCTCCGACGCCGGTGACTGTGCCGCCGGTGCCGACGCCGGCGACGAACGCATCGACGCGGCCGCCCGTGTCGCGCAGGATCTCACGCGCGGTGGTCTCGCGGTGGACCTGCGGGTTGGCGGCGTTGTTGAACTGCTGGGGCATGAAGCAGCGGTGGTCCTTTTCGACCAGCTCCTGGGCGGCGTAGACGGCGCCGCTCATCCCCTCGATGGCGGGCGTCAGCACGAGCTGGGCACCGAAGCGGGTGAGCAGGCGGCGGCGCTCGACGCTCATGTCCTCCGGCATGGTGAGGATGAGGCGGTAGCCCTTCACGGCGGCGACCATCGCCAGTCCGATGCCGGTGTTGCCGGACGTGGGCTCGACGATGGTGTCGCCGGGCTTGAGCAGGCCGTCGCGCTCGGCGGCCTCGACCATGGAGAGGGCGATGCGGTCCTTGACGCTGCCGGCCGGGTTCAGCGATTCGAGCTTGCCCAGGACCTCGGCCGAACCGTCCGGCACCACTTTGTTGAGCCGGACGAGGGGCGTGCCGCCGATCAGATCGAGGACGCTCTCGGCGACGCCGGGTTCGCGGCGGAGCGCGGTGTTCGGGCTAGATGGCATAGCGGGCACCGGTCCGGTCGTATTCGCGCTCGCGCTCGGCGAGGTCGGCGATGGTGACGCCATCGAGGATCTTGCAGGTGGCCTCTTCGACGTTGTGCCAGACCTCGTGGGCGGCGCGGCACTGGTAGCCTTCGTCATGCAGGTGTGACACGGGCGAAAGCGAGCCTTCGAGGGTGCGGATGACGTCGCTGAGGCGGATCTCTTCCGGGCGGCGGAGGAGCGCGTGGCCGCCCTGGGGGCCGCGGACGCTGCGGATGAAGCCCGCCTTGCGGAGCGTGGTCAGGAGCTGGTCCAGGTAGGGCTCCGGAATGCGCTGGCGGGCGGCGATAGTGGCGCTCTGCACGGGGCCCTCGCCGAAGTGGTGGGCCAGCTCGATGAGGGCGCGGACGCCGTAGTCGCCCTTGGTGGAGATGCGCATTTCGAACCTGTTTGGCGGGTAGTCGCTAATGTTTAGTGATTACATCAACAATTGTAGCGAGGGGGGCGGGAGGGGCGCAAGGGTGGAGGGTGGAGGCGGGAAGCGGGAAGCGGGAAGCGGGAGACATCCAGTTCGAGCGGGACGGCGGCACGGTCAGGTGTGAGCCGGTATCCACAAGCAGTTCGATGGGGACGAATGCCGCGACGCGTGGGGGCGAGACGAAGGCCCGGACGAACTGCTGTTGGTCGCGGATGAACCCGCGAATCACCGAACGCGGCAGGGCGGCGGGCCAGGATGGCGCTGCACCACGACTTCGCCCAGACCAATGCGCCGCGAACGCAACTCAGGCGTCAACTCGTCGGGATCCGCAGAGTGGACCAGTTCGCGCCCGACGATCACGAACCAGTGATCCGGCCAGCGCCCGAGCAACTCATCATAGAGCGCGTACTCGCGAGCCAGTTCCTCTTCGGTGATGTTGGCGTGGGCGACAGGTCCGGTCGTCATCACCGCGATCGTACGGGCGGTGTCGACGACCCGTCAACCGCGCCTCCTTGTGGGAGCGCCTATACGAACAGCAGCACGAGCGGGATGACGAAGATGGCACCGAGGAAGAGGGCGAAGCCGCGGCGGCTGCCGGTGGCGCGGTTGGCTGCCGCGATGATCGCGTCGCGGAAGGGGTTGAAGGCGAGGACGAGGACGAGGAGCGAGACGACGAGCACGGCGAGCATCTCGCTGAAGATGATCGTGAAGGAGCGCGGCGCATCGAGCAGCAACGAGACGAAGAGCTTGTCGACGAAGGTGCCGATCTGCGCGCCCATGACGTAGGGGATGATGTGCTTCCGGCGCACGATGCCCTTCATCGAGAGCGGCACGAGAATCGTGAGCGAGACGGC
>DASQHL010000162.1:0-5182 GCA_035632115.1 Dehalococcoidia bacterium | reverse complement strand
CGGCGCCGGCGACGGCTACCAACACGAGCACGCCAACGCCTACGAACACGGCGGTCGCCACGGCGACGAGTACGAATACGCCGACGCCTACGAACACGGCGGCGCCGACAAACACGCCGACCGCCACGAACACGCCCACGCTCACGCCGGTCCCCACGGCGACGGACACGCCGACGGCGACGAGCACATCGCAGCCGACCAACACGGCGACGGCCACCAGCACGCCTCCGCCCACTGACACGCCGACGATGACGCCGACTGCGACGAACACGGCGCTGGCAACGAACACGCCGACTGCGACGAATACGGCGGCCGCGACGGCCACGCCGACGATCACGCCGGCACCGGCGGTGACCACGCTCACCGCGCCGGCGAACCCGGGGGACACGGAGATCCAGGTCGCGAGCACGTCCGGCTTCACGGTGGGCGAACAGATCACGATCAACCCGGGGGGCGCGAACGAGGAATCGGCCATGATCACCGGGTTCGCTTCGATCAAGCTGGACCGGCCGCTCCAGTGCGCGCACCAGGCCGGCGAGTTCGTCGAGGCGGTAGCGCCGACGGGCAGCGGTACGTGCGTGCCGACGCCGACGTCCACGGGCACAGGCACAGCCACGGCGACCTCGACGAGCACGCCGGCGGCGACGCCCACGCCGGCGCCGTGCCTGACGCAGGGGCAGAAGATCAGCCTGATCATCGGGATCTTCTTCCGCATGGGGGCGCACCAGGGCCAGCACCGGTACAACGCCCGCTTCGACGTGAACCACGACGGCGTGATCGACGTGAACGACCTGCTGCAGGTGCTGGCCGCGCCCACGTGCGGCCACCACGGCGGCGGCGGCGATGAAGGCGGCCACGGCCGTCATGGCCACGGCGACCACGGCGAATCCGACGCGGACTAGCCGAGCCAAACCGAGCGACCAACCGAAGGGGGCCGAGATGGCCCCCTTCGCTGTGTCCGACGCGTGTCAAGTACCAGCGGCGGGCGCCAGGGGTGCAACGCCTCCGGCCGGCGGCCGTTGAAGGTGGTGTGAAGTTCTGGCTTGTCAGGCCGGTTGACTCTCGGACGGAGCTACGGGTATAACACGCGTACCCCCGCCGTCCCGGTAGCCGGCCCACCGCCGGCCGCGCGTGTTGTGAATGAGTGGAGTGAGGCTGTCCATGTCCAAGCGCACAAACTTGATGCTCGCCGGCCTCGCCGTCATGGCAGCGATCGCGATCCTGGCCATCGTCATACGGGTGCGGACTACCAGTGCCGCTGGCGACGCCACCCTCTCCATCAGCGCCGGCCCGGTGACCACAACCGTGACCATCACGCTCACTGCTTCCGGTTCGGGGGTGAACCCTTACTTGGGATACAACATCGGTATCCCGTTCGACCCATCCATCGTCACGTTCACCTCAAAGGCAAACGTCCTTCCCGGCAGCCCTTTCTGCATCGATAACGGCGGCGCTGGAAACGAGGTCGTTGTCGGTTGCACGCTATTCAGCACCGGGACGTACGTCGGAGACCTTGGCTCGGTCACTTTCACGCTGACCGGCACACCGGGTTGCTTCGATGTCAAGGTGCTCCCCTACGACGGCACGAACGCGCTCGACGGCACCTATTTGATGGACGTCAATGCCGCTCCGGTCGCGAACACGATCACCACGTCTGAGATCAAGATTCCGGTGAGCGGGGGCAACTGCAACGCGGCGACGCCGACGGCGACGGCGACGAACACGGCGACGGCCACCGCGACGGCGACGAAGACGAGCACGCCGACGAACACGGCCACAGCAACGGCGACGGCCACGAAGACCGCGACGGCGACGGCGACATCGACGAAAACGCCGGGGCCGACGGCGACGAACACGGCCACGGCGACGGCGACGAACACGAGCACGCCGACGCCCACGAACACGGCGGGGCCGACGCCGACGAACACGGCCACGGCGACGGCGACCAACACGGCGCAGGCGACGGCCACCAACACGAGCACGTCCACGCCGACGAACACCGCCACGCCAACGAACACGGCGACGGCGACCAATACGCCGACCGCGACGAACACCGCCGCGGCAACGGAGACGCCGACGGCCACGAACACCGCCTCCGCGACGAACACGGCGACGGCGACCAACACGGCGCAGGCATCGCAGACGGCGCAGGTGACACAGACGGCGCAGGCCACCCAGACGGTGCAGGTAACCCGAACAGCACAGGCCACGCAAACGGTGCAGGTCACGCAGACCGCGCAGTCGACGCAGACGGCGCAGGTGACGACGACGGTGACGGCCGTGCCGACGGCCACGAACACCACGGTGGTGGTGGTGAGCACATCGACACCGACGCCGGCGCCGACGCTGCCGGCGCGGACGGCCACGGCGCCGGCCTCGACGGCGACGCGGCCGGCATCGACGAGCACGCCGCTGAGCAGCGTGCTGGGGACGAACCAGGGGCCGCCGGCCTCCGGCTCGCTGGGCAGGGTGGCCCTCCCGAACACCGGCCAGGGCGGCGGGAGCTCGACGCGCGACTCGCTGCTGGCGGTGCTGGTGCTGCTGGTGGCGGGGTCGGGGATGATCGGGGCGACGGTGTATCGCCGGAAGCACGGCTAAGCCGTAGCCAGCCACTCGGACAACCAGAGGGGCCCTCCACGTGAGGGCCCCTCTTCTTTGTGTTCACCGGCAGCGCCCCGGGCGGGGATCCGGCGCATGGCGCGCCCGGGCCGGACCAACCGTCTAGGGGTGGACGTGGGGCGAGGGCACGTCGTCGGCGGGGGCACGCGGGGCGCCCGTCCCGGGAGAGGCGAGCACACGCCGCACAGGCCGTTCCTGGGACGCGACGGCCGACCGGCGCCGTTGACGCGGTGAGGCGCCCTCACGGACCAGGGGCCCGCTACGCTCTGGCTCGTCGCACGGCGTGGCGGCGCCCACTCACCGGGCGGTCACCACGTACGAGGCCGGCGGCGGGGCCGGCGATGCGCCGCGACCTATCGCCGGGGCCATCGCGTCGCAGCACGGCGCGCGTCGTCATGCACGGCCGCGACCTTCGCGAGGGCAACCCGCCGTCGCCCCCGTCGCGTGTACGCCGATGCTGGCGCCCTGCCGCGGGTCAGAAGCGGCGGGCCATCCGCCGCCCGACGCCGGCGAGGGAAGCGCAGGCACGCAGGTGGTCCCCGCAACACTCGGGGCGGGAGCCCTCCGCCCGCGCGACGGCCGCCCCGTCAACGCCTGCGCGCGCCGGGATCCCGACGTGATCTTTCGCATTCCGCCGCCATTCCGGGGCAGGCGCACCGTTTCGGAGGGCGGACCGTGCGTGTTTCGTGCGCATTCGGTGCACCGTTATGTCGTATCGCGAATCTGCAGGGGCCTTTCGTTCGGCAGTTTTGTGGTTTTCGGCGGTGGCTGGCGTCCCCTCGCGCCGGGAATGTGCCGGGCGCGCGGGGCCAGGATCACGGTACGACCGAAGGGCGCCATCCTCAAAGCTGACGGGATCACCGCGAGACGGGGCGGCCCGAGGCGTGCGCGACGTCGCGCGGGTCCCTGGCCCGGCTGCCGCCTTGACCGGACCCCTCGATGACGTCCTTCGCGCGCGGCAACGGGCGGCGGGCAGACGCCAGGGCGGCCCCGCCGAGCGTTGCCGAGCGTTGCGGAGATGGCCCGCGGTGGCAGGGACGCGACGGTGACGGCGGACGACGGCCGGCGGGGAGACGTCCGGGGCGCGTCGGGGCTGACGCTCGTGGAGTCCTGGACCGGGGAACGGGCACGGCGCGGACGAGTTCGAGTTGGCGCAGGCGCTGTCGACGCGGCCGAGGAGGAAGGAGCGGGCTGGCGGATCGGGCGAGGGGATGGCCGGGGGACGGCACGCGAGCGATGCGAGCGCGGTGACGGGTGGGGACGCGGGCCAGCGCGGACAGGGACGCGGGCCGGCGCGGGTGGAGTGGAGCAGCACGCGCCGCGCTTCGAGCGAGAAGGCGGGGCGGTGGTGGTGGGTGCGGTGTCGGGGCGATGCGGGCCTGGCAAGCGGGACGCCGAACCGCCCGTCCGGCGCGCCCCGGCGGGGCGAGCTGGCGCGTGCTGCGTGAGGACCGCAACGGCGAGGATCGACGATCAGCGGCCACAGGTGGCATGACGGGCATCCGGCGCGCGCTCGGGACGGCGCGGGAGCCCACGCGGAGCGGAGGCAGCAGCCTCAGGGACCGGGGATGGGCGGCTGGGGCGGGTTCGGGTTGGCGCAGGTGCTGCCGACGCGGCCGAGGACGAACTGGACGTCGTTGATATCGATCTCGCCGTCGCCGAACTGCAGCGGCAGGTTCACATCGAAGAACTTGTTGAAGAGGAGCGACCCGGTGCTCAAGCCGAACTTCGACGCTTCCGTCTGCATGTCCGCGACATCGACGGAGCAGTCGGGCACGACGTCGCCCTCAAGGCGGCGGACGGTGACGCGGGCAGCCGTATCGGGGAGCACGCCGCCCGGGCCGACGCCCGGCAGGAGGACACCCTGGCACTCCGGCTGGCCGGGGAGGGGCTGGATGGTGCCGTCGTTCAGGGGCTGGCCGCAGGTGTTGGTGACCTGCTGGCCGGTGTCGTCGACATCGGTGTAGATGCCGTTCTCCTTGTTCGGGCGAATCGTATTCACGACGAGGGAGAGCGGCGTCAGGGTGACGTGCGCGAGCACCTGCGGGCCGGACCACTGGGGCCCAACGCCGATGCCGCCCGAACTGGCGCACCCGACGTGGATCAGGCCCGGCAGCGGGATGCTCATGCTGCAGTTGAGCAGCCGGCCGGAGGATGCGAAGAGCACGACCGCCGGCGTCAGGTTGATCGTCGGCTGCTGGAACACGGTCGGGTCGTAGTGCACATCGAAGGCGAAGCCGCCCAGGCCGTTCGGGTCCTGCTGATTGATCAGCACCTCATCGAACTGGAACGTCTGGGTGCCCGTGGTGAGGAAGAGGTTGCCGTTTGACGGCGACTTGATCCACTGCACCGTCCCGAGGCCAGGCGTCGGCGTTGGTGTCGGCGTGCCGACGACGGTGGCGGTCGGGGTCACCGTGGCCGTGCTCGTTGCGGTCGAGGTGCTCGTGGAAGTGGCGACGGCCGTGCCGGTGGCGGTGGCGGTCGGCGTCGCGGTGCTTGTCGCGGGCGCAACGGTGTTCGTCGCGGTGGGTGTGGTCGTGTTCGTGGGGGTGGCGCTCGGGGG
>DASQHL010000161.1:0-11411 GCA_035632115.1 Dehalococcoidia bacterium | reverse complement strand
GCGGCGCCGCGCTGTCTGAGAAGAACAACCAGTACGTCGAGGCGGCCCGATCGATCGGCGCCGCGACGCCGCGCGTGCTGTTCCGTCACATCCTGCCCAACGTCGCTGCCCTGGCGATCGTGATCATGACGACGCTGCTGGGCGTGGCCATCCTGGCAGAGGCGTCGCTCTCCTTTCTGGGCCTGGGCATCCCGCAGGTGGCATCGTGGGGCCGCGACGTCAGCGTGGCGCGCGAGACCCAACCCTTCAACATTCCGGCTGCGCTCTTCCCGGGCGCCGCGATCGCGCTCACGGTCATGGGGTTCAACCTTCTTGGCGACGCGATCCGCGATATCGCGGACCCACGCCTGCGCGGCAGCCTCGAGCGGCGCTGAGCAACCGGCCAAGCACGGGTCTAGTCCGGAGGCGCGACGCATAGCCCGGAGTGCGAGCTGATCAGATGCTGAACACGTGCACGGTCGTGGCCGCGGCTTCGCCGCGCACCATACCACCGCCGTTCTCGGTAAGCGCGGCCCGCGCGCCGGGTACCTGTCGATCGCCGGCTTCGCCGCGCAGCTGGAGCCAGATTTCGTAGATCTGAGCTACGCCCGTGGCGCCGACCGGGTGGCCCTTCGCCAGCAGCCCGCCGCTGGTGTTGACGGGCAGGCGGCCGCAGATCTCGGTGACACCCTCGTCGATCAGCCGTCCGCCCTCGCCTTCAGGGCAGAGACCCAGTTCTTCGTACAGCATGAGCTCCGCGGGCGCTGAGGCGTCGTGCACCTCCATCAGGTCGATGTCGCGCGGCGTCATCCCCGCCATCTCAAACGCTCGCCGGGCGGCGCGCGCGGTGATGCCGCCATGCTCTGCCCGGCGGTCCGACCCAGACATGAGGGCTGAACCACGCACCCAGACCGGTCGCGTGGTGTGTTGACGCGCCTTCTCCTCGCTCATCAGGACCACCGCGGCGGCACCGTCACCGATTGGCGCACACATCAGCCGGGTCAACGGGTCTGCGACCGGCGGGGACGCGAGGATCTCGTCGAGCGTGTACCGCTCGCGGTACTGCGCGTGCGGATTGAGGCTGCCGTTGTGGTGATTCTTGACGGCGATGCGCCCGAACTGCTCCCTGGTGGTGCCGTACTTCGCCATGTGGGCGCGGGCGCCGGCGGCGTAGATATCCATGAACAGGCTGCGCGACTTGCCGGCGCCGCTCGCCGCGCCTGCCTGCTGCTCGGATGGCGGTGTCAGCTGCTCGATCAGCTCGCGCAGCTGCTCGACATCGACGCCGGCGCTGAACGCCGCGAGCGTACGCGCCCTGTCCGCGGCGTACATCTTCTCCACGCCCAGCGCGAGCGCGACGTCGTACATTCCCGAGGCCACGTAGAGCCACGCGAGCTGGAACGCGGTCGACGAACTGGCGCAAGCGTTTTCAGTGTTCACCATGGGGATCTCGTCGATGCCCATGGCGCGCAGCACCACCTGCGCGCGGATGCACTCTTGCCCGGTGATTACGCCCGCGGCCGCATTGCCGACGATGGCCACCTCCAGGATGCCCTTGCCGGCGCCTGCCGCGTCGAGCGCGGCCGTCACCGCCTCGCGCGACAGCTCCTTGAGCCCACGGTCGGCGTATTTGCCGAACCGCGTCATTCCCGCGCCGACGACGGCGGCGTTTCTCATGTGAGTTCCTCCGTACCGGGGCGCGCCGCCGCGTGGGCGCCGGCCAGGTGTAGCGGGATGTCAGTCGGCCAGCAGCGCGTCCGCGGCCTTCAAGGACACCATCTCGTTGGTGCCGTCCATGATCTGCAGTGGCTTCGCGTCGCGGTAGAACTTCTCCACCGGGTGGTCCTTGGAGATGCCGTATCCGCCGAAGACCTGCACCATGTCAGCGGTCACGGACATCGCCATGTCGCTGGCCAAGGTGCGCGCGGCCATCGCCGTCGGGAGGTGCGGCCGTCCTGTGGCGATCAGCCACGCCGACTTCCAGAGCAGGGCGCGTGCGGCCTCGATCTGGCGGTAGGCGTTGAAGAGCTTCAGTTTGATCGAGTCGTACTGGCAGATTGGGCGGCCCCCTTGCACGCGCTGCCTGGCGTACGCGCGCGCCTCCTCGTACGCCGCGCGCGCGACGCCGACAGCGAGCGTGCCAACGGCGGTATTGCCGCCGGTCACAATACGCTCGATGGTCATGCGATACGCCGGCCCGGGCGGCAGCAGGACGAACTCCGGCGCGATCTCGACGTTATCGAAGAAGATCTCCGCCTGGTTGAGGCCGCGCAAGCCGACCTTGTTGAGCGGCTTGCCGCGGGTGATACCGGGGAGGTTGCCGGGAATGGCGAAGGTGATTGTGCCTTCCATGCCCCGGCTGGCGTCGTTGTTCACCATGAGGAGCAGGGCGTCGGCTAGCCAGCCGTTGCTCACAAAGGCGGACTTCTGGCCGTTGACGACGTAGCGGTCGCCGACGAGGACGGCGGACGCCTCCATGTGGATTTCCGGCTGCCCAAACTGGAAGAGATCCGAGCCGTGGTTGGGCTCGGTGACCGCCCAGGCGCCGCTGTGGACGCCCTTCGTGTCGGCAACGAAGGCGTCCAGGTAGTCGCGGTAGAAGGGGTGCTTGTCCGGCGCGGCGGCCGCGATGCCGGCGATCATGGGTGCGACCAAGAAGTGGCTCGCCAGGCCGGCGTCGCCTACCGCCATCTCCTCCTGGACGACGATGCCGGCCATTTCGGGCGCGCCGAGGCCGCCGACGTCTTTCGGCAGATTGAGCTTGTGGAAGCCCAACTCGTAGGCGTGCGCCAGCACCCGACGTAGCGTTTCGCTGGTGTACGCGGCCGTGGGGTCCGCGATCTCGTCGATCTCGATGCCGGCGCGGCGCATCTCGTGTCGAGCGAAGTCGCGGGTCATGTCCCGGATCCGTTCGACCTCTTCGCTCAGGGCAAGATCGACCATGGCGCACAACCTCCCTGTCCGGGCCGGGTAGAGGACGTGCATCGATCCTAGAGCCGCGGGTGCGATTTGGCGTGGGGCGTTCGGCACGTTCAGCGTGCCGATGGGCACCATGACGAATGGCACGTCGTGAGGGGCCATCTGTCGCCGCATCCGGGGCCGCTGGCACTATTCAGGAGGCGCGCGGGCAGGCTACCGTCATCCAGGACCCCGAACGCGAGGCACGTGACTGTCAGTCGCCGATCGCCTATTCGCGCCGTCTCCTGCTCAGCCGCAGGTGGTGTCGCGCCGCCCCACAGCCCGGACCGCAGCGGTCGGTCAGGGTATTGCGGACGGGGCCGCGGAGGCACCAGGTGAAGCGCCGCACCTCACCGCGGGCGACCTCCACCGATGGTGTCGCGCAACAAACGCGCAGGAAGAGGGGCACCGCGAAGCGTCGATCTGCCACTCCGCGCAGTGCCGCCGCCGCAACGGCGGATGGCGAGCGGGTGGTTGGGCCAGCCGGCGACCTCATCTTGAAGACGGATCTCGCTTTGCTCGTGACGACGACGCGCACGCGTGCGAGTTGAGCGTCCCTGGATCGGAGCACGAAACGACCATGAACGTTAAACAGGTGATCGGCCGACGGCGAACGATCCGCTTCTTCCTTCCGTTCCGGCCGGTGGAGCGGGAGAAGGTCCAGAAGATGCTGGAGGCCGCGCGACACGCCTCATGTGTCGGCAACGTGATGAACGTCCGTGCGATCGTCATCTGGAAGGAGCAGGCATCGCCCGAGCTGATCAAGGCGATCACGCCACCCCTTGGCTACCAACAGATGCAGACCGCTCCGGTATTCATCTTCTGGTACAACGAGACGGCGGCGTACCAGATCGACAAGTGGATCGACGATCTGCATCGCCTGGCAGACACGCGGCGGATCGGCACGGACGCCGAGACGACGAAGGCACAGATCGATCGGGGCCTGCGGCCGGTGTTCGCCGCGGGCTGGCAGCAGATGGCGGTCTCGCCGCTGGCGTTCATGGATGTCGGGCAGGCGATCGCGCAGGCGACGCTGGTCGCATATGACGAAGGACTCGGCACGTGTTGCATGAGCAGCCCACGCCTCGAACAGGTGGGCAGGCTGCTGGCGCTGCCGGAGACGGCCGTCCCGGTGTGCCTGCAGGCTGTCGGCTACTCCGCCGAACAATGGGAGGCGGGCGGCCAGACAGTGAAGCCTCCGTTCGAGACGATGTTCTCCGAGATGCGGCACGGGACGCCGTTCTCGCACGATCCGGCGGTGGACGAAGAGCTCAAGGCGGCGGGCATGCTAACGGCGTCGGCGCCGCTCCCGTGGCGCGAGGCGGAGCTGCAGTACCTGATGAAGGGGCTCGGCCTTGACGATCGGATCACGGCCTTCCCGATCCCCGGTGTGTCGGCCGGTGGCAATGGAAGCCAGGGTTAGGTGGCGCCAGCGAACCGAGGCAAGAGCATCGCCATCATCGACGAGGGTGTCGGACCGTACAAGGCGCCGGACCCGGATGCGATGCGCCGTTTCGTACGCGACCACAAGGACCGCCGACTTCGCGACAAGCGGATGACAGAGCGGGACGCCATCTCACGCTTCGTGTCCGACGGCGCGTACGTGAGCTACGACACGAATGTGTGGCGCCGCGGGCCGAGTTCGCTCATGCGCGAGATCATCCGGCAGCGGAAGCGCGATCTGTGGCTCGCGGCGAAGTTCAGCGCGCACGACGCCACGCTGCTCACCGCAGGCGGCTGCGTCAGCAAGATCGATGTGGGTTGGATGGAAGTCGGCCGTGTGATTACGGAGGCGATGCAGGCCGGGCGTCTGCAGATGTACGAATGGACCAACGGCGCACTCGCGTATCGGCACCTCGCCGGGGCACTCGGCGTCCCGTTCTTGCCCTTACGCTACCTGGGCGGGACGAGCGTGTTCCGCAACTCGGGGGCGAAGTTGATCGAGGACCCGTACACGGGCCAGGCGGTGTGCCTGGTGCCAGCGGTCAACCCAGACGTCGCACTGATCCACGTCAACCAGTGCGACATGCACGGCAACGCGCGCATCTTCGGGCCGGGGCTGGCGCCGGTCGAGACCGCGATGGCTTCGAAGCGCGTCATCATCTCCACAGAGGAGATGATCAGCACCGACGAGATCCGCAAGCATCCCGGCGCCACGACGCTGCCGTACTACCTCGTCGACGCGGTCGTACACGCGCCGTTCGGCTGTTATCCCGGCACCGTGCCAGGGCTGTATCGAGCCGATCTGCAGCACCTGATGGAGTTCGGGGCGGCGCAGTTGCAGGGCACGATGGACGGCTACCTGGAGAAGTGGGTGTTCAGCGTGGCTTCGCACACGGAGATGCTGGAGCGGCGTGTGGGACTCGACAAGCTGAACCTGCTACGCGCGGAGGAGACGCACACGGAAGGGTACTACACGTGAGCGGCGCGCTGGCCTTCACTTCGACGGAAGCGGCGATCGTCTACGCCTCACGCATGATGGAGGAGGACCGCCTGTACTTTGTGGCCATCGGAGGTCCGCCACTGCTCGCCATCCTCCTCTCGAAGCACCTGCGCACGCCGAACATCGCCTATGTCGTCGAAGATGGCACGATCGCGCCGGAGATGCCGATACCGACGCCACCCTTCATGATCGGCGCGGGGCTCGCATCAAGCCGGGCCGTGGCGTGGACCGACATGAACACCGTTGACTTCCACGCCGGCCTCGGCCACCTCGACTACGGCCTCCTGGCGGCGGTGCAGGTCGATGCGTACGGTAACTTCAACTCCTCGTTCCTCGGCGACGACTACGATCGGCCGGAGCGGCGCTTCGGCGGGCCTGGCGGGGCCACCGAGATCGCGGCGCTGTGCTGGCGAACGATCCTGATGACACGTCTGGAGCGCCGCAAGTTCGTATCGCAACTGGATTTCATGTCGTCGCCCGGGTTCCTCGACGGAACGCCGGGCGCGCGCGAACGCGCCGGCATGCCGGCGGAGACAGGCCCGTATCGCGTCGTCACCGAGCGTGCCGTGTTCGGTTTCGATGACGAGACGCGGCGGATGAAGCTGATCGCGATCGCACCGTGGACGAGCGTCGCGGAGGTGCTTGGGGCGATGGAGTTCACGCCGCTCGTCGCCGCCGACCTCGCGCGCCTCGACCTGCCAACGGAGGAGGAGCTTGCGATGCTCAGGGCGAACATCGATCCCACCGGCCGCACGATCAGCGGCGAATGGATCTCGCTTGAGGAAACAGGGGGACGGCTTCGCCGCGCAGACGCGGGGCGGGCCGCGGGTGTCCCAGACCCACACACAGCTCGCGCGGCGCGGCGGAGGGCGACATGAGTACGCAACCAACGTCACACACGGAGGTGGAGGCCGCCGATGCCCCCGAGCGCAGCACCGAGAGCCGCTACCGCGACCGGACACGGTGGGACAGCGTCACCTGGGCGACGCACTGCGTCGACTGCTACCCGGGCAACTGCCCCTACCGCGTGTACGTCAAGGACGGTGTGATCGTGGGGGAGGAGCAGGCGGGGACGATGCCGGTCGTTGAAGAAGGTGTGCCGGATATGAATCCCCTTGGGTGTCAGAAGGGCGCGGCGTGGAGCCAGCTGCTGAACGCGCCCGAGCGGGTGCTGCACCCGCTGAAGCGCGCCGGTGCGCGCGGCGCCGGCAAGTGGACGGAGGTCTCATGGGATCAGGCGCTGAGCGAGATCGCCGACCACATCCTCGACGCGATCGTAGAGGACGACCGGAGACGATCATCAACGAGGGGACGCCAGGCGAAGGCGGACTGATGACGGGGTTCATGTTCTCGCGGTTAATCGGCCTCCTCGGGGGCCTCGCGCTGGACACGAATGCGACGATCAACGACTTTTCGCCCGGCATCTACCTGACGTTCGGCAAGTTCGACCCGGCGAGCAGCATTGACGACATCTTCCACGCCGAATTCATCATGTACACGCACGGCAACCCGGCGTACACGATGATCCCGTCGTTCCACTTCACCACCGAGGCGCGCTACCACGGTGCGGAGGTGGTACTCGTCGCGCCCGACTGCAGCCCATCGCACACGCACGCCGACTACTACGTCCCGATCAAGCCCGGCACCGATGCGGCGCTCGGCCTGGCGATGGCGCAGGTGATCATCGAGGAAGGCACGTATAATCGCGCGTTCATCAGCGAGCAGACCGACCTGCCGTTGCTCGTGCGGGTGGACAACTGGCGCTTCCTGCGGCAATCGGACATGGAGGACGGCGGCCGTGATGACCAGTTCTACATCTGGGACGAAGCCGGCGACCGCCTGGCCGAGGCGCCACTGGCGACGCTCGATCTTGGCGGACTGCGGCCGGCGCTCGCCGGGTCGCGGCCCGTACAGCTCAAGGACGGCAGCCGGCGCGACGTCGTCCCGGTATTCGAATTGCTGAAGGAGCGGCTCGCGGGCTACACGCCGGAGAAGGCCACTGCGATGTGCGGCGTCCATCCAGAGATGATCCGCACGCTGGCGCGAAAGATCGCGAGCAAGCGCGGCAGCATCTTCTGCGGCGCAACGTCGTTCAAGTATTACCACTCAGACCTGATGCTGCGGTCGTACTTGCTGGTGCTCGCGCTGACGGGCAACTGGGGCCGCAAGGGCACGGGGCCGGTCGAATGGTCCGTCGCCGGCTTCGATGGACCGTTTCTTTCGTTCGCCAAGGGCGATATCGGCCGCGGCGAGGCGCGCAAGGTCATCGAACTGCGCAAGGCGCTGACGGGAGCGATCAAGAGCACGGATTCGACGATGACGGATGAGATGGCGCACATCGAGCTGATGCACCGATTCTCACAAACCCAGGGCCAGGTGCCCCCGGCGATGCTCTGGTATCAGCACTGGGGATACGGCAAGCACTGGAAGAACCGCGACTACAACGACCCCTCGATGCAGCGGCCTTTCGACGACTACATCAAGGAGGCGCTGGCAAAGGACTGGTGGAAGGCGCCGGCGCGCACCGCCACCACGAAGGCTCCTCGCGTGTACTTCGAGGTCGGCGGCAACGCGATGCGGCGCACGCGCGGCGGTCAGAACCTCATGCTGCCCAATCTCTGGGAGAAGCTGCGCTGCGCGGTCAGTGTCGACTGGCGGATGACGACGACTGGGATGTACTCGGACTACGTCCTGCCGGTGGCGCATCACTTCGAGAAGATGGCGTTCATGTTCCCGACGCCGCACCTGATGAACCTCACGTTTTCGGACAAGGCGGTGGAGCCACCGGAGGGCGTGATGGCGGAGGTCGAGATGGCGGTCATGCTCGCGAAGAAGATCGATGAGCGCGCGAAGGTCCGCGGCATCAGCGAGCTGACGGACGCGCTCGGCGCGATGCGCCCGATAGCGGGGCTCTCGCAGCAGTTCACGATGAACGGAGCGCTCGGCACGACGGAGGCGGTCGCGCGCGAGTGGGTGGACGACGCGGTCGAAGCCGGCAACCTACCGGAGGGGACGACGCTCGACACGCTGCGCGACAGGGGCTACATGCGCTTTCTGAACTGGGGCATGGGGCCGATGTCGCACAGCCAGGCGGCCGACATCAAGATGGACGAAACACACACGGCGTTCACCTGGCACACCGAGAAGCAAGTGCCGTACCCGACACTGACGCGGCGCGCCCAGTTCTACATCGACCACGAGTGGTTCCTGGAGGCAGGCGAGGCGCTACCCTGTCACAAGGACAACCCTCCGCAAGGGGGCGACTACCCGTTTGCCATGACCAGCGGGCACAATCGCTGGAGCGTTCACTCGATGAACATCACGAACAAGACGCTTCTGCAGACGCATCGTGGCCGCCCGCACCTGGTGATGAACGACGGCGATGCCGCTCGACTCGGCGTTCGCGACGAGGAGGAGGTCGATGTGCACAACGACCTCGGCACGTTCATCGTGCCGGTCAAGATTTCGCCCAGCGTCCGGCCGGGGCAGGTGATCTCATACAACGGATGGGAGCCCTACATGTACAAGACGTGGAAGGGGGCGTCCGACCTGGAGCCGGGAATGGTGAAGTGGCTGCACTTCGCCGGCGATTACGGGCACCTGCGGTACTGGCCGCTCCAGTGGCAACCTGTGCCGTTCGACCGAGGCGTCCGCGTTGCGGTATCGAAGATCGATTAGCGAGGAGCGCGAGCGCCGCCGTCTGCGAGTCGCGGAGCGCCGCGGAGAGGGCGTGGCGTGCCAAGACTAACCGCAGCCGACGAGTTGTTCGGGCACCAGATTCCCGAGCCGCTCCTGCGCGTCGCCGTTCACCACGAGCACTGGCGGGAGAGTTACTACTTCGGCATGCACCCACGCGGCGGCATGGGCGACGCGCTGATCTTCACGATGGCGCACTACCCGGCACGGGAGATGCTCGATTCGCACGCGTTCAGCTTCATCAACGGCCAGCGCCTGTTCGCGCACTTCAACCGCCCGTACGGCGAGGATCCGCACACGCCGGTGGTTGGTCCGGTCGCGATCGAGATCGTCGAGCCGTACAAGCGAGTGCGGCTCCGGGCGGATCCCGGCGCGGCAGGGGTGGGCGTCGACGTCATGTTCACGGCGCGGACCCAGGCGTACGCGCTGAGGCGCGGCACGATGCAGGCCGGCGACGAGATCATCTGGGACCAGAGCCATTTCCTGCAGTCCGGCACCTACTCCGGAAGCTACACCTACCACGGCGTGACCCGCCGTGTCGATGACTGGTGGGGGCAACGGGACCATTCGTGGGGCATCCGCGATCACGCGCGCTGCCCGATGTGGCTCTGGCTCGCGATCCAGCTCCCGGACGGGATGTTTGGCGTCTGGCACTGGGAGTACGCGAACGGCGCCCGCGTCTTCACGGACGGCTGCTTCGCGCCGGCGGATGGCGGCGATCCCATCGCGGTCATCGACTTTCGCCATGCCCTGCACTGGACGGACAACCGAGGGGAGCCCGTCGATTACGGGCGAGACGGCGCAGACGCCACGGGGCTCGCGGGCAGGGTTGAGTTCGTCCTCGCAGGCGGGCAGAGCGTGGTGGTGGAGGGCGAAGGCACGCGCTGCGCCTCGTACGGCCCCTACGGGGGCGGCCAGCACCAGATGCTGGTGCGCACGAACGACGGGCGCGCCGGCACCGCGATCTACGAGCTGACCGGCTCGCACCACCACCGTTACTTCCCGGTGGCGCGGGCCGAGCGCCTGCCACCGGGCTGAGCTACAGCCAATCCCCGCTTCCGCACGGGCATCAGGCGAGCGCCGATCGGGCGCGCGCACCGAGATGCTCGTGCCCATCCCGGACTCCCGGCTGACATCTATTGCGTGGCGTCAGGCCGAAGTATGCTCGCTGATCGCAGGGTCTCGACCGCAGGGTCGCCGGTCATGCGTCCTGCGGTGTCTGTCGCGCGACGAACGCGGCAGCCTCGGAGCGCCGGTGCATCCGCAACTTGTTGAGGATGCTGCTGACGTAGTTCTTGACCGTCTTCTCGCTGAGTCCGATCGCGGCGGCGATCTCCTTGTTGGTCTTGCCCTCGGCGATCAACGCGAGTACGCGGCGCTCCTGGGCCGAGAGGGGGCCAACGTCGCTCGGCCGCGCCGTCACGTCCGCGCGCAGCCGCTCCAGGAGACACGCCGTGACGTGCGGATCCAGCAAGGATCCTCCGGCCGCGACGCTTGCGATCGCATCCAGCAACGCGTCGCCGGTGGTGTCCTGAAGGATGAAGGCCGATGCCCCAGCCAGGATGGAGTCGACGACAGTAGCGTCGTCCGCGTGTTGTGTAAGCATGACGATCCTGGTGTCTGGCGCGCGCTCGTGGATCGCCCGACAGGCGTCGACACCGGACCCGTCGCGGAGCCGAACGTCCATGATGACGACGGCCGGCGCCGATCGCATCACCTCGTCGATGGCGCCCTGGACGGTGCAGGCTTCTGCCACGACGCGGATCTGCGGCCGGCGCTGGAACACGACGCGCAGGCCCTCACGCACGATCTCGTGTTCGTCGACGACCAGCACGCGAATCAGGTTGGACATGGCATGTCCCTCCCGGAGGCGCCGGCCGCCCGACGGCTGGCACAGGCGGATGCGAAGGCGGTTGTTCCGCGATGCCTCCAGACCTCCGCATTCAGTACCATCGGGCCAACCCCTTCAGCGACGTACAGCGTCGCGTCCGACCATGCCTCCTACGCCAAGCTGCCCGAACACGCCACCGCGCCCCGCTCGATCCACGCGTTGGCAGGAAGGACGTTGGAGCCGAACGGCGCCGCCTGGACTATGTACCGCGGCATGTCCAGCTCCTATGTGTTGCGCCTGGTGCCGGGCGAGAACAACTCGCCCGTGGCAACATGCCCGGGCTTCCGATCCAGTGTTCCAGGGTCCTTCGTAAACCCGCCGAACATATCCTTGTGCCGGT
The DNA here is from genome assembly GCA_035632115.1 of Dehalococcoidia bacterium. Lineage (GTDB taxonomy): Bacteria > Chloroflexota > Dehalococcoidia > DSTF01 > JACRBR01 > DASQHL01. The sequence continues at coordinate 104 of DASQHL010000161.1, read as the reverse complement.
AGGCGATGAGGGTGTCCATGAGCTCGGACGGCTGTCCGTTGGCGCGTTTCGCGATCTCTGCCTTCAGGGTATCCAGCGCCGCCCAGACGTCGGTGCCGAAGAGC